>CAJTJT010000004.1:0-111037 GCA_910576915.1 uncultured Elusimicrobiales bacterium
AGAGTCCTGCCAAACAGCATGGCTGTTTGAAACGCGCGAAGCGTAAAAGCCACGGGCGGAAGCCCGTGGTAGTTTACATGGTTGTATAACAGGGTAAATAAGGAATAATGCTGAAAAAAGTTCAGTATGACGTTTTTAATAGTTTTTATGTTTTTTTCGTCTGTTTGCAACCCCATGCCGGCCCCCGTTTTGGCACACGCAGAAAATCTACCTAAACCGCCTAAAAAAAGGTAAAATAAGCTATATGCCCAAGCACTATTATTACGCCGCTAAAAAAACCAAACGGAAAACGAAAAAAACTTCTTCCAACGCCTGGATTCGCACCGCCTTGTATATTTTAGGCGGCAGTCTGTGCGCGTGGCTGTTCTGCATTTTATGGTTTAACGTTTCCAGCGGGCAGGCGGGGGAACAGGTCGCCAAAGAATTGTTCCAGCTCCTGGGGCAGTCGGCCGGGCTCCTGCCGCTGTTTTTGGCGTACTGGCTGGTGCAAACCATGCGCAAAAAAAGCGCGTCGTTTTTATTCTTTTTAATCGGAACGGGCGTAACGCTGTCGGCCGCGTCCAGCTTTCTAACGCTTTTAAAACTTATTTTTACCGATTCGCTTATCAGCGGCGGTTTTGTGGGGCAAAAAGTTTTTTACGCTTTTAAAGGCGTATCGGGCTCCGTCGGGGCCGCGTTATTTTCCCTGGCGTTTATGCTGGTGGGGCTCCATATGCTGTTTGCGATTCCGTGGTCCGTGGTGCTGGAAAAAACGGTCCAGTTTATCCGCAACGATTTTGACGGCTGGCTGGAAGCGCGCGCGGAACTCAAACAAAAAATCACCGAAGGCCGCGCCGAAATAAAAGAAAAAGCCGACAAATCCGCCAAAGAAAAAATCGCCGTGCCGGTAGCCGAAGAAATTCACGACGCGCCCGAAATTCACCGCTCCAAGCCGGAAATCCGCCGCCCCGTGGCGGTGGCCGAACCCGTTAAACTTCCGCGCAGAGAAGAGATTTCCGCTCCGCATTTAACCGAAGACAAACCGAAAGAATCGCCCGCCAAAGCTACCGATGAAAACGGCGAAGTGAAAAAATTTGATCCCAAAACCTTCCGGCTTCCGCCGCTTGAACTGCTGGCTGACCCGGTAGGGGACGGCCTTGTCGGGCCGACGGACGACGAAATCGCCCAGGCCACCCGCCGCCTGGAAGATACGCTCAAAAGTTTTGATATCCGCGCAAGCGTAACGGGCGTATCGCCGGGCCCGGTGGTTACCCGCTATGAAATCAAGCCCGACCCGGGCGTGACCATCGCCTCCATTACGGCCCGCACGCAGGACATCCAGGCCAGTATGGAAGCGCGCGCCATCCGCGTCCAGGCGCCTATTCCGGGTAAAAACGCCGTCGGGTTCGAAATCCCCAACGACCGCCCGGTCATGGTTACCATGAAAGAAATTTTACAGTCGCCCGTGTACGCTTCTTCCAAAGCCGTCATGCCGATTGCGCTCGGCCGCTATGCCGACGGGGACCCGGCCGGTTCCGTGGCCGAAAAATGGCCGCATATTTTGATTGCCGGGGCCACCAACAGCGGTAAATCCATTTGTCTGCATACGATTATTATGTCGCTTCTGTACAAGCACCGCCCGGACGAGGTCAAATTTTTAATGATTGACCCCAAACGCGTGGAGCTGACGCTGTACGAAGGCATCCCGTACCTGTACGACCCCAAAACGTCGTGCGACGATGTGGACGTAGTCACCGACGCCAACGGCGCGGCGCAGTCCTTGCAGAAGCTCGTTAAAGTAATGGAAAAACGCTTGCAAATCATGCAGCTTGCCAAGGTGAAAAATATCGAAGGTTACAATCAGTGGGCCAAAGAACATAACGAAGAAAAGATGTTTTACATCTTTGTTATCATCGACGAAATGGCCGACCTCATGCTGCAGACCAAAGCCTCTATCGAAGATTCCATCCAGCGTTTGGCGCAAATGGGCCGCGCGCTGGGGATTCACCTTATTTTGTGCACGCAGCGTCCGTCCGTAAAAGTAATTACGGGTATCATTAAGGCGAACTTGCCGTCCCGTATTGCTTTGCAGGTGGCTTCGGGCATTGACTCCAAGGTAATTTTGGATGCCACGGGCGCGGAAGACCTCCTGGGCCGCGGGGATATGCTTTACCAGAGCACCTCGGACAAAACGCCGCTGCGTATCCAGGGCGCGTACGTGTCCGAAAAAGAAATCAACGCTGTGGCGGACTTTTTACGTTCGCAGGGCGGCCCGGATTATCCCGTCCAGGTAGTGAGCGAACAGCCCGCCGGCCAACGCCCGCAGGATGGCCTGGGCACCAAGCCCGAAGAACTCTTGCAGGGCCTCAATTTAATTAAAGAACGCCGCCGCGTATCGCAGGACTTGTTAAAAGCGCACTTCGGTTCCAGCGCGCGCGCGACCAATATGTTAAGCGTACTGGAAATGAAAGGCTATATTTCCAAACCGGAAGGTTCCAACCGCTGGGAAATCCATTACGAAATGATTGACCAGGCCATCGAGGAACTCAGCAGCCTGCCGTACGACAAAACTTACCAGGAAGAAACGTATGAAACCGTCTATAAATAACCTTTTTTTAGCCGTCCTGTTGGCCTGTTCGCTGGCCGCCTGCACGGACGATAAACCTCAGCCCGCGCCGGAAAAACCGCAGGAAGCGGCGGAACCCGCCAAACCGCAAGCCCCGGTCCAAGCGGCGGCTCCGGCCGTTCAAAAGCCTGCCGTCAAAACTGCTCCGCAGCCGAAAAAGGACGTTACCTACACGGCCGAACAACTAGCGCAGCGGTTAAAAGAATGGGATAAAAAACTCAGCACTCTTTCCACTCAGTTTGAACAAACCACGTCTTACGACGGCGTACAGGTCAGCCGTTCGCGCGGCACCCTGTCCTACGACCGCGACCGTAACTTTTTGCGCCTGGATACGCTCACCCGCACGGGTGAAACCGAGCAGTCCGCCGTTACCGATAAAAAGGAAATTATCATTTTGGACGAAGCGGGCGCGCACGTTACCACGCTTTCCTGGACGGACTGGCAGCAAGGCCAGCCCAACCAGGCGCTGTTTGATTTCGGCAATTACACCGCGCTCGTGGATAAACACAACGCGGCCGTAAAAAGCCAAACGCCGCAGGAAGCCGTCCTTGTATTAACGCCGAAAGAGGGGGAGGAATACGAACTGTATTTAACGCTTTCCAAGCAAGACTTTTTCCCCGCGGAAATTGCCATCAAGTCGGACCTGATGTTAACGAAAGCCACTTTATCCGCCGCGCGCAAAAACGCGCCGCTGGCGGAAAATACATTTGGAGGATTTTTTAAATGAAAATGACGCTCGCCAACAAAATTACGCTCACGCGCGCCGCGCTGTCCATCGTCATGTTTTTGTTTATTTTAATGCCGTGCGGCTGGGCGCGCCTGGTCGCCACGATGATTTTTATTTTAGCCGCCAGCACGGACTGGGTGGACGGAAAAATCGCGCGCGAAACCAATACCATTACGCCTTTCGGCGCGATTGTGGACCCGTTTGTGGATAAAATTTTAGTGGCCGCGGCCTTCTTTGCGTTTGTGGGCATTAAAGAGCTTGACGTACCGATTTGGGCCGTGTTCTTTATTCTCTTGCGCGAATTAATGGTTTCCACGCTGCGCGTTATCGCGGCGTTGGAAGGCAAAGTAATGGCAGCCGAGCGGTGGGGGAAATTTAAAACTGTTATCCAGATGACGGCCATCGGCATTATTTTCTTTGTGCTGGACGTTTACCATTTATCCCACCTGTTAACGGGCTGTGCGCGCGAAGTTTGCGTATTCCTGTTTGTGTTATTGTGCAAAATCCCGTATGCCATCACGGCGATTGCGGCCGTGATTACGTGGATTAGCGCGGTATCCTATTTAAAGAACAACTGGGACCTCTTGAAAAAATCGTGGAGTCTGCCGTGCAAGTAATTTGGCGCGCCCTGGCCACGGGCTGTTTTATCAGCTATCTGCCCGCCCTTGTAATTCCGTTTAAAAAGAATACGGGCGCGGGATTTTTGGGTACGCTCGTCGGGATTCCGCTGGTGCTTGTTATGCCCAAGGACCAAATGTTGTACAGCGTACTCATGCTGGCGTTTTGGGTATTTGCGGTAGTGGTATGCAAAAAAGTACAATTTAGGGGATACACGGGGCATGATAATCCCAAAATCGTCATTGATGAAATTGCGGGTTATATGACCGCCATGGCGTTTTTGCCCCGCACGTGGCCGTACCTGCTGGCCGCATTTGTGCTGTTCCGGGCGTTTGACACGTTAAAACCGTGGCTTGTAAAAACCTTCGACCGCATGGAAAATGCTTTCGGCGTGGTGTTTGACGACGTAGCGGCCGGCCTTATGGCAAACATTTTAATACAGATTTTTATTATATTTTTCGTTCGGGCGTAACACCCCAAGGAGATTAAAACATGGATTTTTCCAACATGACCAACCTGCGTGAACTGCTGGCCGCCGGCGGACCCGTACTGATTTTACTGTTACTCTTGTCCGTTTATTCCATTTCCGTAATTTTGGAACGGTATTTTAAATTGCGTTCGGCCATTAATTTATCCCGCAAGCTGATTGCGTATTCCCGCCATCCGCTCCGCTCCGAAAATTACCAAAAAGTGGAAGAAGCCTGCAAAAAAGACGTCGTCAAAAATACGCCCGCGGCGCAGCTTTTGTCCCGCATGCTGGAAGAACGCAACCGCCCGCAGGCTGAACTTGAAAAACTGGCCGACAACGTAATCGACTGGGAAATTTCCAAACTCCAGCGCCGCCTGACCGTGCTGGGCACGCTGGGCAGCATTACCCCGTTTATCGGGCTTTTCGGTACGGTTATCGGTGTTATGCACGCGTTTAAAGATTTGGCCACCAGCGCCGCCGCCAACGCGGGCGCGTCCGTCGTGGCTGCCGGTATTGCCGAAGCCTTAATCAACACCGCGGCCGGGCTGTTTGTAGCTATTCCGGCGGTTATCGCGTACAACTATTTCCTGTCCAAAACCAACTATTTTGCCAAGGAACTGGAAAACGCCGCAAACGAATTTATCTTCCGCCAGAACGACGGCGGCTTTTAATCACCCATGAGCACGCATAAAAACAGAACCGTTATGGCCGAAATCAACATGGTGCCGTTTATCGACATCACGCTGATTTTGCTTATTATTTTTATGGTGATGAGCCCGATGCTGGTGCAAATGCAGCTGACGGTGGACCTTCCCAAATCCAACGCCATAAACACCCAAACGGACGACGACGTCATCCGCGTGGAAGTGCAAAAAGACGGGACGATTTCCGTCATGAATAAAAAACTGACCCTTAAAACCCTGGAGCGCGAACTGATTTTGCGCTTAGGCAAAGCCAATAAAAAAACCATCCTGGTGCAGGCCGATAAAGACGTGCCCGTCCAGCAGGTGGTAAACGTGTTTGACGTGGCCAAAAAACTCGGCGCGGCCAAACTGGGTATCGGGGTACTGGCTAAGAATTAATGTTAAACAAGTATACGGCAATATCCGGTGGACTGCATGTGCTGGCGGCGCTTTTCTTGCTGCTGGCTTTGGCGCCGTCCGCCAAAAAAGCCTCCGCTACGTATACGATTGACTTTATCGGCTCCGGCAAAGTAATCGCCACCACGGGGCAGGAAGCCGCCGCCCCCAAAGCGCCGAAAGCGGCCGTACAGGCCCCGGCTCCGGCCAAAGAAGCCGAAGTAAAAAAAGAGGAAGCAAAACCGGCTAAAAAAGCCTACGCTTCCAAAGAAGAAATTTCCGCCAAAAAACAACCCGCCAAAAAGGCCGCGGCAAAACCGGCCCCCAAAGCCGAACCCCTCGGCGCGCCCAGCGTGCTGGACGACGAACCCGCGGAAAAAGGGGGAGAATCCTCCAAAGAAGGCGAATTTGAGGGCGGAAACATCCAAACCGATTTTGCAAACTTCCCGTATCCGTGGTACATTACCCAGGTGCGTAACTCGCTGTGGATTGAGTGGGAAAAACGCCGTCCGGCCGGCTCTACGCTGGCCGCGCTCGTCACCTTTGCCATCGCCCGCGACGGGAAAGTGAAAGATTTGAAAGTGGAACGCAAATCCGGCGACGATACGTTCGACTTCGCCGCCTCCTCCGCCGTCATCAACGCGGGGCCGTTTGCGCCGCTTCCGATGTATTACGAAAAAGACGAACTTACCGTCAGTGTAGAATTTAAACAGGAGAAATAAGTATGAACGGTTGGCAGCGTTTTGCAATCTTGCTTTTATGTTGTTTTGTTGTGATGGTGTGCTATCCTAATTTCGACGCCGCGGGCTGGACGTTTATCGGTATTTTAATTGCCATGTGGACGGGCGCGATTATGATACTTTCCATCATTTCCAACATCTTCGGCCTCTACCGCCTGGAAACGCTCAATAAACTAATTTGCCTCGTGTTTATTTGCGCGGTATTTTATACTCTGCTGTGGTACTTCCCGCAGGAAGACAAAGTAACTCCTATCAATAAAATAAAATACGGGGAAATTCCCTCCAAAGCCGATATTGAAAAAGGCCTGAAACGTTTTAAATTTAATTTCGATTTCGTACGCCGCAACGCGCGCCGCTCGGAAAATTTCATCAACCAGGATATGGACGGCGACAATGTGAAAAAAGAAATTAAAAAAACCGTTTCCAAAAAAACGGACGAACTGATTGATTCTATCCAAATCGAAGTGGAATAATTATGAAAAAAACCCTTTTAATTACCGGCGGAAACGGCTTTATCGGCCGCGCGCTTACGGATAAGCTGTTAAAAGAAGGCTATAACGTGCGCATTACCACGCGCCGCGAACCTAAAAAACAGCCAGCCAATCCGGCGGTAACCCTTGTACAGGCCGATTATAACGACGTAAAATCCCTGCAAAAAGCCCTGGAAGGGTGCAGCGGTGTATTCCACCTGGCCGCGGCGATTTTTGGTTTTAATTACCGGGATTTTGAACAAGCCAACATCACCGCCACGCAAAATGTGGTGGAAGCCGTCAACAACACTCCTTCGGTGGAAACGTTTGTGCACGTATCCAGCCTGGCCGCCAGCGGGTTCGCCGCCGATAAAAACGCGCCCCGCACCGAAGAAATGGAGCCGGCCCCGGTGTCGGACTACGGCATCACCAAGCTGGGCGGCGAAAAGGCCGCCAAAACCTTGCGCCCCGGCGTAAAATGGACGATTATCCGCCCGCCGATTGTATACGGACGCAACGATTCGGGCGTATCCAAAATTGCCGCGTGGGTCAAACGCGGGCTGATGGTAAACACCTCCGGCAACGGGCTTTTCAGTTTTGTACACGTGGATGATTTGGTGGAAGCGTTATGGCTTGCGTTTTCCCGCCCGGATACGGGGGGAGAAACCTTTTTTATCTGCGAGCCGGCCGTCTACGGCTGGGACTATTTTATCGGCGAAATGGCCAATGCCATGCACGTTAAAAAACCGTTTATGCCCCAGGCCCCGCATTGGCTGATGAACGCGGCCGCGTGGATTTACGAAACCGCCGCCCGCATCACCGGCGCGCAGCCCGCACTCAATTACGACAAAGTAAAAGAAGCCGTCATCCCCGGGCATTGGATTTGCTCCAACGCCAAATGGGTCAAGTTAACGGGCCAGCAATTTACGCCGCTTTCCGAAGGCCTAAAGAAAAGTTTTTAAAAGACAAAGTTTAAAAATTTTGTTATAATATATACGTTGGAAGTAATTTCCGGCAAAATAACAAGATTTTGGAGAGGTGGCTGAGAGGCCGAAAGCGGCGGTTTGCTAAACCGTTATACGGGTTAATTCCCGTATCGAGGGTTCGAATCCCTCCCTCTCCGTAAGAATTAAAAAGCTCCTTTGGTGGAGCTTTTTAATTCTTGTGTAGATTGGAGCGATGCAAACTGCTTTGCATCGCGTAGGGATTCGAAAGGCGGAGCGATGTACGAGTTTTGCCGTAAGGCAAAGGCGAGTACCGCGAGCCCGGGCTGCAGGAAATTTCCGTTAGGAAATTTACCGGAAGCCGAATCCCCAACTGCAGAAAATTTAAAAAAAGCGTCTAGAAGGACGCTTTTTTAATTTCTAGAGAGAGTTGGAGCGGCATAAACTGACCCTATGGGTCACCCCTCTGGGGGGCGCCAAGCCGCCGAAATTACACAAACTGTACTGTTGTTAAGGAAAATTTCTATGTATCACTGCCTCGTACATTTCTATCTTATGGGACAGCCGCACGGATTGTCCTCCCTTATTAAAGAGATTTCTCCTCTTCCGTCTTTTTCCCACAATTTTTTTGAAAGCGAACATTTGCATACCGATTTTTTAGCCCGGGCCGACCTGACCCTGGCCGATTTACGCGGCCAAAACGCCGCCCAAACGGTGCGGGAAATCCTGCAACATAAAAAAACGCAGGGGGAAGTTATCGCCCTGGTTACCACCGAACAGCGCGAAGAACTGGGCGCGCTTCTGCCCGGACTGGCGGACGTATGGATTCTGCCTATGTCCGAGGCCGAAGTTCGGTTTCGCTTTTCCCGCTGGCAGCGGGAGTTTAAACTGCGTAAAGATTTTTGGCTTACTTCCCAATACCTGGAAAGTACCATTAACAGCAGCCCCGATTTGATTTGGTACAAAGATAAAAACGGTATCCATCAAAAAGTAAACGACGCTTTCTGCCGGGTGGTTAACAAACCCAAAAAAGACGTGGAAGGACGCGGACACGCCTATATTTGGAATGTGGAATTTGACGATCCCGCCTGTATCAAATCCGAGCAAACCGTTATGCAAACGCGGAAAACCTGCGTGAGCGAAGAAACCATCCAAACCAGCCAGGGGCCGCGGATTCTTACCACCTATAAATCCCCTTTGTACGACGTGGACGGCAGCGTCATGGGGACGGCGGGCCTGGCCGTTGATATTACGCAGGAACGCTCCTACGCCCAGGAAGTTATCCAAAAAAACCAAGAGCTGGAAACCCTGTTTGCCACCCTGGACTGCGGAGTCATGTTGCACACCGTGGACGGCTCGCAAATTATCAGCATTAACCGCGCCGCACTGGAAATTTTAGGTTATCCGTCTTTGGAAGCCATGCAGGCGGACGGTTTTAACTTAATCGCGGCCTCGGTGATGGAAGAAGACAAACCCAAACTGCGCGAAAAAATCAAATCGTTAAAAGCTCCCGGGGACGCCGCCGACATTGAATACCGCGTCCAGCACAAAAACGGTCAAATCCTTTATGTAATGGGCAATATTAAATTAATAGAAGAACAGGGCCAACTGCTCTTCCAGCGCTATCTTTTAGACTGTACCGCCCAAAAATTCCAGCAGGACCGGGAACTCAAAGAAGCGCAAACCCGCCAAATGGCGCTGATTTACGCCCTGTGTATCGAGTACAACCTGGTCTGCCACTTTAATCTGGAAACCGGGAAGGGGAAAACGCTCCGTATCAGTTCCTCCGAAAAGACCGATTTAAAACCCATTTTTTCCGGCCAATTATCCTTAGAAAGCACGCTGGAACGCTATATCGCCGCCTGGGTTCACGTGGAGGACCGGGAACTGTTCCGCCAGTTCGTTTCCCGCGAAAACCTGGAAAAAATGCTCGGCGAAAAAGCCATCTGCTCTCTAAACTACCGCATCGTACGCCAGGGGCAGACGCTTTACTGCCAATTAAAAGCCTCCCGTACCGGCGATTGGGATAAAACGCATAACGTGGTAATCGGGCTTCGCAACATTGACGAAGAAACCCGCAGTGCCCGCGAGAGAAACACCCTTTTGGAAGAAGCCCTGGCCCAGGCCAACCGCGCCAGCAAAGCCAAAAGCACCTTTTTATCCAACATGTCCCACGATTTGCGCACCCCCATGAACGCCATCATCGGGTTTACCAACCTGGCGCTCACGCGTATCGGCCGCCGGGACTTGGTGGAAGAATACCTAAATAAAATCATGGCGTCGGGCAACCACATGCTCGGCCTTATTAACGACGTGCTGGATATGAGCCATATCGAAAGCGGAAAAATCCGCCTGGAAGAAGACCTTTGCCTCCTGTCCGAAATTATCCATAATCTGCAAACGATTATACAGGGCGACGTCCGCGCCAAAAACCTGCATCTGGATATACAGGTGGACGTACGCCACGAAAACATCCTGTGCGACCGCCTGCGCCTGAACCAGCTGCTTTTGAACCTCCTCAGCAACGCCGTAAAATATACGGATGAGGGGGGAATCAGCGTCCGGGTAATCGAGAAAGAAAGCTCCCAGGCCGGCTTTGCAAATTACGAATTCCGCGTTAAAGATACGGGTATCGGCATGAGCGAGGAGTTTGTATCGCGCATTTTTGAACCCTTCGAACGGGAGCGGAATTCCACCCTCAGCGGCGTGCAGGGCACCGGGCTGGGGATGGCGATTACCAAAAACATCGTTGACCTGATGAACGGAACCATTACGGTACACAGCAAACGCAGCGCAGGGACGGAGTGCATCGTTTGTCTGCCGCTCAAGTTAAACTCCGGAGAGCACGACAGCGCCGCCCCAAAAAACGGCCCGGCCGATACACAGGAAGGAAATGCGTCTTCCGGCGACAACGCCGTTTCCCGCGCGTGGCATATCCTGCTTGTGGAAGATAATCTGCTTAATCAGGAAATCGCGGTATCCATTTTGGAGGAAGAAGGTTTCACCGTAGAAGTGGCCGATAACGGGCAAATCGCGGTGGAAATGATAAAAAATTCCCGGCCCGGCCATTTCCAGGCGGTGCTGATGGATATCCAAATGCCCGTCATGAACGGGTACGAAGCGACCAAGCGTATCCGCCGGCTGGAAAATAAAGCCCTGGCGTCCATTCCCATCATCGCAACCACCGCCAATGCTTTTGAAGAAGATAAAAAAGAAGCGTTGCAAAGCGGTATGAACGGGCACATCGCCAAACCCATCGAGGTTCACACCCTGCTAAAAACGCTGGCGGAGTGTGTAAACAAATAAACTTTTCCGCTTCACCCGCTATAGAACCGCGCCGCCCGGGCCCAGCTTTTATCTGCCCCGGCGGCGCGCTGTATCTCCCCGTTTTTTCCGCAAGATTGAAAAATCACCCAACCGCGTTTTACCGACTAAAAACTTGAACCTTTTTTGCTGTTTTTGATATAATTTACCGAGCGGTAAGTTTTTTGTCAAAATACCGCCTGAAGATTTTTTTAATATACAAATAAGGATGAACGAAACAATGAAAAAATACGTCTTACTGTTGGCGGCCTGCTGTATGGCTTTGCCCGGCGCGGCGTTGGACCCGCTGGGAGCATACAACACGCGCCCGCCCGAGGGTTGTATTGATAAGGATGTAACACAGGAAGAATTGGACCTGGCGGATTTAATCCAGGTAAGCATTTGCACCAATCCTTCTTTAAGTGCCCAATATATGGGGGTAAAAGCGTCCGAGGCGGCGGTAGGAGCCTCCCGCTCCCAATATCTGCCGTCCGTTACGTTAACGGGCACCGGTAGCATTACGGGGGAACGGTTAGAACATCAGGACTACGTCCAGGGGGAACCGTACCAGGGGAAAGCCGAGGCTTCGTGGCTGTTGTTTGATTTCGGCGGCCGCGGCGCGCGCATTGACGCTACCAAAGCGTACTTTAAAGCGGCCGATTTTACCTATAACGCGGAACTGCAAAAATTAGTGCTCTCCGTGCAAACGGCGTATCTTAATTTGCTGGCCGCGCAGGAATCCTGGACCAGCGCCAAAGCCAGTTTGGCGACGTATAACCAGTCTTACAACGAAGCCAAAAAACGTTATAAACTGGGCATGGTATCCCTCAGCGACAAACTGCAGGCCCAAACCCAGTACGAACAGGCTTCCTTAACCGTCGTTCAGGCCGCCAACCAAATCAACCAATATAAAGGTGCGCTGGCGGTGCTTTTAAACCTGTCCCCGGATACGGAAATAAAACTTGCCAAGCCGGAGAACGATAAAAAGTTTTTACAGATTGAAAACGACGACATCAAATCTTTGATGGCGACGGCCCTGCAGGAACGCCCCGAAATCAAGAGTTCGCAAAGCCAGGCCGAAGCCCAAAAAGCGAACGTCTATACGGCCAAAACCAACGCACTGCCGTCTATCAGCGCGGTGGCGTCGGCCTCGTATAACGATAACTGGAAACATTCCAACCCGTACGCTACGGATAACGCCGCCGGCCTGCGCCTTTCCTGGCCGCTGTTTACCGGGTTTTCCAATACGTACAACATCCAGCAGGCTTCGTTTGAGTACAAACAGGCGCAGCGCAATACGGACGCGCTTAAACGCCAGGTGGAAAACGAAGTGTGGAGCTCGTACCAAAATTACAAAACGGCCGTACGCTCCTACGAAATCAGCCAAACCATTTTGGCCAGTGCGGAAGAAAACCACCGCGTCGCCTTCCGTTATTACGAAGTAGGCAAAGGCGATATTTTAAATCTGCTTTCCGCCGTGGCCCAACTGGCCGACGCGCGCCAAAACAAAATTACGGCTTTCTACAGCGTGCTCTTGAACAAAGCCAACCTGTACAGAAGCATTGGGAAATATTAATTTATGAAAAAAAGAACCGCAATTCGTTACGCAAAATATATTACCGTCCTGTTAATCGGGGGGCTTTTTGGGTTTGTCATTAAAGGCAAACTGTCCTCCGGCGGCCAAATGCAATTTGGCGGCGCCGGCCAAACCAGCGTGCTTACGCAGACGCTTCACAAACGCCCGGTGGCGATCGGCAAAACGTTTATCGCCAAGGTGGAAGCCATTAACGCGTCCGACGTTACGCCGCAGGTTTCGGGTTATATCGACCAAGTGCTTTTTAAAGACGGCTCTTTCGTAAAAGAGGGAGACGTGCTCTTTATTATCGATCAGGCCCGCTATAAAGCCGCCGTCACCGCCGCGGAAGCCGCGCTTGATAAAGCCATCGCCAGCGAAAAACAAATCGCCAGCGATTACAACCGCGAACTGTCCCTTTATAAGGAAAAAATGCTCTCCCAGGCGGACCTGGAATTGGCCGAAAGCAACCTGGCCAACGCCAAAGCCAACGTGAAAGCCGCCCAGGCCAGCCTGGACCTCGCTAAGCTGGACCTGGAATATACCGAAGTCCGCTCTCCTATCAGCGGCTACATCGGCAAAGCGCTTTTGACCAAAGGCAACTACGCCAACGCTTCGGCCAGCAAACTGGCGCGCGTGATTCAGATGGACCCCATCCGCGTGGTGTTCTCCATTACCGATAAAGAACGTCTGTCCGGGATGGACCAAATCACCACCAGCTCGCCCGATATCCAGATTGAGCTGCCCAACGGCGAACGCGTGAACATTCCTTCCGCCGCCGTATTTGCGGATAACGAAATTAACGCCCAAACCGCCACCATGGCTGTTTACGCCCAGGCGGGGAACAAAGACAGCAAATTAATCCCCGGCAACTACGTAAACGTCACTGTCAGCATGGATAAATTCCGCCCGGTTATCTTGATTCCGCAAACCGCCGTGGCGCAGGACGCCAGCGGCCAGTATGTAATGACCGTAACGCCGGACAATACCGTCCTGCAGAAATACATTACCGTAGGCGACATGGTGGAAGATAAATACGTGGTCGTTTCCGGTATGGAAGAAGGAGACCGCATTGTACCCGTCGGTCACCAGAAACTCCAAAACGGCCAGCAGGTGAACGTCAGCAGCGGGGAAGCCCCCGTGCTTCCGGCCGCGCTTAGCGCCGCTCCGGCCAATACCACTGCGGAAGAACCGGCCGCCGAAGTAAAAAACGCCCAGGAGGCATAAGAAAGCATGTTTTCTAAATTTTTTATTAAAAGGCCCCGCTTTGCATTGGTCATTTCGCTCTTACTCTGTTTAGCGGGTTTGATTGCAGTCAAATCGCTGCCAATCGCTCTGTACCCGGAAATCACGCCACCCGAAGTTTTGGTGCGTGCCATATATCCGGGTGCAAGTGCAGAAGTAATCGCCAAAACGGTGGGTATCCCGCTGGAAGACAAGGTAAACGGCGTAGAAGACATGCTGTACATGAGTTCCTCTTCCACCGACGGGTCTTACATGCTAACCGTTACGTTTAAAACCGGGGTAGATCCGGATATCGCCCAGGTAAAGGTACAGAACCGCGTTTCGCAGGCTACTTCCCAACTGCCGGGAGACGTAACGCGCCAAGGTTTATCTATTTTCCGCCGATCGTCCAATGTGTTGGGGTTTGTATCATTTTCTTCTCCCAGCGGGCAGCTGTCGGAATTGGAAATCAGCGATTATTTAAATAACAACGTCGCCAAAAATATCAGCCGTATTTCCGGTGTTGGGGAAGCGATGGTGTTCGGCTCCAGCAAAAGTATGCGCGTGTGGCTGGACCCGGATAAAATGGCCGCTTTAAACATCTCCCTTGCCGATGTAACCAGTGCTATTTCCAGCCAAAACTATCAGCCTTCTTTGGGTAAAATCGGTGCGCGTCCCAACGACGGAAACGTACTGACTGTGTATGCTTTGCAGACGCAGGGCCGCTTGAATAACGCGCCGGACTTTGAAAATATTATCGTCCGTACCGACGCGCAGGGGGGGCAAGTCCGTTTAAAAGAAATCGCCAAAGTGGACGAAGGACAAGAATCCTACAGTTACGCCGCCCAGTTTGACGGAAATCCGTCTGTTCCTGTCATGATTAACCTTGCTTCCGGCGCGAACGCGGTAGAAACGATGAAACTGTTAAAAGCGGAACTCAAACGCTTGCAGCAATTCTTCCCCGGAGATTTAAAATACGAATTTTCCGTAGATACGACGGACTTTATTTACGCTTCTATTTACGAAGTAGTGGAAACCCTGCTCATCACGTTTATTTTGGTGGTGCTGGTTTGTTACGTATTTTTGCAAGACTGGCGCGCTACCTTGGTGCCTTCTGCCACGATCCCGGTGTCTTTACTTGGTACGTTTGCCGTCATGATGGCCTTGGGTTACTCCATTAACCTGTTTACGCTGTTTGCATTGGTACTGGCTATCGGTCTAGTGGTAGACGACGCCATCTGCGTCGTGGAACGCGTTATTTACTTAATGAACCGCGAACGCAAAGGTGCTGTGGAAGCCACCACCCAGGCCATGGAAGAACTCTCCGGCGCGCTTATCGCCACCACGCTGGTACTTTTGGCCATCTTTGTGCCGATCTGCTTTATGGGCGGCATCACGGGCGAAATTTACAAACAGTTCGCCGTTACCATTTCCGTGGCGGTGTGTTTCTCTACGCTTAACGCGCTGTCTTTATCGCCGGCCATTTGTTCCACCATGCTGCGCCCGGTACCGGAAACCAACGTATTTTTACTGCGCTGGTTTAACTTTGCCGTACAGCGCGGCGCCCGCGGCTACAGAGGGGTAGTTAAAAAAATCGCGCGTAAAATGCTGATTATCGGGCTGCTGTTTGCGGGATTTTTACTGTTGGACGGCGCTTTTGTAAAATTCAGCCAAACGTCGTTTATTCCGACGGAAGACCAGGGCGTTATTATGATGGATATCCAACTCCCCGAAGGCGCGGCTTTCGCGCGCACGAAAGCGGTGCTGGATAACATTACGCCTCTTATTCAAAAAACGCCCGGCGTAAAACATTTAACGGGTGTTATCGGCCACAGCATGCTGGGCGGAAGCGGGGAAAACGTCGCTATGGCGTTTGTATCGCTCAACCCGTGGGACGAACGCAAGAGCGGAGAGCTTCACCAAAGCAGTATCGTCAATCAGCTGACCCGTGAACTTTCCAAAGTGCCCGAAGCCACCATTCGTGTGTTTGAAATGCCGTCTATTCCCGGTTTGGGTACCACGGGCGGACTTGATTTGCGCCTGCAAACGCTCAATGACTTCGACTATCAGCAACTCGCCGCTACCGCGAACGGTACCGCCTATAAAATGATGATGGACCCGTCCATGATGCTTGCGTATTCCACCTTTAAGGCCGATACGCCCAACATCTACTTGGACGTAAACCGCACCAAAGCCGAAGCCATGAACGTGCCCGTTTCCAGTGTATATTCCGTACTGGAACAATACTTAGGGTCTTCGTACATTGGCGACGTCAACTTCGGTACGCAGGTGAACAAGGTAATCATTCAGTCCGATTCCAAGTACCGCGTTACGCCGGAAGACATCAACAAGATGTACGTTCCCAATACCAAAGGGGAGCTGGTTCCCTTGAGGGCTCTGGTAGACTTGCGTTATATATTGTCTCCGCGGCAGATTACGCGTTACAACCAGTATCCGTCCGCTACCATGAGCGCTTCTCCCGCGGCCAACTCCAGCACCGGGGAAGCCATGAACGCTACGGAAAAAATCATGAAAAATCTGCCCGCCGGCTACGCTTACGAATGGAGCGGTATGAGCTATCAGGAAAAGCAAAACCAGGGGCAATTAGGCCTCTTAATCCTGCTGGCCGTAGTATTTGCGTACCTGTTCCTGGTGGCGCAGTACGAAAGCTGGACGATTCCCGTACCGGTATTGATGTCCGTCGTAGCGGCCGTAGGCGGGGGGCTTTTCGGGCTGTGGATTACGAACCTGCCGCTGAGCATTTACGCGCAGCTGGGGCTCGTACTGCTCGTTGGTTTAGCCGCTAAAAACGCTATTTTGATTGTAGAGTTTTCCAAAGACGAACACGAAAAAGGCACTACCGCTTATACGGCGGCTTTGGACGGACTTACCCAGCGCTTCCGCCCCGTACTGATGACGGCTTTTACGTTCATCTTGGGTATGCTGCCGATGGTAGTGGCCACGGGCGCGGGTGCGGCCAGCCGCCGCGCGCTTGGGGTGCCGGTATTTTGGGGGATGCTCGTCGGCACCTTGTTGGGGCTTATCTTGATTCCGCTGTTCTACATCTTGGTACAAACGTATGTAGACAAGTGGGAAGCCCGCAAACGCAAACAAGAAGCCCAGGCGGAACAAACGCCCGCACAGAATTAATCCTGCTTAAAAGCAGTCTTACATAAAAAAGCCCCCTTCAAAGTTTGGAGGGGGCTTTTTACGCGGTTGTTTTTTCGGGTACGATATTGCAATAGCAAGACATTAAAAACCGCCCCGGCACATTTAATTGTGCAGGGGCGGCCTTATAACGCTTTTATTTTAAACAATCTTTTATGTCTTCAGCGATTTGCGCGGGCGTCAAGCGGCAGCGCGTGAAGATTTCTTCCAGCGGCATGCGGTCGGTAAATTCTTTTTTGCCGCCGCGGCAGAGTAGTTTTAAGTTGCTGTCGCCATAGAAACGGGCCACTTTTTCGCCAAAGCCGCCGTCTAATTGGCCGTCTTCTAACGTGACTACGGCGCGGTGGTCGGCTTTTAACGCATTAAGTAGTTCTTCGTCCAGACCCGTAATAAAACGCGGGTTGATAACAGTCGCGTCCACACCCAGCGTTTTTTTAAGTTCCGCCGCCGCGTCCTGCGCAAGACCTAAAAATCCGCCCAAGCCCAGGATGGCCACGTCTTTGCCTTTATGCACCGTGTGAAAGCGGTTGTGTTTGGCGTAGTCCGTTTCGTCCTTTACGCCCGTACTGATAACGGGGCCGGAGGGGACGCGGATCGCCACCGGGCCGGATTTTTGCGTCAGGGCGTATTCCAGCATGGCTTCGTACTCTTCTTTATTGGCGGGAGCCAGATACGTAAGGCCCGGAATGTTGCCCAGGAGCGTCATATCAAATGTACCCAGGTGCGTGGCGTCCGCGCCGGATAAACCGCCCGCATAAATAAGCAGGGTAATCGGCGAACCGTTCAAACACAAATCCTGCGACAGCTGGTCATACGCGCGCTGGATAAACGAACTCATCACGGCAAGCACCGGGCGCGCCCCGGCTTTGGCCATGGCGGAAGCGTACGCCACCGCGTGTTCTTCGGCGATGCCCACATCCACATATTGTTTGCCCATTTTGGCGCGGAATTCTTTGGTAAATCCGTACGCGCCGGGCGTGGCGGGGGTAATGGCCGTAACGGTTTTATCAAGTTCGGCTTTCTTTAAAATAAAATCCGTGGTAATGGAGAGGTACGTTTCCGGCGCGGGTGCGGCAGGCTGACCCAGGCGGTCCAGCGTGCCGGGCAAAATCCAGTGGAACATTTCTTTGTTCTCTTCGGCAGCTTCGCAGCCTTTGCCTTTTAACGTACGCAAGTGCACCACCACCGGGCGGGGGGAATCTTTTACTTTTTGGAACGCTTCAATCAGTTTGGCGGTATTATTGCCTTCGTCCACATACACATAGTCAAACCCCAAAGATTTGAAAAAGTTAAGTTCCGCCCGGCCTTTCGTTTCGCGCAGCAGGCGGAGGTTTTCGTACAAACCGCCCTGGTTTTCGGCGATGGACATATCGTTATCGTTTACCAAAATAATGATGTTGCTGCCCAGCACGGCCGCGTTGTTGAGGCCTTCGTACGCTTCGCCGCCGCTTAAGGAACCGTCGCCGATGAGCGCCAGCACGTTGCCTTTTTCGCCCTTTAAATCGCGCGCTTTGGCAAGCCCCACGGACAGGCTGACGGACGTAGACGTGTGCCCCACTTTAAACCAGTCGTGCGCGCTTTCTTCCGGCGCGGTATAACCCGTATATTTGCCGTAGAGTTCCGGGGTGGTAAAGCCTTCTTTGCGCCCCGTCAGCATTTTGTGCGGATAGCACTGGTGGGATACGTCAAACACGATTTTATCTTCCGGCGAGTTAAACACGTAATGGAACGCAATTGTCGCCTCCACAATTCCCAGATTGGGGCCGAAGTGGCCGCCCACCGTATTTACTTTTTTGATAATCGCTTCGCGCATTTCCTGCGCTAAAACGTCCACTTCCTGCAGAGATAATTTTTTTACGTCTAAAGGTGAATTGATGTTTTCCAAAACCATAGTTATTAAAACTCCTATTTATATTCTTCGTCCGTCACCGCTTCCAGCCACGTGGCCGGGCCTTTGGACGGATTGGTTTCTACCGATACGTGCACGAACCAGCTGTCCGGCGCGGCTCCGTGCCAATGTTCAACATCGGCCGGGATACGGACGACGTCGCCCTTTTTTAAGATTTGGATTTCCTTGCCGCGCTCCCGGTAACGTCCTTCGCCGTTTAGCACCAGCAGGATTTGCCCGCCCGCATGTTTATGCCAGTGGGTGCGTGCGCCGGGTTCAAACGTTACGTTTCCGATGGGGGCGTTAAAAACAGGGTCCGCCGCGCTGAGCATCGTCAGATACGTTTGCCCGGTAAAAAATTTGCCGTAAGGGTTGCTTTCTCCTTGCGCAAAAACTGTATCAATGGGTGATTTTTTCATAGATTTACCTCCCGTATGATAATATTATAAACGCTGGACTTAACTCCAAGTCAAGGCCCAGAGGCTGGGCTCCCAATTTGCCCGCGCCAATCTGATTAGCTGGGCCACACTGCTCAAGACATGTCGCGAACTTACAGAGCCAACGACAAGGCCCAGAGGCTGGGCTCCCAACTTCTCCGCGCCCATCTGATTAGCTGGGCCACACTGCTCAAGACATGTCGCGAACTTACAGAGCCAACGACAAGGCCCAGCAAAACAACCTATCTTTAAAATGATAAAATATATGTATGAACTCCGTAGAAAAAGTACTACAGCACCTGGCCGCCTGCGGCCTGCAAGACCGTTTGAAAACGCTGGATGAATCCAGCGCCACCGTGGAACTGGCCGCCGCCGCGCTGGGCTGCAAGCCGGAACTGATTGCAAAAACGCTTTCGTTTGATGTAAACGGCAAAGCCGTTTTAATCGTGGCCGCCGGGGACGCAAAAGTGGATAACGCTAAATTTAAAGCCTTCTTCGGCCAAAAAGCCAGTATGATTAAGCCCGAACGCGTGGAAGAAATGACGGGTTTTGTGCCCGGCGGAGTCTGCCCCTTTGCACCCAAGGAGGGGGTAAACGTGTATTTGGACGTATCCCTCAAACGCTTTGAAACCATTTATCCCGCCGGAGGCTCTCGTAATACGGCCGTTAAATTAACCCCGGCCGAGCTGGAAGCCGCCGCCCGCCCGAGCGCGTGGGTGGACCTATGCAAAGCCTGGGCCTAAATTTCCCTGGACAACCCGACAAAATAATACTACAGTAAGGTAAGCCGCCCGCGGGAGGAGGCCCCTTATGAGAAAACTGCTGCTGTTTTTGGTGCTTGGTTTATTTTCATGCAGTGCATTCGGCCAGAACGCCTATTCCATCGTCAGAGCTCCGACAACGATCAGGACGGCTTTCCAGCCGATTGTTATTTCCCGCACGCTTTTGCTGCCAAAAGCTCAACTGCCCTTAGCTGTCCGTGCATGCACTTCACGTCATCCTTGCGTTCTTTCCAGGCCTCAAAAAGTTCCCGTTCACATCAATGCCGCCACTATTTCCAGAATCTACATGGAAGCGCATTTTGCCATTCCCCGCTTAAACCGTCCGGAAAATATATACGGCGGATATAATTATTTGCGTACCATGACAAAACTTTCTTACAAATCACCCGATAATATCGAAAATATCTACCAAAACGCTTGGCAAAAAATTAATCTTACCCGCGGGTATAACGGGGCCCATCACATCGTCAACAAAAGCACGTTGGAGCAAATTCATCAGAATATGAAAGCAAAAGCCCGCGCGCGCGGCGAAGTTTTTACCATTAATTTATCGGAAATGCAAAACAACGCACCCGCCCTGTTCCACCGCTTACACGGTAACCCGGAATTTACCTCTGTTTTCCATAATAAAGAACGGCAGTTGCAAATTTATTATACTTCGGGAATAAAAGCGGTAATTGACGATTTTTTTGAGCAAGTTAATTTAATTTCTTGGGAAAGCGAAGGCCTTATTCCGCGAGTACCCCAAAAGGTTATGGAAGGCACTTATTTGGAAGCCGAACTTTGGTGTAAAATGTTCAACCTGCGTTGGGAATAAACCCTTTGGACAAAATCCGCGTATACGCAAGGCGGAAAAAATTGTAAAATATATTTGGAAGTAAAAAATCCATGGAGGATGTACAACTATGACTATTAAAGTAGGTATTAACGGTTTTGGCCGCATCGGTCGCTTCGTGTTCCGCGCGGCTCAAGAACGCAATGATATTGAAATCGTCGGTATTAACGACTTGACCCCGGTCGACTATTTGGCTTACATGCTCAAATACGACACCATGCACGGCAAATTCAACGGCACCATCGAAGCTGACGTTGAAAACAGCAAACTTATCGTCAACGGCAAAGCCATCCGCGTAACCGCCGAAAAAGATCCCGCCAACCTGGCCTGGGACAAAGTCGGCGCCGAATACGTGGTGGAATCTACCGGCCTCTTTTTGACCGAAGAAAAAGCCTCCGCCCACATCAAAGCGGGTGCGAAATATGTGGTAATGTCCGCTCCTTCTAAAGACGCCACCCCGATGTTCGTCGTCGGCGTGAACGAAAAAACCTACAAACCCGGCACCCAGTTCGTTTCCAACGCTTCCTGCACCACGAACTGCTTGGCCCCCATCGCCAAAGTTTTGAACGATAAATGGGGTATCAAAGACGGTTTGATGACCACCGTACACTCCACCACCGCCACCCAGAAAACGGTTGACGGCGTGTCTATGAAAGACTGGAGAGGCGGCCGCGCCGCTTCCGGCAACATCATTCCTTCTTCCACCGGCGCCGCCAAAGCTGTGGGTAAAGTAATCCCCGCTTTGAACGGTAAACTTACCGGTATGTCTATGCGCGTTCCGACCTTGGACGTTTCCGTCGTCGACCTCACCGTCAACCTCGAAAAACCGGCCAAATACGAAGAAATCTGCGCTGCGATGAAAGAAGCCGCCAACGGCGAACTCAAAGGCATTTTGGGTTACACCGACGAAGCCGTCGTGTCTTCCGACTTCTTGGGCGATCCCCGCACGTCTATCTTTGACGCCAAAGCCGGTATCGCTTTGACGGACACCTTCGTGAAAGTCGTTTCTTGGTACGACAACGAAATCGGCTACTCCAACAAAGTGCTCGATCTCGTGGCCTATATGGCTTCCGTCAACAAATAAGTTTCCTGTAAACTTAAAAAGCCGCTCCCTCGGGGGCGGCTTTTTTATGGCCCCGGCGGATAACGAAACATAAAAAAGCGGGAGATTCTTGTGTGGAAAACTATTTAATTTTATCCGCCGCGCCAATAGCGTTTTCTTGTTTGAAGAAATAAATTCCCCGGCATAGCCGGGGGCTGTAGACAAGAAAAAAACCCCGCCGTTTGGGCGGGGATTTTGTAATAAATTCAAACGGAAATTAGAAGTTTTCCGGGTGAATCATGAAGTACGCTTGCGGGTGCGCGCAGACGGGGCACACTTCGGGCGCTTTTTCGCCAATGTGGATGTGGCCGCAGTTGGCGCATTCCCACATTACGATACCGGCTTTTTGGAATACTTCTTTCGTTTCCACGTTGTGCAGCAGTTTGCGGTAGCGTTCTTCGTGCATTTTTTCGATTTTGCCTACGGCTTCAAACAAGTAGGCCAGTTTGGTGAATCCTTCTTCTTTGGCTTCTTTGGCAAACGTGGCATACATGTCGGTCCATTCATAATTTTCGCCGTTGGCGGCATCGAGCAAGTTTTCGGCCGTAGCGGGGATGTCGTTGCAGTGCAACGCTTTGAACCACAGCTTGGCGTGTTCTTTTTCGTTGTTGGCGGTTTCTTCAAAAATTTTCGCAATTTGAACAAACCCTTCTTTTTTCGCTTTGGAAGCGTAGTAAGTATATTTGTTGCGGGCCTGAGATTCGCCGGCAAAAGCGGCCATCAGGTTTTTTTCGGTTTTAGAGCCTTTGAGTTCCATTTAATTATCTCCTTTTACGACTACAATCCTTCCGGCGCCTTACTTGCGGCACCGTTTGCAAATTCCTTTAAACTGCACGTTTACACGCTTTACTTCGCCCCAGTTTGAGGCTTCCTGCGGGGGGGTAAAAAGCGTATCCTGCGGGGTGAAAATATCATACACTTCTCCGCATTCCGTGCAAACAAAATGCGCATGCGGGCGCATATCTCCGTCAAAACGTTCTTTGGAAGAGGATCCCACGCGGGTGAGCAGTTCCATTTCTTCTAATGAGGTAAGGGTGCGGTATACCGTATCAAGCGACACGTTGGGCATCGTCCGGCGCACCTGCAAAAATACCGCTTCCGCACTGGGGTGCGCGCGCGAGGCCGCCACCGCCCGGAAAATTTCCCGGCGTTGGTTGGTAACGCGCAGGCCGCGCTGGCGGCATTCGTTTTCGAAAAAATCCAGGCGCGCTTTTAATTCCTGCGCAGAGATGGAAGTAGATGTATTTTGCATGTTATTAATAATAATTCTTAATAAAGTATAGCATAATTTATAAAAAAACGCACTTAAGTTTTTATATTAGCCCCCGCATTTATCAAACAAAACAGCGCAAGAAAAAGCGGAACGGCTCTTTAATTTGATATCCTTTATATATGGATGCGAATGAACTGAAAAATACCGTTTTTCATACCGCCGTCATCGGCGGCGGCGCCAGCGGACTGTTTTGCGCGGGCAGTTTTAACGCGCGTAAAATCGTGCTGGAAGCCAATGCAAAACCCGCCTTAAAAGTAAGCGTTTCGGGCGGGGGGAAGTGCAACTTTTCCAACACGCATGTTTCCGCGGCGGATTACCTCAGCCAAAACAAACATTTTTGCAAAAACGCCCTGGCGGCTTTCAAACCGCAGGATTTTACCCGGTTATTAGACCAGGAACGCATCCCGTGGGAAGAACGCCAAAACGGACAGCTATTTGCCAAAGACGCGCGCGACATCGTCCGCTTTTTAACGGCGCGCGCCAAACGCCAAAATACACAACTTGCGCTCGGCGTACGCGCATTAAACGTAAAACAGGAAAACGGAATTTTTGTAACCGATACTTCCGCCGGCCCTGTACGCTCGCAATACCTGGTGCTGGCGGCCGGAGGGCTTTCTTATCCCGCATTGGGGGCCAACGGATTCGGGCTGAAAATCGCGCGCCAGTTTGGTCTGGCCGAAGCGGAAGAACGTCCCGCACTCGTCGGGCTTACGCTTCCTAAAGAAATTCGCGCCCGTTTTTCCGCCCTGGCCGGGAACAGCGTTCCGGCGCGCGTGTGGTGCGGCAAAAAAAGTTTTGAGGGCCCCGTCCTTTTTACGCACGACGGCGTCAGCGGCCCGGCCATATTACAAATTTCGCTTTTTTGTATGCCCGGCGAAACGGTGTATATCGATTTTTTACCCGGGCAAAACGTTGCCAGCGTGTTTGCCGCCGCAAAAAATTCGCACAAAACATTTTCCGGCGCGCTGGCCGAAAAAGGACTGCCCGCCAAAATCGCCAAAGCGCTGCTCAGCAACTTGGAGCGGGACTTGGCCAACGCTTCTCGCGCCCAGCTGGAAGCCGCTGCCCTGGCCGTTAACCGTTTTGCGTTTGTCCCTGCCGGGACGGCCGGGCTGACCAAAGCCGAAGTAACGGCGGGGGGAATAGACACGCGGGAAATCAATCCTTCCACGTTTGAAGTCCGCCGCGTGCCGGGACTCTATATCATCGGCGAATTATTGGACGTAACGGGCCGGCTGGGAGGCTTCAACCTCCACTGGGCCTGGAGCAGCGGATTTGCCGCGGCCAAAGCGCTTGAAAAACGGTTTTAACTTCCGCGCGTTTTGCTATAATATCAGTAAGAAACAAAAACCGCCGAATGGGGGAACCAT
Organism: uncultured Elusimicrobiales bacterium; assembly: GCA_910576915.1. GTDB lineage: Bacteria > Elusimicrobiota > Elusimicrobia > Elusimicrobiales > Elusimicrobiaceae > Avelusimicrobium. The sequence continues at coordinate 24,608 of CAJTJT010000004.1, forward strand.
GGAAATACGGGAACAACATAATTTAGCTCGTCTTTTAATAGAGTCGTTTGCACTGCTCAACCGTTGCGGCGGGGCACTGCTGGGATACCTTATCACCGTCTTACTTTTTATGCTGGCGGAGGGAGTGCTGGTATGGGCGGGTGTGCCGGTATTTATGCTTAAACTGGCAAACATCTTTTTTGCCGCTTATTTCAGCGTGGTGCTCTTGCGCATTTTCGGCGCGAAAGCGGAAAAGACGGACGAATCCGTTTCCAACTCGCTTTCCGCTTCCGTATTTCCGGCGGTGTACCAGGTAATTTTCAATATTTTTTACACTATCGTTTGGGTCGCGTTTACGCTGGCGTTTGTATTCTTTTTCAGAGGGTCGGACTCGTTTGCAAACTGGACGATGCAAATTATGACGGGTACCGCCACCGGCGGGACTTACGCGTCTATCGTTTTAACGGTCCTTGCCGTTGCGGCGGTGCCGCTCTACGTCGGCGCGCGTTTGCTGTATGCGCCCGTTGCCATCGCCATTCGCGAACAAGGCCCCATCGAAGCCGTCCTCTACAGCTTTCAGCTTACCTCCGGCACCCGCGTTCTTACTTCGCTGGGCGCGATGCTGATTATCATGCTGCTGCCCATGCTGTTTGTCGGCGCGGTGCTGTACGGCGGTTATGTAGCCATCCCGCTTTATTTTGCAGACAGTTTTAACCTGGCCCAGCTTTCGCCCGTTTGGATTGGCGTGTTTGTGGGATTAGGTATCCTGTATTGTGCCATTCTGCTTGCCCTGCCCGCATTTTTGGTGCTCGTATTTTTAAACCAGGATTACGGCCACAACCGCGATTCGTTCACCCCGCAGGCGGAATTAAAATTAAACAGCCGCGAAACGCAGGTATTCGGCGCGGATAACAACATCCTGCCGCCCGGCGTGGGCAACATCGTCCGGCCGGAGGACGTGGCAAATGTGGAAGTGGTTAAATCGTCCGTCAGCGCCAATGCGGAAGACGGCGTAACCCAGCAGCACCTGCAGCAGGTATACCAGCCCAAGCCCGAAGATTTAGTGCAATACGCCGAAGAAGAAGACCGTATGCCCACCATTTTATTTGATGACGACATGGCGCGCCAAATTGAACAGGAACGTACCATGTGGGAAAACAAACAAAAACAAGACAAAACCCAAAAAGGAGAAGATGATGCGCCGTCGGTAAAAATGTCCAAATGACCACACGCGCCCTTATTTACTGTACCATTCTTTCTTTAGCCGCGCGGCAAAACCGGCGCGGCGGCAAGACGCTTTTATTTCATCCGGGAGAACCCGTTTTGCGGGCTCTCCCTTTTTTGACGGTTAATTTCTATAAGGAGAATAAATCCGTATGTCTACCCTGCTGACCACCCTCAACTTATTCGGAGGCTTGGCCATCTTTCTGTTCGGTATGAAAATCATGAGTGACGGCCTGCAAAAAGCGTCCGGCGAAAAACTGCGCCAGTTATTGGGCGTAGCCACCACCAACCGCTTCGCGGCCACGTTTTGCGGCGCACTCGTTACCAGTATTATCCAATCTTCGAGCGCCACGACCGTTATGGTCGTCGGTTTTACAAGCGCGGGCCTCTTAACGCTCTACCAGGCCCTGGGCGTTATTTTCGGGGCCAACATCGGCACCACGCTCACGGCGTGGATTGTCAGCTTGTTCGGTTTCAGCGTCCAGATTTCGCTTTTTGCGCTGCCGGTGATTGCCGTTGGCTTTTTCGTGCAGTTTATTCCGCGCGTAATTTTGATTCGCCGCATCGGCGAAACGATGGTGGGTTTCGGCCTCTTATTTTTGGGCCTGGATATCATGAAAAACGCCATCCCCGCCGACTTTGCGCAAAACCCGCAAGTGGTGGCGTGGATATCCAAATTCCGCCCCGATAACCTGCTCAACCTGCTGACGCTTATCTTCAGCGGCTCCATACTGACGGTTATTTTGCAGTCTTCCAGCGCGGTCATGGCGATGACGCTCACCTGCGCCGCGGCCGGGATTATCGATTTTCCCACGGCCTGTGCGCTCGTGCTGGGGGAAAATATCGGCACCACCATTACGGCCAATTTAGCCGCCATCGGCGCCAGCAAAGACGCACGCCGCGCTGCTTTGGGGCACTTCCTTTTTAACGTTATCGGCGTATTTTGGGTAACGTGTATTTTCCGCCACTTCGTGGATTTCATCGACTGGCTGGTGCCCGGCTCTCCGTACACCAAGGAAACCGCCGTACTGACGGCCGTACTGCCTTACCATATTTCCGCGTTTCACACGGTGTTTAACTTGATTAACACCGCGCTCATGCTGCCGTTTTTAAAGCAGCTGGCCAAGCTGACGCTCGTGTTCATTCCCAAAACCAAACGCGAAGACAAAAAAGAACACGAACTTATTTTCCTCTCCACCCGCTTTACGCAAACGCCGGAGCTGGCGCTTATCGCCGTACGTAAAGAAGTGGAACGCATGATGAGTTTTGTAACCAAAATGACCGACAAACTCATCCACGCCGTAAAAGTGGACGACGACAAAATGTTTGAGCGCTTAATCGAGGACGTAAAAGCCGCCGAACACACCACTGACGTGCTGGAACATAAAATCAACCTCTATTTAACCACGCTCACGCACGGGAACTTATCCCGCCACGCGGTGGCACAGGCGTTCTCGCTCTTCGACGTGCTCAACAGCATTGAACGCATGGGCGACTGCGGCGAAAAAATCGCGCGTATTTTAGAAAAATTCCACACCAAACAGCCGTTCCAGGGCCAGGACGTGGACGATTTGGAAAGCATTGCCAAGCTGACCAAAGAAATCACCAAACGCACCCGCCGCGTACTGGTAGACCTGCAGCAGCCCACCAAACAATGGCACGACAAAGCCCGCAACACGTTTGTGGAAGCCGTACGGGACGAAAACGAACTCAATACGCTGCGCAAACAATTTTTGCGCGCACGCCGCGAACGCATTTTGGCCGGCCAGGCCGAAGCCACGCCGGATTCCATTACCGCCTACGCCGATATTTTGAACAACTTTGAAAGAATCGGCGATTACGCCATGCGCGTGAATGAAAACATCCTCGGCATGCGCGCGGACGACGTGGCGGAAGACGTTAAAAACGCCGCCCCGGCCGGGCAGGGAGCGTAAACGTGAAGTTTAATCCCATTGAACTGCTGACGGACCTGCCGACCGTGTTTCCCATGATGTGGGCCGTTCTGCGCGGGAAATTTAAAATGCCGTGGAGCACGCTGTTCTGGACGGTGCTGTGCTTTGTATACGTGCTCAGCCCCGTGGACTTACTGCCCGACGTGCTGCCACTGTTGGGCATTGCCGACGACGGTGCGTTTGTGCTGCTCGTACTTGCCATGCTGCATAACGACGTGCAGCGTTTCCGCCTGGAACGCAAAAAGGACGAAAACGTAATCGAGGCCGAAATCGTCCGCCCGGAAGACGAACGGAAAAAATAACCTTTTTACACGGTGGTAAAATTACGCCGTGCCAGTAGAGTAACAATATGAAGAAATTATTAAAACTGCTGTTAAAAACCGTCCTTGTATTGGCGGTTTTGGGGGTAGCCGCCCTGGCGGCCCTGCGGATTATGTTTCCGCCTGAAAAAATCAAAGCCATCGCGCTTGATTACGCAAAAAACACCTTGCACCGCGAGATTACGTTTGACGGGCTTTCCTTCAACCTAATCGGCGTGACGCTGGATAATTTTGCCATGTCCGAAGCTGACTCGTTCCAGGCCGGAACGTTTGTGAAGGCGAACAAACTCTCCGTAAAAGTGGCGCTTATGCCGCTACTGAAAAAACGGGTGGAAATCGCTACGGTAATTGTGGACGGGTTAAACGTAAACGTCGTTAAACAGAAAGACGGTTCGTTTAATTTTGACAGTTTAATTCCCGCCGCGGACGAAACCGCCCCGCAGGAGGCCGCCCAGGACAAGGAATCTTCTTTCTCCGCGTTTGTACTGCTGGCGGACAAAATTTCCGTCACGGACTGCAACCTCCTTTATAAAGACCTGCAAACCGGCATGAACGCGGGCCTGGAACATTTAAATGTGGAAATCAACGGGTTTGATTTAACTGAACCGTTTGACGTAAACGTTTCGTTTACCACCGAATTCCAGGAGAAAAACGGCCCGGCGGTGTCCGTACCCGTCCGCATTGCGCTGCGCGTATTTTTGGCCAACCTGGATTTGAAAAACGCCTACGTGACGGCGAACAACGTTTCCGCCAATTACAAAACCGTTAAATTCGCGTTAAAAGGCGGCGTAAAAGATTTCACCGCCCCGACGGCTGAATTTTCCGGCACGCTCAGCGGCATTAATAACCAAATTTTTGCCGACTTCCTGCCCGATTTGCCGAATTTTTCGCTTCCTGTTATCAATATGAAAGTGCAGGCGGCGGCCGATTTGGATAAATCTTCCGCAGTCATCCAAAGCATAGGTTTAAGCGTGCAGGACAGTGGCCTTACGGCCAAAGGGACCGTCGGCTGGGGCTCTGCTTCGCCCACCTATAACGTAACCGCCAATTTGAAAGCGGACCTGGCGCAGCTCGTGCAAATGACGGACGTGGTGGACGGATTTAACCCCGCGGGCGTTATTTCCGGCGCGTTCAAAGCCACTGACAAAATGAACGGCCAGGACGTAAGCGGCACGGTAACGCTGGCCGACATCAGCGCGCTGTATGAGCCGGTCACCCTGTCCAAAACGAACGGAACCATCAAAATTACGTCTGTAAACGACGTTTCGTGCGACAATCTGTCCGGCCTGTTAAACGGCGAAAAATTCACCACCTCTTTTTCCTATAAAAACATTAAAGACGTGATGAACATCGTTTTTAAACTGAATCTGGATAAACTGACGCTGGCTTCGTTCCCGCAGTCCGCCGCCGCGGAAGAACCCGCGCAAACGGATAACCAGCCTGCCGCAACGGCCGCTTCTTCCGGCCCCGAAACGCTGATGAACGTAAAAGCGGACGTAAAGGTGGGGGAAATCCGCGTGCCGTATTTCCGCGCCGAAGGGTTTGATTTAAACGCCGACCTCAAAAACGTTACGCCCTCGATGACCAAAACCAACGGGACCGTAGCGTTCACCTTAAAACCGGGCGCCATTACGGATTTGGAATCTTTTGTAAAAGAAAACAAATTCGTTAAAATCCTCCTGCTGCCCATCACCATCGTACGCAAAGTGGCCGGAGTACTGAACATTGACTTGTTCCCGGCGGAAAACAGCGCCAAAAAAGGCGAAATCGCCTACACCAAAGCCGAAGGCGTGTACACCTTTAAAAACGGCGTGATGAATTTGGATAAAACCGTATTTGAATCCAAACTCACCAACATTAACGCCCAGGGTACGGCCAATTTCGGTACGAGCGCGCTGGATATGAAAGTATCCGCCACCGTACTGACGAGCCAAACACCCGTCGTTATCAAAATCGGCGGCACGATGGATAACCCCAGCGGCAAGCTGGACGTGCTCAATACCGTAGGCTCCGTGGTGGGGGGAATCCTCAACTATAAAACGCCCGGAAAAGTGGTTTCCGGCACCGCCCAAACGGCGGGCGCCGTAGCCACCGGGGCCGTTAAAACCACCGGGGACGCGGTAAAAGGAACCGTAAATGCCGCCAAAGATACCTTAAAAGGCATTGGCAGCCTGTTTAAAAAGAAAGACGATTCCGCCAAATAACAAAAATTACAGACTAAAAGCCCCGGCTCTTAATTAAGAACCGGGGCTTTATTTCTGCCCGCAACGCGTAAACAGCAACGGCCCTATCCTCCCTGCCGTCGACAGGAGAGCGGCGGATTTTGCTATATACACCGCCAAATCTCATACCCCCGGACAAATGAAATATCATATAATGAACATATGGGACTTATTTTACTTATTCTTACCAATCTGTTTTTTCCGTTTGCGGCCTTGGGCGTTTTGCTCGGTTTTTTGTTTTCCGCGCGACGGGGCCTTCTAAAACACCTTAAACAAGAACTGCGCGAGCGGTTCGGGCTGGAAGCGGAGGGGGAAATCCCCCAAAACGCCGTTTGGCTGCACTGCGCAAGCGTGGGGGAAGTAATGTCTATGAAAGGCATTATCGCCCAATTAAAAGATTTCTACGGCAAAGATATCATCGTTACCACCACCACCCAGGCCGGAAAAGAAACCGCTTTAAAAAACCCGCAAATTACCAAAGCATTCCTGGCTCCGCTCGACTTTTATCCCTCCTGCCGCCGTTTTATGCGTATCGCAAAACCGCACCGTTTGTTTGTGGTGGAACGGGAAATCTGGCCCAACATGCTGGAAGCCGCGCGCCAGTCCGGCGTACCCGCCGCTCTTATTAACGGCCGCATTTCCGCCAAGTCCGCCCGGGCGTATACGCTGGTTAAACCGCTTTTTGCGCGCGTTTTGGGCTCCCTGCGCTTTGCCGCGCTCCACACGCAGGCGGCCGCCCAGCGGTACGAAAAACTGGGAATCAAAAAAGAAAATATCTACGTCTGCGGCAACGTAAAATACGATACGTTAAGCGACAATCCCTCCAAACTGCCCGAAGTGGATAAAATTCTCACCGCGCTCGGCTGGAACGGGAAACAAATCCTGGTGCTGGGCAGCACGCACCCGCAGGAAGAAACCATGCTTTTCCGCGCCGCCCCGGAACTTATTAAAAAAGGAATCAAAATTATTTTTGCGCCGCGCCATTTGGAACGCCGCGCCGAAATTGCCGACACCCTGCGCCAAAGCGGCCTGCATTACGCATTTATAAGCGAAGCGAATTTCGACAAAAACACCGACGTTCTCTGCGCCGACGTAATGGGTATGTTACAATCTCTGTACGCCCGGGCGACGCTTACGTTTGTGGGCGGCTCCGTGGCGCCGCGCGGCGCGCATAACCTGCTGGAACCCGCCATTTTAAGCAAAACCGTTTTATTCGGCAAACACTTTTATAATGCGCCGCTGACCGCACAGGCGTTACTGGAATTTGGCGGCGGCGTACTGGTGGACGAAAACAATTTTAAGGAAACCGTCTTGCGCTTAACGGCCGACCCGGCCCAGCTGGAAAACATGGCGCAAAACGCACGCAAAACCGCATTAAGTTTTAAAGGAGCAACCGACAAAATCATGGAATTGGTGAAAACTTATGAACGAAAAACAGCCTAAAATTTTAGTCGTACGTTTGTCCTCTCTGGGTGATATTGTATTATCTTCTCCCGTCTATAAAAACATCAAAGCGGCGTGGCCCAACGCGCATATTACGCTGCTGGTTAAACCGCAGTTTGCCGACGTCCTCGCCGGCCACCCGGATATCGACGAAATTATGGTGGCCAAAAAAGGCTTATGGGGCAACATCCGCCAAATCCGCGCGGGCCATTTTACCCACTACCTCGATTTGCACGCCACGTTAAAAAGCATTCTGCTCGGTTTTTTCAGCCGCATTGAAAACCGCGTCCGCTACGACAAAAACTCTATCGCCCGCCGCCTGTACGTGCGCTTTCGCAAAACGTCGCCCGCGCTTGAAAAACATACGCTTGAAAAATACCTCGAAGCGTTAAAAGAATGGAATATCCCCGTTATATATAAAGCCCCCAAACTGGGCGACTGGGCCTATAAACACGCGGAAGAAAGCGGTAAAAAAGTAAACAAAATTGCCATTTTCCAAACCTCGTTCATCGGCGACAGCGTGCTGACCACGCCGCTCGTGCGCAAAACGGCCAAGCTGTTCCCGGACGCGAAAATCGTCGTTATCACGCGCCCGCAGACGGACGATATTTTCCGCCCCATGAAAGAAGTGTCCGAAATTATTTTAAACGAAAAAACGGGCTGGAACAAAATTTTCGGCGTGTGGAAAACCGCCAAAGCCATCCGAAAGGCCGGAGTGGATATTCTGTTAGTCCCGCACCGCAGCTTTAGAAGCGCGCTTATCGCCTGGCTTTCGCGCGTACCGGTACGCATCGGGTTCACCTCCAGCGAAGGGTGGTTTTTATATACCAAAACGGTTCCGTTCTCCTGGATGATTCACGACGCGGAACGCAACCTGTCCCTCTTGCAGGGCATCGTAAAAGAAAAATTTACGGCCGAAAAACTCAATATGCGCTACACGCCTACGGCCGAAGAAAACGTGGCGCGCCTGATGAAAGATTTTAATTTGGAAGGCAAAACGCTCGTCGGCATTCACGCCGGGAGCGCCTGGCCGACCAAATGCTGGCCCATGGAGTATTTTGTCCAGCTTATCAGCCGCCTGCAAACCGAACTGGGCGTACAGGCCGTGCTGGTGGGGGGCGGCAAAAAAGACGCCGATTTGGGCGAAAAAATCTGCCAGTTATCCCAGGGACACGCCGCCAACCTGTGCGGCAAAACCAGCCTGGCCGATTTGATGGCGCTTATGCAGCATTTTAAATTGTTTATCACCAACGATTCGGGCCCCATGCACATCGCTACCGCGTTTGACGTGCCCACGCTGGCCATTTTCGGCCCCACCACGCGGGAATTGGGATTCTTCCCGTACGGGGAAGGGCACCGCGTCGTGGAAGTGAAAGATTTACCCTGCCGCCCCTGCGCCCTGCACGGGGGGAAGAAGTGCCCCTTGGGCCACTTCAAATGTATGAAAGACATTCACGCGGACGAAGTATTTAAAAACGCCAAAGAAATGTTAATCGAAAACCACGTGATTGAGGCAAAAAAGGATTGGAAAGAAGATTATCCGCCCCTCATGAACGCGCAATAATATCTGAAACGCAAAAGACCCCGGTTGTATAACCGGGGCCTTTTTTATTTACAGGTATTCAAGCGCAAACAAAGCATTTTCCGCATAAAAAACTTCCCGGCGCCGCAACGAACCGCCGGGAAGTTTGCGTATAAACGTCTAAAAATCGTCCAAGTCCGGCGGGGCTTCGTTTAAAGCGTCCTTGGTTTGGGCAAATAACGCCTTAATCTCTTTCATTTTCTCGTACGGCAGCCAAATGCCTTTTTTCGTCCAACCGACGTCCTCCTGCCATTGGCGCAAATCAAGCCCGCGGCGGCCCTTAAAAGAACCCACCTTTGCCACCACGCAAATACCCGGCCGTTTGGCAAATTTGCCCAGTACGCCGTCCTGCACGGCTTTCGGGTCGTCCGGCAGGCGGGCCACCAGCGGGACCAACACCTGCACGATTTCGGGCGTCAGCGTAACGCCGTCGCGCGTTGCGCCGGTAAAACCGTCCGTTTGAATGTACCGCCGTACGGATACGTAACGGTAGCCGCGGTACGCGTCAATACTAAAGCGCACTTCTTCGCCGTTTTCCAGCAAAATCGTGCCGATATCCCTAAGTAAAGTAAAGCTGCTTTCACTCATTTTATTTTACGGCCCCCAAAAAAGCGGCCGCCCCCTGTTGCTTTCGACATAAAATATGATATGATTACTTGACAGTTATATTCTAGTGTTTGGCTGGGATAAAATCAAGCAGTTTTTGTTATAATGTTAGAAACGTTTTTTATATTATTTTCTTCTAAGGACGCATATGAGCGAAAATTCTTCTCTGGTTGGAACCGATATTTCCGGTTGTGAGATTTTAAATAAAGTGGCCGAAGGCGGAATGGGGGCCGTATATAAAGCGCGCCATAAAGCGCTCAACCGCATTGTATGCGTCAAAATCCTAAGCCCCGCCCTCGCCAACGACAAAAAAGCCGTAGAGCTCTTTTTGACCGAAGCCCGCGCTATTGCGGAGTTAGACCACCCCAACATCGTTAACGTATACAACGTCGGTAAAGAGAAAGGGTATTATTTTATCGTCATGTCCTATATCGAGGGGCAGACGCTTTCCATGATGCTCAAGAAAAACCGCGTGCTGCCCATCGGCGTGGTACTGGATTTATTTGAAGGCGTGCTGCTGGGCCTCAATGCCGCGCACGAAAAAGGCATCATCCACCGCGATATTAAACCTTCTAACATCATTGTTACGCCGCAGGGCCAGGCCAAACTGCTGGATTTCGGTATCGCCAAAAAAGTGGATAAAGAAAAAGGCTCTACCAAAACCACCGAACTGGCCGGGACGGCTTACTTTATCGCGCCCGAACAGGCCCTGGGCCGCGATTTGGATACCCGCGCAGACTTGTACTCCATCGGCGCCAGCCTGTACTACGTGGTAACGGGCCAGTTCCCATACAACGGCAAAAACACGATTGACATCATTCAAAAACACATCAACGACCCGGTGCCCGATCCGGCTAAAATCCGCAAAGATATGCCGGGCTGGCTGTCGCTTGCCATCCAAAAATTGATGAGCAAAAACCCGGATGACCGCTTCCAAACCGCCAAAGAAGTCCACGACCATTTGAAAAAAATGCGCGCGGAAGACATGCTCCGCATCAATACGCATTCCGGCCGCACGATTGACCTGGGGGAAGACGCGTCGCTTAAAATCGTAAAAGACGATAAAGCCACCACCGAATCCATTAAACGCCAGCGCGTGAAAGACCGCGAAGATTTCGGCCGCCCGGTAACGGCGTCCTCCGCCAAACTGCCGCAAATGCCGAACCTGGATTCCATCGGTGCCGAACCCGCGCCCCGGCCGGCGGCCCCGCGCCCGTCCGTACAGATGATGGACGCCTCCGCCGTCAAACCCGTAGACGTGTTTATGCCCGCCAAAAAACCCGCAGGCCGCGGCGTAGCCGGCAAAACGGCCGAAGTGATGGGCAACAGTCTTAAAACAATCCTTAAAATGGCCGTATTTGTACCGCTTTTTATGGCGTTTGCCGGAGCGGTGACGTATTTGTTCTACTCGCTGGGCAAAGTGTCTTCCGTCCATATTTCCGAAAACGCGGGCCTGCTGCACAACTTAATCGCCCCGTTTATCGCGCCTCAGTACGAACCCAACCAGCTGATGCTGACGGGGCTGGCGGCCGTGGTGCTCGCGCTGATTTTTGCCTCTTCCGCCTTAAAAGCGTTTTCGCGCTCCACCACCACGCTTTTGGTGCTGTCGTTCGTATCGTACCTGGCGGGGCTGTTTACGCCCAACGCGCCGTTTATGGAGCTGGCCAACGTCGGCGAGTTCCTGTTCACGCCGGAATATTATTTGTGCTTTCTGACGTTTGCCCTGGCGTGGGCGGTATCACTTAGCTGGACGATCAACCGTTCCGTATCCCAGGGGATTTTAGGGGCGGTGCTGGTGGCGTTTTCGATGGTGATGGCGTATTTGGCTTCACATTTAACAATTGCCCCCAACGCTTCCTCTTTGTTTATCAAACTGATGTTCTACGCAGCCTTGTTCTGCGGGCTGGCGGCGGCCTACTATTTGACCTCCCGCCAGGAAAAAGATTCCATCCTGGCCCCGTTTACCCTAACGCTTTTGGGCGTACTGGGCGTATGGGCTTACACCACTTCGGGCCTGGCGGGCGACATCAACAGCACGCTGGATATGTTTATCAACCGCATTGAGGTTAAATCTTCCAGCGCGTCGGCCTCCAACGCCCGCGTGGAAGATGCACTGGGTATCCGCAGCAACCGCCGCTTCTTCGCCCATTTCGACCGCACGACCGAGCTGACTTCAAAAACGCCCGAAGAATTAAACGAATTTTTCGAAGCGCAAACCAGCCGTATCGCGCCCGGCCTGCTGACGGAAGAAACAAAGCCGCTTTTCTTCAACTTCCTGGGCCGTTACTACCAGGGGGGAGAAAGCAAAATGCGTCTGGCCGTATGGGATTACGCGCTCAGCTTCCCCATCAAAAACTTTAACAAAAACGCGCAAACCAATAACGCGTATTTCTTCCTGCTGGCCCTGCTGTACGCGTTTGGAACGCTGGGATGCGCGGGAACGATCTTTTTCGGAGACGAGTTATGAGCAGCTTCGATATTGAATTTGCAGCAGTGACCGACATCGGCAAAATCCGCGAGAAGAACGAAGACAACGTCCTCATTTCCTCCGATTTGGGCCTTGGCGTGGTAGCCGACGGTATGGGCGGCCACAGCGCGGGGGAAATCGCCAGTAACATCGCAGTTTCCGTACTGGCCGAAACGGTGCGTAAAGTAAATAACGGACAGTTAAAAATCCCGCAGACGTTTCTGCCCAAACTCGACGAAACTGAACGCAAAATTTTAATGGCCGCCAACTTGGCCAACGCCGCCATTTACTCTACGGCCCAATCTTCCGAAATTTACAAAATGATGGGCACCACGCTCACCGGCGTTATTTTTGACAAAGATTTCGCCACCGCCGTCCACGTGGGCGATTCCCGCCTGTACCTGTTCAGGGACGATAAAATCGTCCAAATCACCACGGACCATTCGCTGGCCATGGAACATGTGCGCCGCGGCCTTTTAACCCGGGCGGAAGCGGACCGTTCCAAAATCCAGAACGTGCTGACGCGCGCGATGGGTATTAAAAAGAATATTGAATTTGACCTGTTAAAATTCCCCGTAAAAGTGGGCGACGTCCTCTTGCTGTGCTCCGACGGCCTGTATAAAGGATTAAGAGAAAGCGACATGGCCGCCATCCTGCACGAGGGGAAAGAAACCGCCATCGTAAAACTTTGCCGCCGCCTGGTGCGCGAAGCCAACGATAAAGACGGACAGGACAACATCTCCGCCGTGCTTATCAAAATCCTGCCGGCAAAACCCGTCACGTTTAAGCAGCGCTTAAAACGGTTTTTCTCCCGCGATTAATAAAAAAGCCTCCGGCCTCCGGGGGCTTTTTCTTTCCGTTACACCATTCCGGGCCTGCTTGGAAAACCCATATAAAAATAACCCCTTTTTTAGCACTCTAAAAGAAGGGTTGACAATTATATTATATATATGCTAAATTAGCATTAAGCCCGCGGGAGTGCTAACACCCCGCCGGGAAAAATGTTTTTAACTTAACGTAAAGGAGTGAACGGAATTATGGCAGAAGTAAACTTCAAACCGCTGGGCGACCGCGTATTGGTTAAACCCATCGAAAGAGAAACGATGAAAGGGGGAATCATCATTCCTGACACCGCGAAAGAAAAACCCATGGAAGGCGAAGTATTGGCCACCGGCCCGGGCAAAATGGCCGACAAAGGCGAACGCGCCGCGATGGACGTTAAAAAAGGCGACCGTGTGCTGTACGGCAAATACTCCGGCACCGAAGTAAAACTGGACGGTGAAACGTATTTAATCATTCACCAGGACGAAATTTTGGGTATTTTAGGTTAATTTTAGGGGGAATATACAACTATGGCTAAACAAATTATTTATGGCGATGAAGCCCGCGCCAAAATGAAAACGGGCATCGAAAAAGTAGCAAACGCCGTTAAAGTTACCTTGGGCCCCAAGGGCAGAAGCGTAGTGCTGGAAAAAAAGTTCGGCTCTCCGCTTATCATTGACGACGGCGTGACGATTGCCAAAGACATCGAACTCGAAGACAAATTTGAAAACATGGGCGCCCAGCTCATCCGCGAAGTGGCCTCCAAAACCAACGACGTCGCCGGCGACGGTACCACCACCGCCACCGTGCTCGCCAACGCCATGCTGACCGAAGGCATCAAAAACATCACCGCCGGCGCCAACCCGACCTTGGTGAAAAAAGGTATCGAAATGGCCGTAGAAGCCACCAAAGAATCCTTGGCCAAAATGCAGCAGCCCGTTAAAACCAAAGAAGAAAAAGCGCAAATCGCCACCATTTCTTCCAACGACCGCGAAATCGGCAACATGATTGCCGAAGCCATCGAAAAAGTGGGCGCGGAAGGCGTAATCACGGTAGAAGAAGGCAAAACCGCCGAAACGCAGCTTGAAATCGTGGAAGGTATGCAGTTTGACCGCGGCTACATTTCTCCGTACTTTGTGACCGATTCCGAAAGAATGGAATGCGTGCTTGAAAACCCGTACCTCATTATTACGGACAAGAAAATTTCTTCCATGAACGAACTTTTGCCCGTTTTGGAAAAAATCGTACAGAGCGGCAAACAGTTCCTCATCATCGCCGAAGATGTGGACGGCGAAGCGCTCGCTACGCTGGTGGTAAACAAACTGCGCGGCACCTTGAAAGGCTGCGCCGTAAAAGCCCCCGGCTTTGGCGACAGACGCAAAGAAATGCTGGAAGACATCGCCATTTTGACCGGCGGCAACGTGCTTAGCGAAGAACGCGGCATTAAGCTCGACAAAGCCGAACTCGCCATGCTCGGCCAGTGCGCCCGCGTGGTGATTGACAAAGAAAACACCACCATCGTCAGCGGCAAAGGCAGCAAAGAAGCCATCGCTGCGCGCGCCGAACAAATCCGCAAACAGATTGAAAACTCCAAGAGCGAATACGACAGAGAAAAACTCCAGGAACGCTTGGCCAAACTCTCCGGCGGCGTAGCCGTCATCAGCGTAGGTGCGGCCACGGAAACCGAACTGAAAGCAAAAAAAGCCAAAGTGGAAGACGCCAAAAACGCCACCAAAGCCGGCGTGGAAGAAGGCCTTGTCCCCGGCGGCGGCGTAGCTTTGGCCCGCAGCCAAAAAGCCCTGGACGCCTTAAAAGCCGATAACGAAGATATCCGCACCGGTATCAACATCGTCAAAAAAGCCCTGACGGCTCCTTTGAAACAAATCGCCGTCAACGCGGGCCTGGACGGCGCGGTAGTCGTTGACAACGTGCTCAAAATGAAAGGTGCGGCCGACGGTTATGATGCCGATACCGACACTTACTGCGACCTCCTGAAAGCCGGCGTAGTGGACCCGGCCAAAGTGGTCCGCACCGCCTTGGAAAACGCCGCTTCCATCACCGGCACCGTGCTCCTCACCGAAACCTTGGTGGCGGACGCGCCGGAAAAAGAAGGCCACTCCCACGGCCCGGCCATGCCCGGCATGGGGGGAATGGGCGGCATGATGTAATTTAAGCCGTTACACCGACCAAATTAACAGCCCCCGGCCCAGGCCGGGGGTTTTATTTTATGGAAAGAACGTTATAGGCCCGGGCCTAAATTAAACTAGGTCTTTTGACCCCTGGAAAATTTACCATTAATTATTTATAATAAGGAAAAGCAGTATTTTCGAGGAGAGATTATGAATAAAACTTGGACCTGTGCAGGATTGCTGTTACTGTTGGCCTGTCCGTTATTTGCCAACGCCGGTACAAAACTGGAATCAACCGTAAACAATAAAGTAAATGCGGCGGTTGCTACCAATAAAGACGCCATCAAAAAGAATTTACGGGTGGATTTTGCGATTTCCGAATCTTTTTACGACAGCAAAATGGACCAGGACAACGGTCCCTTTGACGCTGATATCGCGTGCAAAGCCTATGCACTGGACGCACACTGGCTGATTTTGTCCGGCACGTGCATGCGCTATGATGAGGAAGGTGATATCCGCGAACCCGGAGACCATGAATATATGGAACGCCACAGCCGTACGTTCAGAAAACACTATAATCACGCGGAAAATGATAATGTGATGTTGATGTGGACGGCTAATCCCGTCTACAACGCGCCGTTTGTAAACGTGTTGGCCACCGCTTCGCCGAACCAGCTCTTGACGCTCAGCGCCAATCACACCATTAAAATCAATACCGCGCGCCATGGCAGAGACGCCGTCAGAACAAGAAAACTGAAAACCGGCTCCGTCTCCGGCAAGTACTTTAAATTAGACGAAGGCTGGACCGATCTTTCCGGCACCGCCACGGACCCGCTGTTTGTGATTTCGCCGAAAGGAAACGAATTTTTAGCCGGTTACAATAACGGTTACATCGGCTATGCGTTGCAAATGACGTTCGACGACATTCTCAACACTTTCGACGGCAGAACTTCGGATGAATGGTTTTCTTTAACCAAAGAAGACTTGAACTTCATCAAAAAAACCGTTCAGGAAAAACGCCCGCAAGACTGGGCCCGCATCAGAACCCGCTTATTCTTTAATACGACGGATAAGCCTTTCTTCTCCAAATAAATACAGACTTTTTACACCCCCGGGCACCCCGGGGGTGTTTTTTATTTATAAACTAATACAAAAATAAACACGTTATTCTGCTTCAAAATTTCCTACAATAAAAATATCTTACCCAAGGGGGATTCTTATGGCAACAAACCCGATGTTAAACGAAGGCGCCTTTGAACGCGCCCGCGAAAACGCGCACAGCGCCTACCAAGTAATGACGGTGCAGGGCACCATTAACAAAACATTCGCACTCCTGTTTATCTGCGTATTGGGGGCGATGATTTCCTGGACGCATTACCAAAGCTGGGCCGCCTTTCTGTGGCCGCTGGCTATCGGCGCTTTTGTAATGGCGCTGATTACGTCTTTTAAACCCACTTTATCTGCGTTTACCTCACCCGTTTACGCGTTTTTGGAAGGGTTGTTTTTAGGCACCATTTCCGCCGCGTATAACGCAGCGTTCCAGGGAATCGTATTTAATGCCGTGGCCGCCACGATACTGGTATTTTTCGTCATGCTGTTTGTGTATCGCACGGGGCTTATTAAAATGTCCCGCGGCCTTATGATTGGGATTTTTTCCGCCACCGCCGCCATCGCGCTTTTGTATCTGGGCTCTTTTGTGTTGTCGCTTTTTGGCGTCAGCACGGCGTATTTAACGTCTTCTTCGCCGCTTTCCATCGCTATCAGCGTGCTGATATGTGCCGTGGCCGCGTTTAATTTCCTGATGGATTTTTATTTCATCGATGAGATGACGAGCCATTACGCCGCGCCGAAATACATGGAATGGTACGCGGCCTTCGGGCTGATGGTTACGCTGATTTGGCTGTATATGGAAATTTTGCGGCTGCTCAGCAAACTCCAGCGCAGATAAACGACGTGCCGGACTCGTCCAAATTTTGTAAAATTTAAGAGATAAAAAAACCCGCGTTTACGCACGGGCAAAAGTTAAAAAAGGAGTCAAGGAAAAGTATGAATTTTGACAGCATCAAAAAAATTCAGGACATGGACCTGAAAGATAAAAAAGTCTTGGTGCGCGTTGACTACAACGTGCCTTTGAAAGACGGTAAAGTGGATAACAACAAACGCATCGTCGCCACCGAAAAAACCATCAAACACCTTTTGGAAAACAACTGCCGCGTAGTGCTTATCGCCCACCTGGGCCGCCCGAAAGGCAAAGTTTGCCCCGAATTTAGCCTGGCTCCCGTTGCCGCCGAAGTGGAAAAACTGTTTGGCGTACCGGTGCACTTTGCCAAAGACTGCGTAGGCCCGGAAGCCGATAAAGTAGTCGCCGAAACCAAAAACGGCGAAATCGCCCTCTTGGAAAACCTCCGCTTCCACCCCGAAGAAGAAAAGAACGACCCCGAATTTGCCAAACAGCTCGCCAAACACGGCGAAGTGTTCGTGCAAGAAGCGTTCGGTACGGTTCACCGCGCCCACGCCTCCACCAGTGCCGTGGCGGACTATTTGCCCGGCTGCGCGGGTTACCTCGTGCAGAAAGAAGTGGAATTTTTGGGTAAAGCCCTCGAAAACCCGGCCCGCCCGTTTGCGGCCGTGGTCGGCGGCGCCAAAGTGTCCGACAAAATCATGCTGCTTAACAATTTGATGGACAAAGTAAACGTCCTCGTTATCGGCGGCGGTATGGCTTATACGTTCCTGAAAGTACAGGGTTACGAAATCGGCAAATCCTTGTTTGACGCCGAAAAAGAAAACGAAGCCAAAGCCGTTTTGGCCAAAGCCCAGGAAAAAGGCGTTAAAATCTTGCTGCCCGTGGACCACGTCTGCGGCAAAGAATTCGCCGAAACCACCGAACCCGTGCTTGTGGAAGACATCAATATCCCGGCCGATTTGATGGGCCTCGATATCGGACCCAAAACGATTGAACTGTTCCGCAACGAATTGCTCCAGTGCAAAACCATCTTCTGGAACGGCCCCATGGGCGTGTTTGAATTCCCGAACTTCGCCAAAGGCAGCTTTGCGGTTGCCCAGGCAATGATTGACGCCACGAAAGCCGGCGCCACGACGATTATCGGCGGCGGCGACAGCGTGAACGTGCTGAAAAAAGGCAAATTCAACCAGAAAGAATTGTCGCACGTTTCCACGGGCGGCGGCGCCAGCATGGAATTTGTGGAAGGGAAAGAATTGCCCGGTTTAGTGGCCTTGGCCAAATAGTCCGGCAAAACTTTCAGTCTATTAAACAATTAACCGACACAAACCCGCCCTCTGACGTTTAGAGGGCGGGGCTATTTTATACCGAAAGAATTGCCCGGTTTAGTGGCTTTAGCCAAATAAACCAGGCAAGACTTTTTGCCAACCCGAAATAATCTGACACAAACCGGGCCTGTTGTTTGGGCCCGGTCTATTTTTTAGCAAAAAGGAACTTCCTGGCTTGGTCGCGTTAGCGAAATAGCCAGGGTAAGACTTTCGGTCTACTAAACAATTAACCGACACAAACCCGCCCTCTGACGTTTAGAGGGCGGGGCTATTTTATACCGAAACTAAAAATCATCCGGCAACTTATACCCAGGGGATTGATAAACCGTTCCGCCCAACATGCGGCATTGTTCTGCCGCGCGGTTGGTAGAGCTGTAATGGGTATAACAATAAAATTTATCATCATTTTTTAATGCCAACTCACCATGAAAAGGAACAACCGTTCCATAAATATTAGAACCATACGCACCACCGCCGGATAACACTAAACGGTATTTATCGCTGGAACAAACATTACCCGTTTCCTCACGACAAGGAAAAGTAACAGACAATTCTTCCAACGTATCACAAGGTTGTGAAAAATCCGCCAGTTTGCATACTTCTTTCGCTTTTTTTATGTTCTGCATTAGCCGGGCAACATTCTTTACCCTAACTTTTAAAACTATTTTTTCATACTGCGGCAACGCCACCGCCGATAATATGCCGATAATAAGCACAACCACCAATAATTCAATAAGCGTAAAACCTTTCATATGAATTCTCCCATAAAAAATTGTCCTGCCAGATAGCTCAAGCCGAAACGCCTCGGGCTCAACCCATGTTATCAAAAAAAAAAAACAATACAACCCCTTCAAATTAAAGTACAATATGGCAACATAAAACCGGGAGGAGAAATGGCTTCCAACATTGAATTTGTGCAATACGTTTGCGAGCAAATCGGCAAAGCGGGTTTTATCTCGTACCGTATAATGTTTGGCGATTATTGCATTTACTGCGATAAAAAACCCGTCGCACTTGTTTGTGACAACCAGTTTTTTGTGAAAGTCACGCCGGAGGGGGAAAAAGCGTTTCCCGCCATGCCAAAAGCCGCGCCGTATCCGGGCGCAAAACCGTATTTACTGGTGGAGGACGTCGACGACGCCAAAACCGCCGCGCGCCTGGTCAAACTGACGGCAAAACAAATTCCGCTCCCCAAAAAGCGGGCCCAATAAACCTGGCGACAGGCATTAAAAAAAATGCTATAATAACGGTGTTATTTTTACAGGAGATTCCCGAATGTACACTTTAATTTTGACGTTGCATTTTATCGTTTGCATCCTGCTTATTTTATTGGTCCTTTTGCAAAGCGGCAAAGGTTCCGCCGCAGGTATTTTCGGCGCGTCCGGCGCGGACAACCTGTTCGCCAGCCCCACCGCCTTTAACGCCATCAATAAATTTACGGCTATTTTGGCCCTTATTTTAATGTGCACGTCCATCACGTTGACGATTGCTTCCAACAAAAAATCGTCCGCTTCCGTTATGGACAGCGTTAAAATCCCGGCGGCTTCCGCCCCGGCCGAAGCCGGAAAATAATTTTCTGCTCCCCGTTTTCACGGCGGGGAGCGGTTTTTTTAAAATAGTTGCAAGGCCGTATATTTTTTGCTAAAATATAACGGTAGCAGGAAAACAGTTCTTTACAAAACCCTCGAAGTAAAAAAGATTTTCGCGCAGGTGGCGGAATTGGTATACGCGTGCGTTTGAGGGGCGCATGCCGCAAGGCTTGAGGGTTCGAGTCCCTCTCTGCGCATATTTAATAAAAAACCCAGGTATTTAACCTGGGTTTTTTATTAAATATTAAGACAGAGAGCAGGCAAACTTCTTTGCCTGCGTAGGGACGAGAAGCCCGGAGCGATGTACGAGTTTGAGTGCGAGCCGCACTGGCGAACACGAAAGGCGAGTACCGCGAGGGCCGGCCCGGAAGAAAATTCCGTCAGGAATTTTACTGGAGGGAGAGTCCCTATGCGCAATAAATTTAAAAACCGGACGAAAGTCCGGTTTTTTTAATTTATCGCAGAGAGCGTACCAACTGACCCTGCGGGCCGCCTGCCTGCGCAGGGATGAGAAAGCCGGAGCGATGTTTTTGTTTGCCCGCATAAAGTTCCACGGCGGGCAAGGCAAAAACCGCGAGGCCAGGCTGTAGGCGTTTTTCGTCAGAAAAACGACCGGAAGCCGAGCTCCTCGCTGCGTTTCAGACAAAAAGCGCACCAACTGACCCTGCGGGCCGCCTACCTGCGCAAGGCCGGGAAAGCCGCCGTCTCATACACGTTTCGGGCAAAAAAATCCCCGGCCAGAAGACCGGGGGGAAATCCTAACTTCCTAATTTTTAACTGTTAAAACTTCGCACTGACTTTTAACAAGGCCGTCAAATATTGGGGATATACTTTTTCGCCGTCTTCAAACTTAAAATTAAAGCCGTTATAGCGCGTTTCCACCCCCAAAACAAACCGGGAATTTAAGGAAACCTCCAGCCCCATACCTACATAATAAGCAAAGCCTGTAGAATCCTCCGTATAGCTATGGTTAAACATTTTCGTTTCAAACCGGGCAAGTCCAACGCCTAAGCCCATAGGAAGGTAAGCGCGGACGCGGTGCTGCGGATTAAAATTAATGCGCGAGGCAAACATAATGTTTAAAACCGAAGCCGTAACTTTCATATTATCGTAATAAGTATATCCGTACCCGTTGGTGTAATAATAAAGGGAATCATCGGTGGTTTCAAAAAAACTGCTTCCGGAAATTTCCACACCCACGCCCAAGTACTTGGAGGGAAACCCCATCAGCTGCGCCCCGGCACTCAGGCCGCCGTCCTGCCCCCACTCGACGCCATCTACTTTATTGACGCTGGCACCACCGCCAATAAAGCCCGAAAGTAGGAGGGAACCGTTTTCAATTCCAACTGTATTTTGGAAACGCAGCTCGTAATAATTATTATTGGACGTGGTGGGAAAGTACTGGGCAAACGACGGAACAGACGCCAATAAGAAGACTAATACATAAACTAATTTTTTCATTTTTTTCTCCTTGAAAGATATCCCGGCAACCGCTGAGCAATTCTATACGAAAGAAACGGCAAATACCAGAATTATCCCCATGTTATCAAAAAAAAAAAACGGGTCAAGGCCTTCCAGGCCGCGGAGATTGTCCGCACTCTTTTGACTAATGGAGCCACATTGTTTTGGGAATGACGCAAACAAAAAAACAACTGCCCAGAGCCTGGGCTCCCCTGTCGCCCGTCCGGCGAGGACCCGCACTCATTGGACTGGTTAAGCCACACTATTATAATATGTCCCAAACATACGGAGGCCGGAGGAATAAAAAACCCCGGCGCCTATCGAGCCGGGGCTGAGTAAAATTCCGTTCTGTTTATGGCAGTTCATACATGCGGTAACCCCAATTTGATGCCGCATATTTGCCCTGCATTACTTTTTCGCAAAAACTGCCGGCCGGTTTTGAAAAACTGCTCCCCGTCCATTCCCAACAATACATTTTTTCCTCCGAAACGCCCGTCGCCTTTGTCTGCGGGTGCACGAATGTAAACCCGCCGCATTTGTAGGGACCGTCAATAAACATAGAAGAAGATAAATAATGTTGTCCGAAATTATTATTTACAATTAACTCATATTTACCGTTTCCGCGGCTGTCTTGCGTCGTCAGCCCGCATTGGGAGCCACGTCCTTTATTTGGCAGATTGACATCAATATCCAACTCGTCGAAACTTCTGGGATACGTTCCGTTTGCCATAAAAAACGCCTCCTGACCCGTCGCCAGCGTTCGCGTGACGGAGCGCAATTCGGCGGCGCGGGCTTTCCACACCGCTTTGGTATATTGCGGCAACGCCACGGAAGATAAAATTCCAATGATTAAGACGACGACTAACAGCTCTATTAATGTAAAACCCTTCATTTTCTATGCTCCTATTAAAAAAGTCATACTGAGCCCCAGCGGGGCGCTTCACATTCGGGAATGACGTACGACGGGCAGCCGCCAAACCTCAATTTATCCCCATGTTATCAAAAAAAAAAAACAATACAAGCCCTCCCGTCCTTCTTCCCAAAATGATAAAATTTAAAATATGAAAAACAGTCTGTTTTCTCCGTTGGCCGCTGCCTGGGTTTGCTGGGCAATCGTAGGGCTTTCGCCTGTGGCGGGCAAATACGCCGTTGGCGTCATCAGCCCCGCTTTACTCGTTTTTTTGGGCACGCTTATCGGCGTACTTTACTTCACCCCGTGGATTACCAAAAACCATAAATGGGGGGAATTATTAGCGCCCGAAACGCGCTGGAAATTCCTGTTTATCGGCACGTTCGGCACCGCGCTGCCGTTCACCATTTCGCTGATTGCGCTCCACTACACCACGCCGGGCAACGCCGCCATTTTGCAGCAGTCCGAACTGTTTTACTCGCTTCTGTTCGCCGCCATCTTCTTAAAAGAATTTCCCAGCAAAGCCCAGCTTGCCGGAAGCGCGCTTATTGTGGCGGGGGTGCTTATCATTCTTATCAAAGAACAATATACGCCGCGCTGGACGGGGGATTTACTCATCGTAGGCAGTACGTGGATGCTGCAGGCCGGGTCCACCGTGGCCAAAAAGCTCCCCAAATACCTGGACCACCGGGTTATCAGCATGGCGAGGAACCTGTTTGCGCTGCCTGCGCTCGTGATTATTTTGGCGGCCATGTGGCTGCTAAAAGAGAACTTTACGCTGGTGCCGAATGTGCGCATGTTCTCCGTGCTGGCCTATACGGGGCTTTTGAAATACGGGCTTGCGATGGTGGTGTGGTACAAAGCCATCCGCGCGCTGGATTTAAGCAAAGTAACCGCTATTTATTTATCTTACCCGGTATTATCCCTGCTGATTTCCGCCGGACTGGGGCTTGAAACGCCCACGCTGTACCAGCTTTTCGGCCTGGCCGTCACGTTTGCGGGGGCCTATTGGGTGAGCATGACGGTAAAAAAAGAAGGACATTAATCTTCCAATACACACCCGGAATTAAGTACAATATAAATAATGTTTAATATTTCACCTGTTATCGCCGTTTGGATTGCCTGGTTCGCCACCGCCGCCAATTTAGTAATTGGCAAAGCGGCGGTACCGTATGTTACTTCCGCCCTGTTTTTACTGTTGGCCTGTTTGGCGGCGGGCGTATTTTTTCTGCCGTACCTGCTCAAAAACAATAACTGGAAAATTTTAACGCAAAAAGACGTTTGGCCCCAATGTTTGGCGATGGGCACCTTCGGCACCGCACTGCCCATGACGGTATTTATGATTGCGCTTAACTACACAACGCCCGTCAACGGCGCGATTTTGAACCAGTTTGAAATTATTTATTCGCTCATCATGTCGTACTTAATTTTAAAAGAACGCCCCACCCTGCGCCAAATGGGGGGGTCTGTGCTGATTATTTTGGGCGTCGGGCTTCTTCTTTGGCAGGCGGGCACTACTATTCAGTTAAAGGGCGATCTTATGATTATCGGCTGCCTGTGGATGTTCCAGCTCAGCCACATTTTTGCCAAAAAACTGCCGGCGCACATGGAGCCGCAGTTAATCTCGGCGGCGCGCGCGCTGTTTGCCGTCCCGGCCCTGGCGGTGTTGGTGGCGTATTTGGCCGTATTCCAGGGGCCGCTAATGTTTGAAAGCAACGCCACGCTGTGGAGCATGCTTATCTTATGCGCGTTTGCGAACTACTTTTTGGGCAATACGTATTGGTACCGGGCTATCCGCAACATGGATTTAAGCAAAGCCACGGCCATTATTTTATCCTACCCGGTGATGACGTTTATTTTATCCGTCTGCCTGGGACAGGACACGATTTCTATATATAAAGTGCTGGGGATGATTCTCGCCGTAGGCGGGGCCTATGTGGTAACCGGCATAGTCAAACAACAAGGAGAAAAGAAATGAAAAAGCTCGTTTTATTTGATTTGGACGGAACCCTCGTCAACGCCGGCGGCTGCGGGCGCACCGCGCTCACCAAAGCCATCGCAGAACTCTACGGCGTAAAACCCGAATTTGACCATTCCCTCATCTCCGGCCGCACGGACACGGATAATTTTGCCATCGTCTATTCGCTCGTTAAAAAAGGCAAAAAACCCACCGCTGCGGATATGAAAAAAATGACGGCCAAATACCTGGAACTGTTACCGCAGGAAGTGCACGCCTCCGTACGCTGCAAACGCTACGACGTTATGCCCGGCGTGGAAAAATTTTTAACGCTTTTGTCTAAAGAAAAAGACGTCATTTTGGGCCTCGGCACCGGCAACCTGGAAGAAGGCGCCAAGCTGAAACTGGAACCCAGCAATCTGGGCAAGTTTTTCACTGTCGGCGGCTACGGCGAAGACGGCCACACCCGCGAAGAAATGCTGCAGGCAGCCGTTAAACGCGCGGAGAAAAAATTTAAAACCAAAATCGCGCCGGAAAACGTCTACGTCATCGGCGATACCCACCGCGACATTGTAGCCGCCAAAAACTGCGGCTTCCACTCCGCCGCCATTACGGGGGGATTCGGCGAACCGCAAAAACTCCAACGCGCCGCCGCCGAACTGGAAATGAAAGATTTTAAAGATTTAACTACTTTCTGCGTGTGGCTGGGCGTCAAAACCGACCCCAAAGGCGTCAAACGCGGCAGCTATATTATGCCCGCAAGCGCCATTGAACACGTGTTCTTCAGCCGCACGGGCATCGACGAAGACCGGTTAAAAATGCTTCGCATTAAAAAATACGAAGATTTGGAATCCGGCACCATCATGTAAGGGGAAAAAGCATGGAATGGTACACCGCCGCAGATAAATTTATTGAAGCGCTGGCCTCGTCCGACCCGACCCCGGGCGGAGGGGCCGCCGCCGCATCGGCGGGGGCCATGGGATGCGCGCTTGCGATGATGGCCGTAGGCACCACGCTCAAACGCAAAGCCACGCCGGAAGCGGACAAACCCCTTTTAACGCAAAGTTTAAGCCGTTTTGCGTCTTTAAAAAACGAACTCAAAAACTATATTAAAAAAGACGGCGAAGCGTACGCGGCCTTTATTACCGTAAAAAAACTCCCGCAGGACAACCCGGGCCGGGAAGATGCCGTACAGGACGCGCTGTGGCAGGCGGCCTGCGTACCGGCCGACGCGGCCAAAGCTGCCGTGCGGGCGCTGAAAGAACTGGACGCGGTAAAAGAACGGGTGGCGGATATTATTTTTTCGGACGTCGTATGCGCCAAACATTTATTACAGACCTGCGTCCGGTGCGCGGTGGAAAATGTACGCGCCAACCAGGCTTATATCAAAAACCCGGACAGAGCGTCCGAACTCGAAAAACAAATCAATACGTTTTTAAAATCTTGTTAGAGGGAATTTATGAGCGATAAAACAAACAAAAGAAGCGGCATGCTGGGCACCATTTACAACATGCTCCCCGGCATTGACGACGATTACGCCGCCAAAGTGGTCTACACGCTGGAAAATAAAAAAACGCTTCCCCAGCTGCAGCAGGACATCGCCGACATCGCCGCCCGTTTAAGCTCCGATTCGCCCATGGCCGACACCACCGCCGCCAAAATTTTGTTAGACGAAATCACCCTCAACGCCGCCCTGCGCCAGCTGCGCATTTACAACAACGCCACTTCCATTACCGAACTTTGCGCCGCACTGGAAGTATCCGCGAAAGACACGTCCAAACTGCTCGACGTGTATGCCTCCTTCTCCACCCGCAAATACTTTGACGAAGAATTCGCCGCCGCCCTAAAAGACGTGCAGGACCAGGACATGCCGGATAAAGACAAAGCCCTTTTCGCCGTTAATATCCTGCTGGAAAAAGCAGACACCTTACTGGCGCCATCGGCCAAAACCGCCAAACAAAACCGCAAAGAAATTTTTAAATTTGCCGACAAATACGGCCTCTCCGTAAAACTGACGGCGGAGCTGGAAGTTTTATATACGCGCCCGGCCAGCGTTTCCTTTAAACTCGAATCGCGCCGTTTAATGGAACAGCTGTTAAAACAAAACCCGGACGAACGCCTCTGCGCCTCGCTCACCGCGCGCGCTATGCTGTGCCACATTACGCCTAAAGACGCGCAGGACACCGCGCTTTTATCCAAACTGTTAAATGGACGCATTTTGGAAGAAGATTTAATGATTATCGCCTGCCGCTATCTAAAGGCCAAATCTCCGGCCGATATCGCGGGCACATTTGAAAGTGTGCTTAAAAAACTGCCGCACGTATCCGACCCGTGGGAAAACCTGGGCCTGGCCGTACGCGTTTTGGTAGACGGCACGGCCGACAGTTTTGAAGCCGCGGGGCAAAAAGCGTCCGTCCGCCGGGACCGCGAAGTCCTGCGCAAAAGCCTTTCCAAAAAAGACCTTTATGCCGGCTATGAATACGACCTGGCCGAACGCTTTGGCGGTAAAAAAACGTTCATCCAGCTGGAACGGGAAATGAACGAACTGCTGCAAACCCTGCCGTACTGCGCTGACGCCAAAGACAATAAAGAACTGGCCTGCAAAGTACTGCTGGGCTCGCTCAGCTACGAAGAAGCCGCCAAACAGGCCAAATACCTGCGCGATTTAAAAGCCCAAACGCTTACGCAAGGCCTTGCGCCGGAACTCATGAAAAGCTACCTGGGCACCAAGCCGGCGGAAGAAATCTTACAGTTTTTTGAAGAAAATCTGGCTCCGTACACGTTTTGGAAGTCCGACCGGGAAAAACACGTATTCGCGCTGCGTACGCTGGTAGGGGAACTGAACGGAACCTACAACCGCCGGATTTCACAATTTGTACTGGATATGCTGGAAAACGGCTCCTCCCTGGAACTGATGACGGACATGCTGTCTAACATTCAGACGAGAAAAGCCGGAAAAGAAGAGCTGGACAACCTGCTTAATATGTACAAACAGGCGCGCGTGGATTCAAACGCCTAACGCCGCCTAATAAAAAGTATTGTTAAATTACGGCATAATTTGCTATGCTGTTATCGTGCCGTTTTATATTTATGTTTAAGGGTGACAAACAATGAGATACTGGGTCTATATTAACGACAAAGTAGAGGGTCCTTTTGAAGAAGAAAAACTGGTAACGCTGCAAGGCTTTACCCCGGATACGCTGATCTGCGCCGAAGACGCCGCCAACGGCGGCAACCAGGAGTGGGCCAAAGCGTCTTCCATTTTTGAATTTGACCAAGTGCCCGTGACGCAGCCCGCCGTCCAGGCCGCCCCCGCGCAAACCCAACCCGCGCAGGAGGCTGCTCCGGCCGCCAACGCGGCAGACGAAGGCTTAGCCGCCTTACTGCTCGGCAAGCTCGACGCGCTGACCGCCCAAATTTCCGGCATGCAAGCCAAGCTCGACGGCATGCAAACCAAACTGGAAGAAGCCGTCACCGCCGCCCAACAGGCGCGCGAAACCGCCCGCCCGGCGGACACTCCGGCGTATGTCCCGCCGACGGACGACGCCCATAATAACACCATCACCCTTACCCAGCACGATTTAACGCCCGAAGTAAACGAAGACGCGTTAATCACCAATACGGCCAGCCTGGTTTCCAAAGCCGAAGACATCGTGGCCGCCGCCAACACCACCCAAAACCAGACGGTGGATATGCTCGGCCCCGTAGATTTGGGCGCTTCCGACGAAACAGCCCTCGGCGCCAACGGGGGGGAAGACCTGGTCCTCAGCTCGGCCATGGACTCCTTATATAACGCCAAAACGCTGGAACAGTCCCAGGAAGAAAAAGAAAGCACTTTCCAGGATTTGTTAACCCCGGCGCAAGCCCAGGAACTGGCTGCCCAAGCCGATGCGCTTAAACAAGAAACGGCCAAACTGGACGACGCGTTAAAAGCCGCCGAAGAAAAACCGGCCGTAACCGAAGAAGCCAAAGAAGCCTTCCTTTCCGAACTGACCGGAGAAACCGCTCCGCAGGAAAACGCGATTGACCAGGTTATTAAAGAAAAAGAAGAAGAGAAAAAAGCCAACACGTTAAGACTGGCCGCCGGCGCCGCCGCGATTGCCGCGGGTGCCGCCGCCATGGCTTCCCTGGGTGACGACAAAAAAGAAGAACCCGCCCAACCGAAAGCGGAACCCGTCACCGAAGAAAAACCCCAAACGCTTGATTTTAACGATAACGACGCGCCCGCGCTTTCCATCGCGCCGGACGCCAAACAGCCCGAAGTAAAAGAAGAAGTACTGCCCGCTTCGCAAATGCCGGCCGACCAGCCCGCCCCGGCGCAGCAACCCGCCGCGCAGCCGCTTCCGGCCGCCACGGATATGCCGTCGCTCGATGACCTCGGCGTAAAAGAAGTAAAAACCGCCGAAGAGGACGAAAAAGAAGAAACGCTGCAGGAACTCGTCCCCGGAGCCAAAACGGAACAGCCCGAAGGCGTACTTATTACGGACGCCGATTTGAAAGACGCGTTTACCGAACGCGACGCCCAGAGCGAACAAACGGTGGAACAGCTGTTCGGTATCGACCAAACCGCCGCCCAGCCGGCCCAGGCTGAAGCCGCCCCCGCCGAAGCGCAGGAAATCCCGTCGCTCGACGCCATCGGCCAGCAAACGGCCGACCAGCCGCTGCCCGTGGCCAACCCCAACGATTTGACGGAAATCGAACTTAAAGAAGGTTCCACCTATTTGATTTCGGACTTTGTTCCGCCCGCCCAGGCCGACGGCAACGCCCTGCCCAAAGAATTGGGCGGACTGAAACAAACTAATGCTCCGGCCGCGGCTAAAGAAGAAGAAAAAGCGGACGCTTTTACCGAAATCGTTTCCAGCACCCAGCAAACCGAAACGCCCGTGCCCGCCGCCGAAAACGCGCCTGCGGACGTGACCGTTTCCCAGGTGATTTTGGAAAACACCATTAAAACCAAACGCGGCGCGACGCTGGACATCAAAACCGTGCCGATGGTGCCGGAACCGGCGCAGTCCGAACGCCTCCAAATCGACGGCCTGGACGACGACATCAATGCCCAGCACGATTTGAAAGCTGCCGACGTAAAACCCGCTGGAAAAGCCAAAATGTTGGTAGGCGTGCTGGTGGCCCTGGTTTTGGCCGCGCTCATCTACGTGATGCTGGCTTTTATGAACTTAATCCCGGCGCAGTTTAACCTCTTGTCCTCCAACAAAGCGCAAGCGGAACAAATGGCCGCCCAGCAGGAACAAATGAACGAAATGCTGTACGAAGAACCGCAAAACGTTCCGCCGGCCGCGCCCCAACAGGCGGAAGTAAACCCGATGGACGCCGCTCTTACGGAAGTGAAAAATTATCCGCTCGTAAACGGATTTACGCTTCAGGAATTTATCGAAGCTAAACATCCGGCGGCGCAGAACCTGATTACGTGGGATATTTCCACCGCCGTGGACCCGGACAATTACTCCGTGTTGGTAAAAGTTCCGCCGGAGAATCCGCAGAGCTTCAAAATTTCTTACCGCTTTAACTACAATACGGTAACGAAATCTTTGGACCCGACCATCTCCGACGCCAAAAACTTGTTGGATTCCGCCAGCCAGGGCATGCCCGCGGCGGCCCCGCAACAACCGGCTCCCGCCCTGTAAGCGGACAGCCAAACAGTTTAAAAGAACCCCGGGAAACCGGGGTTCTTTTTTGTATGTAAAGGAAATCCCCCGGCTATGCCGGGGGTTCTACTAAGGTTCCACCGTGGGGTAGGCTGTTATAGACAGCAAATAAAGAAATAGAAACAAAAGAAGAAATATGCGTTTAGATAAAATCAGGAAGGGTCATGCCGAGAGGTTTCTGCTCGGCATCTACGTTGTTAAAGCTGTGGTTGTTCAAAAAGTGGTAGATTCTGAGCAGAGGCAACTCAGAATGACCTAATAGGGAAGGGGTACGCAAGAGATAGGAGCGGTTAAGGCTGCATTTGCAGGAAGCTAGTAAAGGAAGGGCAGGGCCCGCATAAGAAAAACCCCCGGCTACGCCGGGGGATATTTATTTATTGTGCTACAGCGTGGCCGGGGGGCAATAAAGCACCGATGCCTAGTGTTGTTTCAGAGGGGATATTCTTTGTCTGTAGATAAGGAAAAATGCAAAGGCGCTATGTAAATAAAAAAGGTCGTCATTCCCGAGTATTTTTTCGCCACGTCATTCCCGAAGGCTTCCCCACGCCGTCATTCCGGCACGCTGCGCGCCGCCGGAGCCTTAAGTCCAGAATCAAGGCCGTTTTGCCTTTAACCGTCATCCTGAACTGACGCTTTTTCCGCTTGGCGTCACCCCGTAAGAGCCTGCCCCGTAAGGTAGTAGTACGGGGTTGTAATACGGGGTCTAGTTATAGGGTTTCAGAATCCAGTCGTTATAAATCAGAAGAAGCTCCCCGAAAGCTGCGCGCCGCCAACATTCGGGGATGACGCCTTTTTATTCCTTGCAGGCGGCCCGCAAGAGTTTTTTACAGCACATAAAAATCCCCGGGAGGGGGGAAACCAGCCCGGGGACTTATTCGTTGCGAAATACGCTTATTTTACCGCATTCTTGGCGACGCTTTCCAATACGTGGAACGCTTTTTCCACCCACGTCATGCTCAGCCATTCATACGGGCCGTGCGGGTTTTCGTACCCGGCAAACAAGTTGGGGGTCGGCAGCCCTTGCAGGGAAAGCTGGGAGCCGTCCGTCCCGCCGCGCGCCTGGGTTAAGCGGTATTCCACCTTATTTTCTTTTAAGGCTTCTTCCAACAGTTCCATGGCGCGGGGTTGTTCTTTCAAAATTTCGCGCATGTTGCGGTATTGTTCTTTGAATTTCACTTCAATTTTGGCGGCCGGA
The DNA here is from genome assembly GCA_910576915.1 of uncultured Elusimicrobiales bacterium. Classification (GTDB taxonomy): domain Bacteria; phylum Elusimicrobiota; class Elusimicrobia; order Elusimicrobiales; family Elusimicrobiaceae; genus Avelusimicrobium. The sequence continues at coordinate 55,417 of CAJTJT010000004.1, forward strand.
TATTTTTTGCGTTTTTCTTCGGCCAGTTCTTCCAACATTACTTTGAAATGTTCAAATTTGGCCAGGTCATGCTCACGCACGATGCCGCGCAACGTGGCGCTCTCTAACCCGCCTTCAATGTCTTTAAACAGCACAAATCCCTCTTCGCCGTCGGTGGTTTCGGGCAGTTTGTCTTCCGGCCAGGAAGAAACGATATCCGCCGCAATACGCACCGGGTTGGCCATAAAACCTTTGGCGGAACCGGGGTGGCAGGATTTACCCGTAATGTGAATGGTAACCGTATCGGCGTTGAAGTTACCGCAGTCCACTTCGCCCAAATTCGCGCCGTCCACAGTATACGCAAAATCCGCGCCGAAGCGTTCAATGTCAAAATATCCGATGCCGGTGCCGATTTCCTCGTCAATCGTAAACGCGGCTTTAATCGGACCGTGCTCAATTTCGGGATGCGCCAAAAGATGTTCGGCCAGCGTCATAATCGTGGCGATGCCGATTTTATCGTCACCTCCCAGGAGGGTATTGCCGTCCGCGGTGACGATATCGTCCCCTACGCAAAGTTTCAAATTCGGGGCGGTTTCGGGCGATAAAAACATGTTTTTATCGGCGTTAATCGTCAGTGTGCCGCCGTCATAATTGGGATGAAGAACGGGGTGGACGTCTTTGCCGCTGTAATCGCATACGGTATCCATGTGCGCCAAGAAGCCGATGACGGGGGCTTTTTTATCCGTATTGGCCGGCAGTAACCCGGTAACGATGCCGAATTCGTCCACTTCCACTTCCTGGAAGCCGACGGTTTTCATTTCGGCCGCCAGCATGTGCGCAAACGAAATTTGCGACGGCGTGCTGGGCACGGATTTGCTCGCCGGATCACTGGTGGTTTCTACGGCGGCGTAACGGATAAAACGGTTATAAATTTTTTGTTGTAAAGGATTCATAATTTCTCCATAAATGTTTCATTTTATTATACAATTATTTTATGCCCGTCCGGACACGGACGGAAAATATCTTTCGGAGGACCCATGAAAAAACTGTTTTTATGCTTGCTTGCCGCCGTTTTTTTTACCGCTTGTTCCACAGTGCAGGAAGCCCAAAACCTGGCCAACTGCAAATTTGCGCTTAAAAGCGTGGAGCTGACCAATTACAATTTAACTTCTTTTGATTTTGATGTCGTCGTCGCCATTACCAACCTAAACAAAAAACAGGCCGCCGCGCTTAAACGCTTTGACGGCAAACTGACCGTAAACGACGATTACATGGCCGACATTACATTACGGGATATCCGCATCGAGCCCAACTCCGTCAAAAACGCCAAAGCCAAAGTAAAAGTGCCCATGGCCACGTTTAGCAACAAAGTGCTGGGGCTTATCAGCATGGGCAGCGGCACGCTGGACTATCATCTGACGGGCACCATGTATTTTGAAGGCCCGCTGGGGACGGAAATCCCCATGCCGGTGGACATCGGCCGCTACGGCAGCTATACGATTACGGACTAAAAGGATTTTTTAAGAAGGGCCCGGGAACACCCGGTAAAAATTTATCTGTTTTTGGAACCGTATGCAGAATACGGAGAGCCGTTTGTACAAGCGGCATTCTTGCAGTCCAAAAACAGTCGTTTTAGGCACAAAGCAGACGGACTAATTACCCGGCTGTTTTGTGCCGAGTGTTTGCCGCCCGCAAGGGCGGCAAACCACGGCTGTTATGCTTTGGGTTACTGCAAGAAGCTCAAACGTAACAGCCGTTTTTTTGCGGGCTGTTTTCTAAAAACGGACATTCAAGGAGAACGTCATGCAAAAAAATAAGAGGGGATTTACCCTTATCGAATTATTAGTCGTGGTGCTGATTATCGGCATTTTGTCAGCCGTCGCGCTGCCGCAATACACCAAGGCTGTGGCAAAAAGCCGGTTTACACAACTGCAAACGGCCGCCAAATCCCTTAAAGACGCGATGGAAGTATATTATATGGCCAACGGGGATTATCCCCAACACTGGAGAGAATTGGATATTGAATACCCCGGCTGTACGGAAAGCACCTCTGGCCGTTACATGCTGTGGTGCGATAAATTTGCCGTAGACATGTTTGAAAGCGCGGCAGCCAATCTGACACTAAGCGACACCCACGGCTTGGCAAATAACGGAAAGGATTTGGGAGGCGGCACGTTAAAAGGACAAGCGGTTTCTTATTACATCGTTTGGCTGGACCATTCGGAACACCCGGGCAAAACGGAATGCGGCAGTAAAATCACAGGTTTATGCAAAAGCATGGGGTTTTAAAAAATAACAACGGATAAGAAAAAAATCTTATCCGTTGTTTGTATGAAGAGAGTGGTTTGGTTTACATCAAAATCATTCTCAGTATGCCCGCCGACAGGAACGCCAAAGACAGCGTCAGCGCAACCACTTTAAACGTATCTTTCCAGCCGCTTTCGCGCAGCATCACAAAAAACGTCGCCACGCAAGGCAAGTACATCGCCATAAACACGCACGCGACAACGAGCGATTGCGGCGGCAGGTTAAACGGCTCCAGGAGCGCGATGGATACGTCTTTGCGCAGGAACCCCAAAATTAAAAGCGGCGTGGTTTCGCCTGGCAGGCCCAAGAGCTTTTCCACGGGCAGACGCGAAATTCTTGTAATAAAATTCGTCACGCCGGAAAGCTGCATCAAGTCCACAAACAAAATACCCGCCAAAATCAGCGGCAGCGCGTCGCACAGGTATTCTTTCATGCGAATCCACAACTTGCGCGCAAGCGGTTTTAATTGCGGAATCTGCCAGGAGGGGATTTCCATAAACAGCTCGGGCGTATCGCCTTTCATCATTTTATTAAGCACGGTGCCCGCCAAAATCCCGTTAATAAATAACGCGCCGAATACAATCAGCATGTATTTAAGGCCGTGGGGGGACAAAATGGAAATAATCATGGCCGTTTGCGAAATACACGGCGCCAGCACCAAAATCAGCGCAAGCGCGATAATCCGCTCCCGGCGCGTTTCCAGCACGCGGATACCCATTACCGCCGGAACTTTACAGCCAAACCCCAGCATAATGGGTAGTGACCCATACCCGTGCAAGCCGATTTTGTGCAAAATGCCGTCCAGGAGCACGGCCAGGCGGGGAAGGTACCCCAAATCGCCCAAAAACCCCAAAAGCGCATAAAACGCCAGCACATAGGACATTACGTCGACAAGTGCCAGCTTTAGACCGTCCGTTAAGAGGCCGAAATAGTGCTCTCCGCCGTCGCCCAAAAGCAGCATGCCGAGCATATTGTCTTTCCACGGGCCGAACAGATTTTCCAAAAACGGCACGTAATAATTTTCGTAGAGCGGGTCCACAAAATCAATAATGCTTTCGCCCACGAAACGCACCAAAAAGAACGAGGCGATAAGCACCAAAAACGCAATCGGCAAGCCGGTGGCGGGGGTAGTCGCCCATCCCTGCAAATGTTCCCAAAACGACGGGTGTTTATGCTTTACCGTCTGCACTTTTTGGATAATGTTCCCGATGATATGCCATTTTTCTTCGGCCGATTCCGGCACCACTAACGGGGAACGCGTTTCTTCCCGTTCCGCTACTTTGGGCGCCACTTCCGCCAGTTCTTTGAGGCCCTCACCCGTGGAAGCCACCGTCGGGATAACGGGAATGCCCAACATTTTGGAAAGCGCTTTTACGTCAATTTGAATCCCTTTGCGCTGGGCTTCGTCAAATTTGTTCAAGAGTAAAATGACGGGTTTTCTGAGCGACAAAATTTCCAGCACGAAATACAGGTTGCGCTCCAGGTGAGACGCGTCGGACACGCAGACGATAAAATCGTACTCCAGTTCTTTAAACAGGTTGCGTTTTTTGCCTTCGATGAGCCATTCTTCTTCCAGGCGGTACAGGCCGGGAATGTCGATAATATCGTACGATTCTCCGTCAAACTGCGTCTGCCCGTAGTTAAGACCCACGGTGGTGCCGGGGAAGTTGGACGAGATAATGCCAATCCCCGTCAGGCGCGAAAAAATCAAACTCTTGCCCACATTGGGGTTTCCGGCCAGGAGAAATGTGTTTTTTTTGGAAGTGACGAGAATCTTTTTGGCGGTTTCGCGCCCAATGGCCACTTCCGTCCCGGAAACGCTGATTACGACAGGGCTGGAGCCTTTCTGACGCGTAACAAACTGCCCGCGGACTATTCCCATAGCCGCCAATTTTTCGGCCATTTTGGGAGTAGTTTGTATTTCGCGGATTTGGGCGGTGTTGCCCGGTTTTAATTGGTGTAAAGTGCGGAAATTTTCTGTTTGCATAAAAGTTAGTTTATCCTTACTTTTAATTTTACCACTATTGTACGTGCTTGACAAGGGGGGAAATCTCCGACGAAGAAACCTAAAACGCGTTCAATTTTTGTATAATTTAAATATAATTTTTACCGAATAATAGGAGAATAATTATGGCTTACAAAGTGAACCCGGATGTTTGCATTAACTGCGGCGCTTGCGAATCCGCCTGCCCCGTGGCCGCCATCAGCGAAGTGGACGGCAAAAGAAACATTGACGCGACCAAATGCATTGAATGCGGCGCCTGCGCCGGCACCTGCCCGGTGAGCGCGATTTCTCTGTAAGAAATTTGCGACAACGCTTTAAAGCCACTCTGCGAAGGGTGGCTTTTATTTTCTTAACGGACAGCCTGCAAGCTAAAGTTTTACCTGCCAGAGCAAATTTCTGTAAGAGAAGAGCGCAGGGCAGTTATGCAAGTTTTAAGCAAAGCTGCCCGGTGAGCGCGATTTCTCTGTAATTGGGATTTTGCGACGATTTGAAACCACCCCGCAAGGGGTGGTTTTTTATTGCCTTTATGCCACATGATATTCCGCCCTTAGTCCTGTTTATAAAAAGCGTCCGGAGTTGCCGTTGTTGTTTGCAGGCCTTTATCCTGTTTATAAAACGCCTCAAGGCGGAGAAACGTTTTTATTTGTTTGAGCGAAGCGAGTTGTAAAAACGTCCGCCGGGAGTGCGTTTTATAGGATCCGGCCTGCGAGTTTTTTGCTTACTTTTTGTCGACACAAAAAGTAAAGAATGTCTTTGATTCTTTTTATGCTGTCATAAAAAAGAATAAGAAAGTTTTTTGGGTTTCTTTTTTACAAAAAAGAACAAAGAAAAAGCCCTGGGGGATGTGCCCAGGGCTTTGTTCAGAACCGTTCGGGGGGTAAATCGAAAGGTTCTGGGGGATAAATTGGTTTACCAAACGTTTGGTATACTTCTATCATACATCGTAAAACAAAAAAATGCAAGTTTTTTTCAACATTTCTTTATTTTTGGGGTTGTTATACCTACATTATAATGTTTTTTAGGAAAAAATCCATAAAATTTTTATAAAAAATTTTCTCCGTTTTGCTATTATATAATCATTGGAGGAAAATCTATGAAAAAATTAAGCGTCGTTTTTGTTTTAACGATGGCCGTTCTTCCGCTTTGCGCGCAACAAGCCAAAACCGGGGACGACTATTATACAGGGTATGAAGGATTAGTTTTGGGCGAAAGCGCGCCGCGCTCCGCCACGGACGCCATTGCACAGCAAGCCGTCCAAACCCCGGGTGACATTTACCGCGGCACCGTGTTCGGCGCCGAACAGAAAAAATATCACAGCGATACGCTGGGCAACCGCCCCCGCGCCACCACCAAATACGTGTACGATACCTCTTTGGTACGCGCCGTTAAAATCAGCGATGCGGACCGCGTCCGCACCCTGATGTACGCCAATGTGAACGTAAACGAAAAGAACTACGCCGGCATCACGCCGCTGACCATCGCCGCCGAAAAAGGCAATATGGACATTATCAAAATGTTGGTGGAAGACGGCAAAGCCAACGTGAACGATAAATCCAGCTACGGCATCACGCCGCTGATTTCCGCCGCGGCCGCCGGCAACGATGAAGTGGTTTCTTATTTAATTTCCCACGGGGCCGACGTTACCGCCAAAGACGATTTGGGAAAAACCGCCCTTCTGCACGCCGTAAAGGCCGACAACCCCAAACTCATCGCCAGCTTGATTACGCTTGATAACAAAGCAGTCAATCTGCCCGACAACTCCGGCAACACCGCGCTCATTTACGCGGCCCAAAACGGGTTTGACAATAACGTTAAACAACTGCTTGCAGCTGGAGCCAACGCTTCCTACCGCAACCCGGCGACGGGATTGTCCCCGATGGCCGCCGCCGCTGCCGAAGGGCACGACGACACCATCCGCCTGCTTGCCAAAACAGGCAAAGCGGACGTGAATATTTCGGACCTGTCGGGCCGGACACCTATTTTCTATGCCGTTGAACAAAACCGCCCCGACGCGCTGCGCACGCTGATTAATCTGGGTGCGGACGTCAACGCCCAGGATAACACCGGCGTAACGCCGCTTATGCGCGCCACCGCCAAGGACCGCCCGGAATGCGTACAGATTTTGCTTAGAAACAAAAAAACCGACCCCAACATCAAAGACCGCCAGGGCCGCACGGCCATGACGTACAGCGCCTATGCGCCCGGCACGGAAGCAGCCAAAGCGCTGCTCGCGGCGGGGGCGGACCCGAACGTGCTGGATAACGCAAAAAACACGCCTTTGATGAACGCCATTAAAGCCAAAAACGACCGCACGGCTTTATTTCTTATCCAACAAGGGGCCGATTTAACCGCCGCCAACGCGGCCGGGCAAAACGCCTTCACGCTGACGGAAGAATATCTGCCGCAGTCGGCCACCGCGCGTGTGCTGGCCGTCAAAAAAGCCGCCGTACACCAGCAGGCGCTTCAGGTACAGGCGCAGAAACTGGCGGACGTACGCGCCCTGGAACAGGAACTCGCCGCGCAAGACGCGATAGTGGCCCAACTCCAAGCTGAAAAAGAAGCCGAGGAAAAAGCCAAAGCGGAAGCGGAAGCCGCCGCCCTGCGCGCCCAGCTTGAACAGGAATACCAAGCCAAAGCCGCCCAGTTGGAAGAAGACCCCGAACTGGTACGCTTACAACAGCAGCTGGAAGCCGCCAAAGCCCAAAAAGCGGCCGCGTTGCAGGAAGAACTGGACCGCGAATTTGCGTTAAGAACGGGTAAAGCCGTTCCCACGCCCACCGTACTGGAAGAAGAAGCCGCCGAAGCCAAACAGGCCGTTTCCGCCGCTAAAACGCAGGTAAGACAGAACGCGGCCAAAGCCAGAACTACCGCAGCCAAACGCCGCAGCACGGCCAAAGCCAAAGCCGCCAACGCCAAGGCGTCTGCGCAAAATAAAGCCGCCGCGGTAAAAACTTCGGCCAAGAAAACGGCTGCCGCCGCCAAACAAACGGCCCAAGCCGCCGTGGTTCAGCCGCAAGAAATCAACATGGCAGACATTTTATAGTAAGCCGATTAACCAATAAAAACTCCCCGGGTGCAAACCCGGGGAGTTTTTTATTGGACTAAGAACCCTTGATTCCGTGCGGGCAAGACGATGGCCCCGCGACGTTGTGAAATAAAAACGCCCCGGATGAATACCCGGGGCGGAGTAAAAGTTGCTTCGTTACAACGCGGGTTTGGCTTTGCTCCATTCCACAAACTTGCGCCAGTTTTGGTATTCTTTATCTGCTTCCACGCCAAAAATACCGGGCTGAACCGTCCGTTTGACGAGAGGCAAATTCCACGCGTCTTTTGCCGCGCCCAACCGCCGCGCGGCCAAGCGCGCCGCGCCCAACAGCGTGCCTTCGGTTTCTTCCAGCACGGTTAGTTCCCGCTGTAAAATATCCGCCTGAAACTGCACCAGCGATTCCAAGCGCGAAAGCCCACCCGAAACACTCGTCTGCACCGGGTCCAAGCCGGACTTGCGCAAATAATACGCCACATCCGCCACCGAAAATGCCACGCCGCGCACAGCTCCGGCCGCCACATCGGCTTTTTTGGTGAGGGGGGAGAGCCCGGCAATCGCGGGCGAAACGGAAAAGTCCCAATACGGCGCCCCCAAACCGCCCAAAGCAGGCAATAGCCACACGGGCTTTTGGGCCGTTTTGATTAACGCGTCGGCGGACGCCATATCAATCGCCACGCCGCATTCGTTTAACCACATAAATACGCTGCCCGCCGCGTTTACGGGCCCTTCCAGCAAGATATCGCTTTCGGAGGAATCTTCCGACACTGCCAGCGAAGTCAACATCCCGGGCAGGCGTTTTGCCTCGCGCCCGGCGTTATAAAGTAAAAACGCACCCGTGCCGTAATTAATACTGCACTTGCCCGGCATAAGGTCTGCCGCGTAAGCGGCGGCCTGCTGGTCGCCCGCGCAGGATAAAATAGGAATGTTTACGCCGTTATACTGATAAAATCCGTAATCCGCGCCGGAAGGAAGCACCGCGGGTAAAACAGACGCCGGCACGCCAAACGCTTCGCATAAAGGGCGGCTCCACGCGCGCGTATTGATATCAAACAAAAGCGTACGCTGGGCAAGCGTTGGGTCCGTGGCGAACACGGCTCCGTTCGTCAGACGCCAAATAAAATACGTCGCGGCTGGCCCCATCGCCAGCGTACCCGCCGCCAGCGCCTCTTGGGCGGACGGACAGTTTTTCAAACACCAGGCGATTTTAGGAGCGGAAAAATAGGGGGTTTTATATAACCCAGTCAGCGCGTGGATTTCGTCCTGCGCCAGGGTACAAAGCTGCGCTTCTTCGGCGGCGCGGCCGTCTTCCCACGTTAAAACGGGGGCAACGGACAACCCGGAAGATTTATCCCATAGCACCACGGTGGAACGCTGGGACGCCACGGCAATGGCCGCCGCGTTTTGCGGGCCGGCCTCATTTAAAACGCCGTGCAGGGCCTCTAATTGAGCGGAAAACAGCGTTTGTGCGTCATACTCGGACAAGCCCAGCGCGCGGCGCACGGGCGCCAGCGGGACCGTTTTTTGGCACAGAATACGTCCGTCCGGGGACACGGCCGCCGCACGGCAGCTGGAAGTACCCAAATCAAGCGCGGCGATAAAGCGTTCCGTCATTTTGAAGCATCCTCTCTATACCATTTATTTTTACCGAGCAGCGTATAGGCGGCTTTGTCCAACGATAAAACTATTTCTTCCGCTTTGCCGTTCTCGTTAAAAGCAGGAACGTCGGCCTGCTGGTCCAAAATCTGCGTTCCGCTGTGGCGCATTTCGCCTTCGTCGGTAATTACACCGATGTTAACGCCTTCGGACACGAGCGCCGCATGCGGCACGGAAGTATCAAACAAATCCCGCCCGTACGCCGTATAGAGCGGGGAGATTCCCGTCAAACGGTACAGGGTGGGGACAATATCCAACTGGGAAACGACGTATTTGCGTTCCTGCGGTTTAAACAATTTGGGTGCGTACACCAAAAGCGGAATGCGGAAATGGTTTCTGAGGGAAGGATTCTGCGGGCCGCCGGAAGTGTGGTCCGCCACGAACACAAAAATCGTATCGTCAAACCACCCGTCCTCTTTGGCGCGTTTTAACAGCTCGCCGATGGACCAGTCCGCAAAGCCCAGCGTATTTAAAAAGCCGTGTTCCCAAGAATCGTAGGGATATTTGTCAAACTGGGATAACGTGGACGTAAACGGTTCATGCGTAATGCCCGTAAACACCATGCCCATAAAATGAGGCTCTTTGCGCGCTTTAATTTTATCGGCGGCGAACATAAAGACGTCGTAATCGTAACCGAAAGGCGCCGTTTTATTGTATTCCAGCCGCTCGGGAATATCCTCCCAGCCGTAGCTTTCCTGCGCGCCCAGGGCCGAAGCCAGAGCGCAAAGGCGGTACGAATCGCGGTGGGAGCTTTGGGCAAAAAACGTATAGTATCCGGCATCCGCAAAGTGCTTGGGCATGGGGGATAACGCGGAAAGCTCCAGCCCGTATCCAAACGCCGGAAGCCCCGGCACCAGCGGCAGGGAAGCCATCACGGCCGCAAACCCGAAAATACTGCGAAGCCCGCTCGCATACGCATTTGTAAAATTGACCCCTTCTTTGAGAAGCCCGTCGAATACGGGCGTTACACCGTAGCCGTTACCGAAAAGGCCGTCCACATAATGCGGGTGCCAGCCTTCCAACAAAACAATGAGTACGTTGTATTTGGGGGCGGAGGGCGTCCCGGTGCGGCGGCGCATCAGCGGGTAGGCCGCGTCCGGCACCGTTTCATCCGCGGCGACAAACAGTTTTTGTACGTTTTTGAGCGCCGCGTCCGCCGGGAACTCATTGGCCGATTCCACTTTGCCCTTGCGTCCCACCTGGTACGCGGTAAAAACCCCGTTTAGCGTCAGCGCGGCCTGCGCCGGGGTGGAGGCAAACTGGTATACGTCTGCCACGCCGAGCGATTTGCCGCGCCCCAAGTGCCCGCGGATTCCCAGCACAACAACCAATACGATAAGCACCGCGCAAAGCGTTTCTTTTTTTGCGCTCCAGCGGCGGGGGGAATAGACCTTGGAACCGCGCCAAATCAGCCACCCGGCAAGCGCGCACACGGCAGCCAGTGCCAAAAGCACAGGCCACGCCTGAGTAAACGCGTACGAAAAGACAAATCCCCAGTCGTTGGAAACCTGCAGGACTTCTTCGGCGATATGGCGGTTAATTTTAGGGAAATAGATTTGGTCCGCCGCCAGCATGACGGCAAACGATACGGATTCCAACACCAAAAAACTCTTCCATAGGGTGGCCCACCCGATTTTTTTTACAGGCAGGTTTAACAAAAGTATGGCGGGCCCCATAAAAAGAGCGATAACCGCAAAATCAAAGCGTAATCCGTTCAAAAAAGCAGACGCCAGCTGCGCCCCCGTCAAAGTCGCAAAAAAAGCAGGATTCAAAAACAAAAGCGCGGTGCGCGACGCCGTAAACAACACTAACGCGAGGAGAACTGCGCAAACGGAAAATTTCAAACGATTGTCTTTTTTTTGTACAGACATTTTTACTCCACTTTTTCCAAATCCAGTTTTACGTCTTCCGTCTTAACGGCAAGCGCCCGGAGTTTTTCTTTCGCTTCCGGCGGAACGGACGCATCGGCAAGCAGCCCCGCCACCGTGCTTTGCGTGGGCACCAGCACTTTGGCGAGCAGTTTTAGGGTCCGAAGCAACTCCACCACTTTGGCTTTGTCGGTAAATTCCAGTTTTTCGATGCGGGAAAGTTCAGCTTTGTAGTTTTTGCCGAAGTGGCGTTCGAAATTATGCGCCCGCATCAGCGCGATGATTTCCTTCTGCAGCTGTTTGGCTTCGTCCAACAGCGCGCCGCAGCGGTCGATTTTTTCGGAAATTTCGTCCTGCGCCGTTTTGGGCTCCGGCGCGGGCGCGGCGGCCGTAAACGCCGGGGTTAAAGAAGCGTTCCGGGCGGCATATCCCGTCAGGCCGTTGTATTCCTTGCCCGTAAATACGGGGCAGAGGTTGCGGTAATCGCACCAGCGGCACTGGTTTTCGCCGGGGGTGGGGTTGAATTTCCCGGCGCGGATGTTGTCCGCCACCGTCAGCACATTTTGCCAAAATTCGAAAATTTCTTTGTCCGGCGCGCGTTCAAACGTCATTTCATGCAGGGTGGGCAGGTGGTAAAAGCTGAGTTGTTCCACGCGCAGTTCTTTAACGCCCGGGTCCTTTTGCTGGACGAGCGATTTAATGGCGGGGGAATTTTCCACCACTTTTTGGTACATGTACAGCTGGTCCGGCTCGCGCTGGACGGTTTTACCCGTTTTATAGTCCAAAATTTTGACTTTGCCGTCGCCCAGATAATCGATACGGTCCAAAATGCTGATTAAGCTCAGCCCGTCGATATCCAGGGTGCTTTTCATTTCCACGGAAAGCGGATGGAAAAAATCCGCCGCGTGTTTGGCGTAATACGTTTCAATAATGCGCCGGCCTTCGGCAAAACCCGCCAGTTCCTTTTCCACCGACGCGTAGCCTTTTTGGGCAAACGAGGTTTTATTCCAATGGTTTTCAAAAAACGCCAAGGCTTCGGCCAATGTGGGAAACGCGGAATTTGCGGGATTATAAATATATTCCATCACCTCGTGCAGCGCCGAACCAAACGCAAAGTAATACTTGGGCTGTTCGGGCAGCATGTGCACGTAGCGGAATTTGTACTTCTGCGGGCATTCTTTATACATGCCCATTTTAGAATAAGAAAATGATAAATTGCGCGCCATTTAACGACTCCCCGTTTGAAATAAATCTATTGTAACATTTTATGTACCGCCCGGGGAATGTTCCGCCCGCCGGGCCCAGAGGAATATAGGCCCAAAGACCCTGGAAAAACCGCGCCCCAAAAGGATACTGTATAAGTATCCCTTTCAAATAAGGCGGATTTATGAAAAATATCCTTATAGCGGTTTGTATGTTACTGGGCGCACTGGCGGCACAGGCCGAACCGATGGCCCGGCTGGTTTCTTATAACGTCAACCGGCCCCGCTTTCTGGCCCCGAAACTGGCAAAAGGGGAAACAATCTCCTACTGCACCTACCTAAGCAAAGACGGCCTTACCGTAACCACCCCGGAAGATTTTGACAAAACCCTCCGCCTGGCCCTTAAATTGTGGACGGTTTATCCCGCCTATTTAATCCGCCGGGCCGGGCGCGAACAGGAATTTGCCCCGGTACTCAAAGCCCTGGAACAAAATGCCCGGCTGGAACGGCTGCCCGCGTGCGATTTTTCCGCATTCGACAAAAAATATTTAAAACTGTTAAACCCCCAGCCCGCCAAAAAACCGCAGCAAAAAGCGGACGTATCCTTCTTTTTCGAAAATAACTTTTTCGCCAAAATGAATAATATGGAAAAAATTTCTTCTTATTTTTCCTTAAACCCCATTCCGCATATGCTGATTACCAGTCAAGTTCGCCAAAACCACGCCATACCCGCAACCTGGGGCGAAAAACAACAGCAAAAAACCGCTTTATTTAACGATTTGCGCGAACGCATTTTAAAAACGCCGGCTTCCGATCACGCCGCCATGACGGAACTGATGGAAGAATTAACCCTTTTGCTGCGGGAATTTGGGTATTCGAACACGTCGTTATTGTACACGGTATTACACGAAATGGGCCACGCCGTAGGGCTGGCGGACCAGCATAAATGGATTAATAACGATAAAATTTATTCCACGCTGGACCCGCGCCAAAGCGTAATGGACTACGCCACCACTTTTTTAACCTGCGACGATGCGGACGGCGTCATCACCCTGTTTGACGACGCGCTTGGCATTAAACGTACGTTTAAATCGCTGTGTGAGGACGGCATTTCTTTTGAGGGCGGTAAAGAACTCCTGGAACAAGACAAAAGCATGGAAAGCAACACGCGCAACTACCAAATCACCCGCACCTACCGCCCCGACACCAAAACCACCGGCATTTACGACTGGAAAGAACGCCTGTATGTAAACCTGAACGAAGACAGCGCAAAAGAGATTAACGAGCATTTCGACCTTTCTTTAATGAAAGAAAAATGGGGGGGATACCAAATCAGCCAAGGACAATTAAAATTTATTGATTTGGAAGACACGGGCAAAGGCTCCTACGCCGTAGGGGAACACTATACCCGCCTGACCATCGGCCCCGGCACGATGTACAAACAAGTGCTTTGGGAACATTACGACGACGAAGGGAACCTGCTGGATTATACGCTTGAAATTTACGACACCGAAACCGATACGGTTGCCAAAACGCGGCAGGTACAGGTAAAAAAATAAAAATTTTGAATGTTTGTCCGTTTTTTTGTAAAATATAGTATCAAATAAACGTTTTGGCCCCCATAGCTCAATGGATAGAGCATCTGCCTTCTAAGCAGGGGATATAGGTTCGATTCCTATTGGGGGTAAATATAAAAACCCGCCTTTTTGGCGGGTTTTTTATTTAGTCCCAAAGAAACGCAAACTGCTTTGCGTTTCGGTAGGAATCGAAAACTTGTTAATCAAAAAAGAAATTTTCGTGTTTTTCTTCTGTTCCTACATAACGGCTTTTATAGGTATCCGGAATAACTAAATTCGTATAAGGTTTGTTTAATGCGCTATAATCCGTACGCCAGCAATCGCCCATTTTTTGCTTAGGATTTGCGCGGATAACCGCGTTGCAAAACTGACGGCTGTTCGTAAAGAAAGCTAAACATTCCGGCTCGTAAGAGTTTATTCTATCCGTCTGAAACCCCTCGTTCATTGCTTTAGTAATAATTCCACGGAAATTGGTTTTTATAGCAATATAGCAAGAGCTGCCCCTTACCACGTGTGAAGCAACCCGGCCGCTTGAAGAGGTAAAAGCCGTATTGCCCAAGATATTGTTGTTATTACCAGGAAACCAAGCACTGCCAGAAGTTCTTACAGTACCTGACATACCAACCACCTCTCCCGTTCGATCAACGCCCCATACCAAGCCATATCCGTCAGACAACTTAACTGTTTTAGTCGGCTCTCCGTAAATATGTTTGGCAACATTAATGTCTTGTCCTATTAATATGCTTTGGGTATTTTTCATCACTTTCCAATTTTTACGAATCCCTTTTACGGCTTGAAAAAAACACCCGCTGCAAAAAGAACATAGCAACAAAAACACAAAAACTCTTTTCATACTCACACTCCTTTAGATTAAGAAAGCCAGGGGAAAAAATCAAAGAAAAACTTGACTTTCCTCTATAGAAGAAGCCAAGTCGTATAATTATCCTTATGTTGTTGTTTTAATACTTTTTTGATGTTTGTGTCAAGATTAAAAACAAAACTTTTTAAATTAAGACAAAAAATGAATTCTATCGAATTAGAATCATTTTTATTTTTTGTATAAAAAATCAAATTACTTATAAAACTTTGAAAAAGTTTTCAGCGCGGCCGATAAAGCCTGCGGGCTGACGCCGGTTTCCGTCTTTTGGTAGTTTTCGTCGTAATTTTCCAGATAACCGTAATTATCAATCACGGAAATTTTATCGCCTTCCCGCACCGCTTTTTTGGTGTAGCTGGAGATGAGGGAAAACGGACGGGGGGAGGCGTCAAACAAATTCTGCCCCAGGGAATAATCTTCCGCCGGGTTAGTGCACGCCAGCGCATCCTGCACAAGCGTGGGGACCACGTCGTAATGGGAGGTTCTGTAGTCCAGCGTTTTGCCCGCTTTGCCGGGCCACCACACCAGCATCGGCACATGCGTCTGCCATTTGGCAAAATTGCTGTTGTGGCCCCAAAAATTGTTGCGCGTATCGTTGATTTCCTGCCCGTGGTCGCCGGTCAAAACCACAATCGTATTTTTTTCCAGGCCCTCTTCTTTAAGCAGGTCAAACGTCTGTTTTAAAAGCCCGTCAATGAAATATACCGAATTTTTATAGTTGTTCATGTATGGGGTAGGGTCGGTATTTTTGGTCAGCAGCAAATAGTTCATGGTCGGCGCGGTAGGCGTAAATACAGCCCCGTCTTTGGGATATTCCTGCCCGTGGGCAGAATCATAGAATAAAAACCCGAAAAACGGCTGCTTCTTATTTATCCCTTTGATAAACGCCGTAAAATCTTTCTGCATGTCCAAATCGCGCTCCACTTTTGTTTCTCCCCGGGAAGATAACCGCAAATTGGGTACGGAAGCAAATACGTTTTGGTTAAATTCCGGGCTGTTCAAACGCGAACTGGCAAAAATCCCCAGCTGGTACCCGTCCGCCTGCAAGCGGCTGATTAAAACAGGCGGCACGCGCTGGCCGGAAAATACGTCCCAATACGAATGCGGGAGCGAATAAAACAACGAAAATACACCCGCTTCGGTCGCATTTCCGCCGGCCAAATGATTGGAAAAATACAGCGCGTTTTGGGCATGGCGGTAGGTGTGGGGCATTACTTCGGGGGTAAAGGAATCGCCGCGCCAGGCGTCCAGCAAAATAATCAAAATGTTGGGTTTGGTTTTATTATCGCACGACAGCGGCGCAAGCGGATAATTCAGCGCGCCCGCTTTCGGGAGGGAATACGGTTCGGTTTTCGGTTCAAAACCCATTTTGCGCAAACGGCGGTTGGCGCTTAACGGATTGGCCCACGGCAAATAAGACACTTGCGCCAGCACAGACGGAACCTGCATAAACTTGCCCCAGGCGTACACGCCGTTATACCCCAATTCGCAAACGAGTAACACCGCCGCGGCAACACAAACGGCTTTTTTGCCCCACGTTACTTTGCGCGCAAGCGCGGCCAGGCCCCAAACCACCCCGGCCAGGGCGAGTACGCCCGCACCCGCCAGCACATACGTGGACGCGGGGAACACAAAAATTTCCCGTCCGGCGGGGCCGAAAAAAAGCTCCAGCATCGCCATGCTGATATGAAAACGGTACTGCGTATATACAAAAATATCAAGCGCAAAAAACAGCGTAAAAACAGTGCCCCATACCACGGCCGCCCAAAACGCCGCCCGCGGGCCGATAAACCGCCACGGAAGCGCCAAAATAAACAGCCCCAGCATAAACAGCGCGAGCTGGCCCGGAATGGAAAAAACGGTAAACAACAGGCCGGGCGCGTCCGTATAAAAACCGCCTACGGAAAAGTAGATAAGCGCCGCGGCGCACCACACACAAAAACAAAGAAGCGAAAACCAAAACAGATTTTTTAGATTCATGGTAGAAATTATATCTTTTTTAATAAACGCCTGCCTACTTGCATTACGGATTTTGTATAATAAAAATAAGGTTTTTATCTTTACAGGAGGGGTACTATGCCCGCTAAAAAGAACGCAAAATGCGCTTGTTCCCAGCTGCAACAGCACCGCGGTAAATTTGAACCCGTGCTGCCCACCATCCTCAAAAAAGGTCCCGCCGCCGTCAAAGCCAAATCCGGCAAAGCCACCAAATCCGTGGCCGACCAGGCAACCGTTAAAAAAATCTTCCCCAACACTTACGGACTTCCCGAAATTACCTTTGTAAAAGGCGCCAACAACGCCGCCTGCAAAAAAGCCGTACGCGTGGGCGTAGTGCTCTCCGGCGGCCAGGCCCCGGGCGGACACAACGTCATCGCCGGCCTCTTGGACGGCCTCAAAAAAGCCAATTCCAAAAATAAACTTTTTGGTTTTCTGGGCGGCCCCAGCGGCATCGTGGAAAACAAATTTGTCGAAATCACCCCGGCCCTTATGAAAGAATACCGCAATACCGGCGGGTTTGATTTAATCCAGTCCGGCCGCACCAAAATCGAAACGGACGAACAGTTAAAAGCGGCCAAAGACAACCTGCTCGCCAACAAAATGGATGCGCTCGTGGTAGTGGGGGGGGATGACTCCAACACCAACGCGTGCGTAATCGCCGAATACTTAAAACAACAAGGCGTGGAAGTAAGCGTCATCGGCGTACCGAAAACCATCGACGGCGACCTTAAAAACAAACAAATCGAAACCTCTTTCGGGTTCGACACCGCCACCAAAATTTACGCCGAACTCGTAGGTAACATTTTGCGCGACGTCAACTCCGCCCGCAAATACTGGCACTTCGTGCGCCTGATGGGCAGAAGCGCGTCCCACATCACCCTGGAAGTGGCCTTTAAAACGCACCCCAACGCCGTACTCATCGGCGAAGAAGTGCTGGCCAAAAAGATGACCTTGTCCCAGGTGGTAGACGGCCTGGCGCAGCTGATTGCCAAACGCGCCAAAGCCGGCAAAAACTTCGGCGTGGTGCTGGTGCCGGAAGGGTTAATCGAATTTATCCCGGAAATGAAAGAACTCATCAGCGCGCTGAACGATTCTTTGGCCGACCACGAAGCTGAACTGGCCAAAATGAACACCGTGGCGGAAAAGAAAGAATTTATCCTTTCCATCCTGCCCGCCAAGTTGGCCGCTTTGATGAAATCCCTGCCCGACGGCATTGCCGCCCAGTTGATGCTGGACCGCGACCCGCACGGCAACGTACAGGTGTCTTTAATTGAAACCGAAAAACTGCTGGTGGAAATGCTCCGCACGCAGCTGGCCGGCATGAAAAAAGACGGCAAATACGACGGTAAATTCTCCGCCATCACCCACTTCTTCGGCTACGAAGGCCGCTGCGGTGTGCCGTCCAACTTCGACGCCAACTACACCTACGCCCTGGGCTACAACGCCGCGGTACTCGCGCTTAACAAATGCACCGGGTATTTGTCTTCCGTACGCAAACTGAGCAAAAAAGCGCAGGACTGGGAATGCGGCGGTATCCCGCTTACCATGATGATGAACATTGAACGCCGCAAAGGCAAAGAAAAACCCGTCATCAAAAAAGCGCTGGTGGAACTCAAAGGCGAACCGTTCAAACACCTGGCCAAAAACCGCGCCGACTGGGCGGTAAACGACCAGTATGTCTTCCCCGGCCCGATTCAGTTCTTCGGCCCCGCGGAAGTGACGGACATGACGACGTTTACCTTAATGCTTGAACAAGGCAAAAAGATTAAATAAGTTGTTTTGAAACGAAAAGGCGGCTCTTACGGGCCGCCTTTTTTTGTGTAGCGTTTGGGAGTTTATGGTTGGGTGGAGCCGTCATCCAGGAAAGCTGTAATTCAAAATCTGTCGTTTTTGTTTAACTGTCATTCCGTGGGGTTTCTGCACGGGATCTCCCGCTTTTTTATCTTTTGCCGTCATTTCCGGGAACTTTCTTCCCGCGTCATACCGTAGGGATGTTATACGGTATTTGTTCTTTGTTTTTGCCGTCATTCCCGAGGTTCGTAATCGGGAATCTGTCGTTTGTTTGTTGTTTTTTCTGTCATCCTGAACTTGTTTCAGGATCCAGTCGTCATAAATCAAAAGTAGCTCCCCGAACGCTGCGCGCCGCACCCTGCGGGCCGCCAACGCTCGGAGATGACACTTTACATCTTGTGGTTCCCATATACGCAAAAACGCCCCGGGGGAATAATCCGCCCGGGGCGTTCTTTGCAAAACTATTTTGATTTGCTGCGCGTCAAATACTTATACGGCCACAACACCAGGTATTTTAAAAAGCGCGCGGGGTGCATTTTCGGGTCCGGCGAGCGGTCAAAAAAGTCCAGTCCGCCCAGGTTATACTTTTTAATCAGCTTTAACCAGCCGTGTTCCGGGTCCGTATGCGGTTCTCCGCCCATTTTTAAATACTCGGCGTATAATTCCTGCCAGGGGGCGTTCCAGGTGTACGTCCAAAAGCGCACGCCGCCGCCCGCACAGTGGTAAATCAGCACGTCTTTGCGTTTTTTATCCAAGTATTTGGGGTTGGAAGGCAGGCAGTTGCAAATATCCGGCAGCACTTCCATGGGAATCCCAAATTCCTGAATCATCACGTTTACGACGCCCTGGTCCGGGCAGACCAAATTTTCCAGCCATTCGGCCGTTTTTTGGTAGCACCACATGCGCAGTTTTTCGCGGTCTTTCAAATTATTGCAAAACAGCGTTACGCCCGCATTGTAGCAGGGGACGGTCATGTCGTACTGCGGGAGAGGGTTCACGAAATTTTTGGTAATCAGCGTCAGCCCTTTCTGCGTATCTTTGCACATGGCGATACCGCTCTTGTCGCCGTAGTTTTCAAAGATATAATCCAGTTCACCGCCGATCATCACGTCCACGTCAATATAAAGTACTTTTTTATATTCGGCAAGCAAATCAAAAATTTCGTAGCGGGCAAAAGTAAGCTGGGTAAAGTTCTTGAAATTAATGTTTTCAAAATCCGTATCCACGGCAAAATGATATTCCGTAAATTTGCAGGGAAGAATTTTGTTTAAGAATGCTTGATCTTCGGGGGTTAAGCCCTGGTGATAGACCAAAATATCCGCTTTCTGGCATATTTTGGGGGAGTTTTTCTTTAAACTGAGCAGGCAAACGGCCAAAGAAAAGAAGAAACGCCGGTTCGTCGCAAAAAATACAGCATAATCTTTATGCATATATCCTCCGTCAAGAGTAATATGCTAGAATTATAACATAATTTAGGAGAAAGGTCTGATGATTCACAATATTTCTTCTTTTAAGCTGGCCGGGCTGCGCGCGGGGGAAACCGTCCGCGCCGCCGCGCACGACAGCGCACCCGTACGCTGGGCCATGGCATTTACACAGCGGCGCAAACGTTTAAAAACGGCCGTCAAACGTCTGTTTTATCCGCACCGGGAACCCAAAACGGACGTTCTGCGCGTACTCGTGCACATTAAAGGGGGAATCGGGGACGTAGCCATGACGCGCGTTTTTATCAAAAAACTGCGCGAAACCCTGCCGCAGGCAGAAATTTCGTTTTGTTTCGACAGCAAAGCCGTGGCGGACATGATTTTTTCGGACGGGCTTATCAACCGCTTTCAGGACCGCCGCTACCGCCCCGAAGATTACGACCTTGTTATCTCCGGCTGCCACCTTTTAACGTTTGAGTATTACAACCGCGCCCGCCTTGAAAAACTGGCCCCGGCTTTCATTCCGGCCCTGGAACGCGGACTGGAGGTGCAAAACTGTTTTAAGGATTTTGCGCTTTACACGCCGTATTTGGACGGCACGCTGGCGGAAATCGCCATCGCCCACGGCGGCTCGCGCGTGCAAAATTTAGGTTGGTTTACGGGCCTGGAAGTGGGTCAGAACGACCGCGCGGAAATCAACCTGTCCGCCGCCAAAGCGGAAGAAATTTTAAAACGTTTGGGGCTTGGCGACCTAAAATACATCACCATTCACGACGGAATTAACACGAATACGGACACGTCGCTCGGCCACCCCACCCGCTGTTGGCCGCAGGAACACTGGAAAGAATTTGTACAGCTTTTTAAAGCCTCGTTCCCGGACATAAAAGTAGTTCAGCTGGGGGGAAACAAAAGCCAAATTTTTGACTTTGCCGACATCAGCCTGGTGGGTAAAACAACCGTAGCCGATTTGCCTTATATTTTGGATAACGCCCTTTTACACGTGGACGGCGAAAGCGGTATGGTGCATTTGGCCAATTTAACGCGCGCGCGGTGCGTGGTGTTGTTCGGTCCGTCCAAAGCGGACTATTTGGCCTATGCGCGCAACGTGAACATTTCCGCGCCCGTTTGCGGCGGGTGCATGAACATCAGCAAAAATTGGATGACCACCTGCCTGCTCGGGTATCCGCCCGCCGAACAATGCCTGGCGGCCATTACGCCGCAAACGGTGTTTGACGCCGCCTCCCGCAAGGTTCGCTCCTTATAATGCAAAACGCCCGTCTTACTGACGGGCGTTTTTGTAAATAATACACTTATTTTTTAAACGGTTGGACGGGATGAGAAGACGCTTCCGCCGTATTGTTAACAAGCGTGACTCCAAACAACACCACGATGTTATTGCCCCTGCAAAAATGGACGCGAAACCCTTTCCGCCGCCACCGCCGAAACGCCCACCAGAGGGATTTTAAACGGAAACCGAAGGAATCAAAACCGTCCGGGTCCACCCCGATACGGCGCAAATGTTTTTCAATCAAATCCACGGGGTAGCCGCTGTGCGTCCGCACAAAAGCGCGCCAGCCGGGCAGCCATTGCCGGTCCGCATACAGCCGTTTGCGCGTAAAAATTTGGATTTTTAATACCGGGAACCCGCGCCGCACGTAATCCTTCCAATCATTAAACACGCTTTGCGGGGCCGCCGTAAACACCCGGTACGAAAACCCGCCCCGGCGCAATACCGCGGGCAAGTTTTTTTCGTATTTACGGATTACATCGCCTACGTCCGGCTGTTTTTCCACGGACATCAAAAAAGTTTTAAACGCGTCCGACAACACGGCCCGCCGCTTGAGCACAAAGAAAAAACTGCCGAAATAATCGTTTTCAAAAGCGTTTAATCCCCATGCGTCCAAAGAAGAATCCTTTTCGGCCTGCGCAAAAACAGGTTCCAATGGAAAAAGCGGCGCAAAGCCGGAGTCGTTGCAGAAAATGCACTCGTCATATTCCGCCAACTTCTCCCAGCCGATTTTACGCACGATTTCCTGCCACGAACCGAAATCATACTTACCGTGACGCTCACCCCACGCCCCCTTTACGTACGGGGCCAGCTTTTCCAGCTCGCCGGGGGACATTTTGCAGTCGGCCATATAATATACGTCCGCCAGGGCGGACAGGGCTTTTATATAATACACCGCATACTCCGCCACTTCGCCGTGCGGATGATATCCGGCAAACAAACAAATCCTTTTCATAGCATTTATTATAGTAAAAAACCCGCTTCTCCCTGCTAAAATTACCTATTTCCGACGGCATTTTTTACCCAATACAATACCCTAAAAATCTAGTATAATAAAATTATATTCACTCTTGGCGGAGGAAATATGAAAGGCATTATTTTGGCCGGTGGGACGGGCAGCCGTCTGTATCCGGCGACGTTTGCAATATCCAAACAGCTTATCCCGGTTTACGATAAACCGATGATTTTCTACCCTTTGTCCGTCTTAATGCTTGCCGGAATCCGGGATATTCTTATTATTTCTACCCCTGCGGATTTACCCCTTTACAAAAAACTGTTTGGGGACGGCTCCGCGTACGGGATCCATTTATCCTATGTGGAACAACCCCGGCCCGAAGGCTTGGCCCAGGCGTTTATTTTGGGCGAAGAATTTATCGGCAGCGACAACGTCTGCCTGATTTTGGGCGACAACATTTTCTACGGACGTGATTTAAAACAGCTCGTACAAGCGGCCGCCGCCCAAAAAACAGGGGCGACGGTGTTTGCCTATCACGTTAAAAACCCCAAAGCGTACGGCGTGGTGGAAATCGACGCGAACAAAAAAGCCGTTTCCATCGAAGAAAAACCGCAAAACCCGAAGTCCAACTGGGCGGTAACGGGGCTGTATTTTTACGACAACCGCGTAGTGGAAATCGCCAAAAATCTAAAACCGTCCGCGCGCGGCGAACTGGAAATTACCGCCGTGAACGACTGGTATTTAAAACACGGGGAACTTTCCGTCCAGCTGATGGGGCGCGGTATGGCGTGGCTGGATACGGGCACGCACTCCGATTTAATCAAAGCCTCCATGTTTATTGAAGCGATTGAAAACCGCCAGGGTTTAAAAATCGCCTGTTTGGAAGCCATCGCTTACAAAAACGGCTGGCTCAGCCAAAACGATTTAATCGCCCGCGGCGAAAAAATGAAAACCACCGAATACGGGCAATACCTGCTCAGCATCCCAGAGGACCAAAAAAATGGATTTTTCTAAAACACCTATAGAAGGGCTTATCGTCATCACTCCGAAAGTATTTGCGGACAACCGCGGCTACTTTTTTGAATCTTACAACAAGCGCGCCTGGGCGGAAGCGGGAATTACGGCAGATTTTGTGCAGGACAACGAATCTTTTTCCTCCCAAAACACCCTGCGCGGGCTGCACTTTCAAAAGCCGCCGTTTACGCAGGCCAAACTGGTGCGCGTATTGGAAGGAGCCGTATGGGACGTGGCGGTAGATTTGCGTAAAAACAGCCCGACTTTCGGCCAATGGTTCGGCGTGGAGCTCTCCGCTGAAAACAAAAAACAGTTTTTCATTCCGCGCGGCTTTGCGCACGGGTTTTCCGTCCTGACGGAAACGGCTAAATTCGCCTACAAGTGCGATAATTTTTATAACAAAGAATCCGAAGGCGCCGTCCGCTTTGACGACCCGGAACTGACCGTAGACTGGAAAATCGATTTGTCAAAAGCCGTGTTATCGGACAAAGATTTAAAAAATCCGTTGTTTGCCGCTTATAAGGAGAATTCATGCTTTTAATTACGGGTGCCAACGGCCAGCTTGGCAGCTGCCTAAAAGACATTTTGGGCGAAAAAGGCGCCATTTATACGGACGCGGCCGAACTGGATATTACCAATGAAAACGACGTCCGCGCGTTTGGCGCGGCGCACGAGCTGACGGGTATTATCAACTGCGCCGCTTACACCAACGTGGATAAAGCCGAAGACGAGCCGGAACCGGCCCGCCGCATTAACGCGCTGGGGCCGGAAAATCTGGCCAAACTGGCGGCGGAGAAGGATATTCCGCTCGTACACATTTCCACAGATTACGTTTTTAACGGCACCGCCAACCAACCGATTGCGGAAACGGCTGCCCCCGCGCCGATCGGCGTATACGGAAAAACAAAGAGGGAGGGGGAAGAAAACGTATTAAAACACGCCAAAACGGCCGTTATTTTACGCACGGCGTGGCTGTACAGCCCGTACGGTAAAAATTTCCTTAAAACCATGCTGGCGCTCGGCGCGCAGAAAGACGAAATCCGCGTGGTGGCGGACCAGTTCGGCACGCCCACCTACGCCCCGCATTTGGCGGAAGCGATTGTACGGATTTTGCCGCAAATCAAACGCGACACTAACGAAATTTACCATTTTACGGACGAAGGCTCGGCCACCTGGTACGATTTTGCCCATTATATTTTGAAAACCGCGGGTTCCGCCTGTAGGGTGCGTCCTATTGCAACCAAGGATTACCCGACCAAAGCCGTACGGCCGGCGTTCAGCGTGCTGGACAAAAGCAAAATCAAACGGGACTTTAACCTGGAAATATCCCATTGGACGAAAGGAGTGGAAGAATGTCTAACGAAACTATCTTAGTTACGGGCGGAGCGGGGTTTATCGGCTCCAACTTTGTGCCCTATTTTTTGGAAGCGTTCCCGCAGTATAACGTTATCAATTTGGACAAACTGACCTACGCGGGCAATTTAGACAATTTAAAAGAATGCGAAAACAACCCGCGCTATATATTCGTAAAAGGCGACATTTGCAACGCGGAACTGGTAAACCAACTGTTTGCCGAGCACGACATCCGCCACGTATTCCACTTTGCGGCCGAATCCCACGTGGATAATTCCATCACCGGCCCGCTGCCGTTTATCAAAACCAACATCGAGGGCACGTTTACGCTGCTGGAAGCCGCGCGCAAGCATTGGATGACGGCCCCCGGACAGGTAAAACCCGGCTACGAAAACAGCCGTTTCCACCATATTTCCACCGACGAGGTCTACGGTACCTTGGGCGAAACCGGCTTTTTTACCGAAACCACGCCTTATGCGCCCAATTCGCCCTACTCGGCCAGCAAGGCGTCGAGCGATTTAATCGTCCGCGCCTATCACCACACGTACGGGATGAACGTCACCACCAGCAACTGCTCCAACAACTACGGGCCCAAACAGCACGACGAGAAACTAATCCCGACGATTATCCGCAAAGCTTTATCCGGCCAACCTATTCCGATATACGGCGACGGCAAAAACGTGCGCGACTGGCTGTACGTGCTGGACCACTGCAAAGGCATCGCGCTCGTGTGGCAGAAAGGCCGCGCGGGGGAAACGTACAACATCGGCGGACGCAACGAACGCAACAATTTGCAAATTGTAGATACGATTTGCACTATTTTGGACAAAAAACGCCCCGCGGCGGACGGTAAATCCTACAAGCAGCTGATTACGTTTGTAAAAGACCGCGCCGGGCACGACCGCCGCTACGCCATTGACGCGACCAAGCTGGAAAAAGAGCTTGGTTGGAAGGCAGACGAAAATTTTGACACGGGCATCGTCAAAACCGTGGAATGGTACTTGGGAAAAAACAAGGCTTAATATGAGCACCACTCTTAATCAAGCCACCCGACTGATTGATTTTACCGTCCGCGGGGATGAGCGGGGCTCGTTGGTCGCCTTAGAAAGCGGTTCGGATACAATTCCCTTTGACGTTAAACGCGTCTATTATATTTACGGAACACAGGCGGACGTAACGCGAGGCAAACACGCGCATTATGCGCTCAAACAGGTATTAACCTGCGTATCGGGCTCGTGCGATATTCTGTTAGACGATGGGAAGGAGCGCAAAACCGTTCGGTTAAACACCCCTAAAAAAGGCCTGTTTATCGACGGATTTATTTGGCGGGAGATGAGCAACTTTTCGCCCGATTGCGTACTATTGGTACTAGCCAGCGAACATTACGACGAAGCCGACTATGTGCGCGATTACCAACGCTTTTTAACGGAGGCTTCCCGATGATTCATCCTTTGGCGGACGTCCAAACCAAAGACATCGGCCCAAATACGAATATTTGGCAGTTTTGCGTTATACTTGCAGGAGCGCACATCGGCGCGGGGTGCAACATTTGCTCGCACGTGTTTATTGAAAACGACGTAAAAATAGGCAATAACGTCACCGTCAAAAACGGCGTCAGCCTTTATGACGGTATCCTCATTGAGGATAATGTTTTCATTGGTCCCAACGCTTCGTTCTGCAATGACCGCTATCCCAAATCCAAAAATAAAAATTTCAAACTGGAACCGATTGTTATTAAAAAAGGCGCAAGCATCGGGGCAAACGCCACCATTTTACCCGGCGTAACCATAGGGGAAAACGCCCTGGTGGCGGCGGGAGCCGTCGTACGCAAAGATATTCCCTCCAATACAATTTTTATAAGTGAACAGCGCCAAAAGCCCCTGCTCAGCCAAGGAGAAATTTGTGACCGACATTAAAAATCCCGTTCAATACATCGCTTATTACCTGCCGCAATTCCATACAATCCCGGAAAACGACAAATTTTGGGGGAAAGGATTTACGGAGTGGACCAACGTCAAAAGCGCCTATCCGCTTTTTAAAGGGCACGAACAGCCCATCGTTCCCCACGAGGATTTTGGTTACTACTCCCTGGAAACGACCGACGTTATGAAACGTCAGGCCACGCTTGCCAAACAAAACGGTGTCGGCGGGTTTATGTACTATTATTACTGGTTTAACGGAAAAACCCTGCTGGAAAAACCGCTGTTAAATATGCTCAAAGACAAGGAGGTCGACATTCCCTTCTGCCTGTGTTGGGCGAACCATAACTGGTCCAAAAACTGGGACGGCGGCAATAAAGAAATTATCATCGCCCAAACCTACGACGAAAACACCTTCGAAAAATTTATCGACGACACCAGCAAATACCTGCTAGACGAAAGATATATCCGCGTTGACGGTAAACCGATGTTAATTATTTACAACCCGCGCGAAATTCCCAATATAAAAGAAGTCGCCAAAACCTGGCGCAAATACGCCAAAGAAAAATACGGCATCGATTTATATTTGGTCTATTTCCAGCATCTTGAATTTACCGCTCCCGCCGAATTCGGTTTTGACGCCGCACTGGAAAACGCACCCAACATCCGCGCGCGCCAACGCGTTTGCACCCTCAAAAACACCACCCGCTATCCCAAAACATATCTTATTGATTACGTAACAAACGTCTTTCAGTACGTACTGTCCGGAAATCCCGGGTATACGCGTTTTAAATGCGCTTATCCCAAGTGGGATAATACGGCACGGATGAAAGACAAAGGGGCTGTCATTTATCTTAATTCTTCCGTCCGGCTGTTTAAAAAATTCCTGGTTGAAATGACAAACAAAACACTTGCAGAAGGTATCCCGCCGTTTGTATTTATCAACGCCTGGAACGAATGGGCAGAAGGCGCCTATTTGGAACCGGACAAAAAGGATGGATATGCTTATCTGAAAGCGGTAAAAGAAACAAAAAAAATGACGCTTAGCGAGTTAAAGAGAAACGGATTTTCCAAAGACGAAAAGGCAAAATACCGCAAAAAACTATTACCAAAGGTTTTACTTTTCGGCTCTCTAAAACTGCCTTTTGTATCCATGACCCGCACGGATGATACTTTAACTATTAAAGTGTGCGGTATTAAGCTGATTAAGCTGTCGTATTTCAGCGAAGACTATTTATAAAAACATTTAACAAATATTTTGCCAATAAGCATCATAAACAAAAAGCTGGTTATTAAGAGGGGAAAATGGGTAAACAAAAGTATGATTTTATTTGTTCGTTAGGCGGCAACTGCGCAGCGGCGCATAATTTGGATTGCAGAGAACTGCGCTTGTTTTCTTTGCCGTTTGACTGGACATATATCACCTCCGACCAACCGTTATACCAACTGCCGGAAGGTTTAAAAAACGGGTTTAAAAATTTCTTTAAAAAAGAAAACTTACGCCCGCTCTCTAAAGAAGAATACAATACTGCTCATGCGGACAGAGCCCAATACAAAGATATCCACTCGGGTTTTTATTACGTCAATCATTTCAGAAAAGATATTCCTTTTGACGTTGAGTACGAATCGGTAAAGCAAAAAATGGACAGGCGTTTTGCCCGTTTTATGGACAAAATAACGCAAGCCAATTCCATACTGTTTGTGCTCAGCGCCTGTTTTGAAGTCAAAACGGAAGCGCTGACCTTCCTGCTAAACGAATTAAAAGGCTTATATCCCCATAAACACATTCAAATTGTCGCGCTGCTGTTTAAATCGCCAACAGGGGAACACATTAGTTTGCCCGGATTGGAAATTTTCCATATTACCCGAGAAATGCATACATACGACTTTACGAAAACCAACTGGGAATGGGCTTTCTTAGATGATGTTGAACTATCTTCTTATCCGCACCCGGGATTACTAAAACGATGTCTCATTAAGTTAATACCTTGCCGGAAATTAAGGCATAAATTAAAAAAGAAATACTATATCCGCTAAAACATCTCTTTTTGCAGACTTTATAACAACAAATTATAAAAACACCTTATGAAAATACCATTCTTAGATTTACACAAAATAAACGAACGCTTCCGCGTCCAAATCGATGCGCGTTTTAAACAAATTTTAGACGACGGCTGGTATATCCTCGGCCGTCAAAACGAAACTTTTGAAAAGAATTTTGCCGCCTATCTGGGCGTAAAACACGCCATCGGCGTAGCCAACGGGCTCGACGCGCTGAACCTGATTATCAAAGCCTACAGCTTCGGAGCCGGAGACGAAATTATCGTACCCGCCAACACCTATATTGCCACTATTTTGGCCGTCAGCGAAAACGGAGCCACCCCCGTTTTGGTGGAGCCGGATATCAATACGTACAACATTAACCCCGATTTAATTGAAGAAAAAATCACGCCCCGCACAAAAGCCATTATAGTCGTTCATCTATACGGTCAGGCCGTGCAAATGGAAAAAATTTGGGAACTCGCAAAAAAATATAATCTTAAAATTATCGAAGACGCCGCCCAAGCCCACGGGGCTGAATACCAAGGCCGCAAAATGGGTAATTTGGGCGACGCGGCTGGTTTTTCTTTCTATCCCGGCAAAAATTTAGGCTGTATGGGCGACGGCGGCGCCGTTACCACGAATGACGACGCGCTGGCTGAAAGAATCCGCGCGCTCCGCAATTACGGTTCGCTCAAAAAGTACGTCCACTTATACCAAGGGATTAACTCCCGTTTGGACGAACTCCAGGCCGCCGTACTGGACATAAAACTCCCGCTCTTGGACGAGGATAACAACCGCCGCCGCGAAATCGCCCGCTATTACAGAAACAACATCAAAAATCCGCTCATCACGCTGCCGCAAGTCTATGACGAGAACGCCCACGTTTGGCACATTTTCGCCGTCCGCACGCCGAACCGTGCAGGCTTACAAAAATATCTGGCGGATAAGGGCATTGAAACCAATATCCACTATCCTACGCCGCCGCATAAGCAGGGGGCGTATACGGAGTGGAAAGCCCAGTCTTACCCCGTCAGCGAGCAAATCCACCGCGAAGAGCTCAGCCTGCCCATCAGCCCCGTACTGACGGATGAAGAAGTAAAATTCGTTACGGAGACACTAAATGCATACAAATAAAAAGGGTCTTCTCTCTATTTGTTGTTTGGGATATAACCACGCGCGTTTTATTCCCGCCGCCATAGAGGCTATGTGGAAATTTAACGACCCGGATATGGAAATTATTGCGGTAGATGACGGCTCTTCCGACGGCAGCCCCGAATTATTGCAAAAACTGGCGGCAAAAAGCCCCGTGCCGATGAAACTTATCCTGCAGAAAAATACAGGCAATGTAGGCAAAAATTTCAATACCGCTTTTAAACAGGCGGAGGGGGAATTTGTTATTTTTGTTTCGCTGGATGATATGCTGTACGCCCCGAATATTACAAAACATCTTCGGCGTATGAGACAAGACGATACGCTGGCATTTACAGCTTCCTCCAAAAATATTACTATAGACGCTAACGGAAACAGAGGGGAAGAAATCACGCTTCCGCTTTCTTCTATAAAGAAAGTTACCCTCAACGATTTGCTGGAGATGGAATATAATAACTTTAACTCGTTTTTTATCCAAAACGCCATCTTCCGTAAAAATATAGTGGAACAAGCAGGCGTTTTTGATGAGGATATGACGGGAGACGATCTTGTATTAAGAACCAAAATCTTCCGCCATATGCTTCTAAATCAAAAGAAAGATTTTGCCGTCGTGGACGACGAATTCTGCCTCTATCGCCAGCACGGCGCAAATGTGCATTTAAACGGCCCCCGACAAATAAAAATCGTTACCGAATACTTGGAACGATACTGGCCGGACAGACCCGTCCCGTCCGTTTTATACGATTGGGCGGACGGCATTTTAAATAACGAACCCTATGCAAAAATGTGGGATATGTTTGCTTTAAACAAGAGGGCGGCCTCTTTGCTGGCCTCCAAAAAAATACAGCGTATTCTTATCAAACGAATACAAAAAGAAACATCTCCTTGGCGTTTTATTTATAAAAAAGACCAAACAAACGGTATAACAAAAATAACACTTTTTTCGTATTTTCAGTTTACATCTAAGCAGAAAAGGTAGAGTATTATGGCTAATATTTTTATCGTATCCGTAACAAATAACGAGGCAATTTATAACCAAGCGATTGCCAATAACCCTAATTTGGCAAATTGCCAAATTATCAAGTACGACAATTCCCAAGAAAATCTGGCCATTCCCGTGCGCTACAATCATTTTATAGAGCATCAACTAAACGGGCAGGATGGATGGCTGGTTTTCTGCCATCAGGATTTTGAATGGCTGCAAAAGCCGGAAGAGGTTCTTAACGATTTGGACAAAAACTGCGTCTACGGTCCGATTGGCGTTACCTCTAAAGAATACTCTTCCCTGCATTTAATTTTTCATACCTACCGTTTTCGCCCGTCGATACGCAAAAAGAAAGAATTTCAAACGCTTGTTTTGGGCGGAATTTTTCAAGGGTTCCCAAAAAAGGATTATCCCATAGGAAAAAGACTTTCTAAACCGACCCCTGTGGATACGGTAGATTGTTGCTGTATTATCGTGCATTCCTCTCTGGTACGTAAGTACGGTTTAAAATTTGACGAGCTCTTTGACTTTCACCTGTACACAGAAGATTTTTGCCGCGCAGCGGCCCAACACGACATTAAGGTTATGGCCGTTCAGTGTGCCTGCCGCCATTACAGCGAAGGAAAGATTACTGAAGATTTTTGGAAAAAATATGACAAGCTGCTGGATAAATATCCGGAAGATTTTTTCCTAACAACTTGTGCTCTGTATACCAAACAGGCCGTACAGAGGAAACTGCGCCATCTTTCCCCCAAATGGATAGAAGCGGCAAAATCTGTTCTTTCCAATTCAAGATAAAATTAGGCCCAAACAACCCGCTTGTTTGGGCCTTTTGGCCCATTGTGGAGGGGGAAAATTTCGTTTATAATAAAGAAAAGCGCTTTTGCGCCAAGGGCCCTTATGATAAAACCGTTTCCGCTCCGCTTTGCCTGTTGTTTGTTTTTTATACTTGCGCCGTTCGCTCCGGCCCGGGCGCAGCTCGTTTCGCCGTGGTTCCGCGGCCCGGCCCAATCCTGGAAGGCGCTTAAAGAAACCTCTTTCTCCGCCGCGCGCCTGGCCGCTACGCCCCTCAGCGCACCGATGAGCGGGCTTTCCACCGGGCAAGCCGTAAAAACCACCGTCCCCAACTGGCTGATGCACCGCCTGTCCCATTCCAATACGTTTAGCGCCATGGAAAAAGAAATTTTCAAAACCCATCCCGCCAACACCGTGGCCGTTACCGGCAAATTAAGCTATTTTTGGGACCGGGACGCCCTCCTGGCCGCCAACGCCGCCCCGGGGGAAATAAACGAAAAAGCCTTCACCCGCCACCAGCAGCTTTTGCAGAATACGCTGGCCGAAGTGGAAAAATTCAGCTTGGAAGACATCTCCACCCAGTTTCACAGCTCCGTTTTTTCGCAGGAAGAAATGCTCCGCGCCCTCAAAGATCCCACCCAGCCGCAGGCTTTTATCTTAACCCGCCGCGAAGTGGAGGAGTTCCCGCAGTTATCCCTCCAAGAACAGCTGGAATTTGCCAAAAACGCCTGGCGGCAGTCCTCCGTCCGTTTGATGGAACTCCTAAACCAGGAGCCGCAAACCATCCCCACCCATGCGTTTTCGGATTATTATTATATTAAGCTCCGCCAACGTTACTTTACCACCCTGTTCCAGGTAATGGCACGCGCCCAGGCGCCCCGGCAAACCATTATTGTCCGCGTGCGCCGCAAAATTCCGCTGGACTTTTTGCCGGAAGCCGACAAGCCGTTAACCGACGCCCAGCGGTTAGGCAAACTGCACTTTCACCTGGGACTGATGCAGTCGCGCGGACAGCAGCTCTCGGCCGAAGCCGTCGCGTTAAAAACGGAAATTACGCGCCAAACCGAACTCTATCACCCGTATGCGCTGGCGGAAGCGTTCGGCCTGCCGTACGAGCAAGTACTGCGCAGCCACGTGTATAATGCAAAACTCTATTTCAGCGAAGAAGAAGCCGCACGCCTCAATATGCTCACCTCTGAACAGGCGGTAAGCGAACTGCCCGCCAAAATCGCGCAAGTGCAAGCGCAGATGCGGGAACTGCTGGGCACGAAAACAGCGTCGCCGGACGTTTACGTCCATTATCTCCGCCTGCAGGCCCGGGAAGAATTTCTGTTAACCCGTTTGGCGCAAGCTAAATTTTTCTTGCAATACCGCTTATGAACGCTACGCTTTTTCGAAAAGCGCGCCGGATTTTGGCCGCCGAAAACAGCTCCGCCGCGGCAGCGTTCCTTACGCGCGCGTTTGCGCTGGCCTGGGCGTCGGCCGTAACACGCCGCCCGGTGCCCGCCGTCACAGCAGATTTATCGGATTTTCTGCCGCCGGAACCGACGGTTTCTCCCAAAGCCGCCAGCCAAGTATACGCGCTGTTATCCGCCGCGCCCGCCGGGCCGGAAGGAACGAAAAACGCTTTTACACCCGAAATTTTAGCCCTCGTGCACGAATATACCGCACCCAACGCCCGCGCCAAAGGAATTTTTTATACACCCTGGCCCGCCGCCCAAAGACTGACGGAAGAAACCCTGGACGGATGGCTTTCCTCTGCGGACAAAACGCCCCAAACGAAGCTGACGGCCCTAACGGCTTTTACCGCGTGTGACCCGGCCGCCGGGGCGGGGGGATTGTTAATCCCGCTGTGGCTTACGCTGGCCGAGCGGCAGCGCTGTGCGGGGGATTCTGCACCTTTGGCCGCTTTACTTACGGACATTTCTAACCGCCTCTACGCCGCGGATTTGGACGCATCCGCCCTTTTCGCCCTGCGTCTGCGCGCGGCGTTAACATTTTACGCGCGAACCGGGCAAAAACCGCCGAAAACGCTGTTTTCAAACCTGCTTCCGGGGAATGCCCTGGCGGGCGACAAAATAAGCGTCTGGCGGGAAAAATTCCCGCGCGTATTTGCTTCCG
This sequence comes from uncultured Elusimicrobiales bacterium, assembly GCA_910576915.1. Taxonomy (GTDB): domain Bacteria; phylum Elusimicrobiota; class Elusimicrobia; order Elusimicrobiales; family Elusimicrobiaceae; genus Avelusimicrobium. Next base: position 88,766 of record CAJTJT010000004.1, read on the forward strand.
GCGGGTTTGACGCCGTCCTCTGTAATCCGCCGTACGTCGGACAAAAAAACAACAAAGCCCTGTTTGAACGCTTGCGCCGCCAGGCACGCTGGAAACCGTACATCTCTCCCAAAGGGGATTTATTGTATCTTTTTTTCCATTTGGCGCTTGAAGTGTTAAAGCCCGGCGGCGTGGGGGGATTTTTAACCACCGCCTATTTTGCCCAGGCTGCCTCGGCCGCCGGACTCCGGGCGCGGCTAAAAAAAGAAGCCGCTTTTTTGCGACTCCTTGATTTCCGTTCGGCCCGGCTGTTTGCCCGCGCGCCCGGCCAGCACAATTTAATCAGCGTATTTCAAAAAACCGACGAAAAACCGCTCTGCCGCGTGGGGGAAGAAAACCAACCCGTCGCCCAGGAAACGTTATACAGCGGCCCGGCGCATTTTTTAAATACCGCCGCGCAAGACGATACCACCGCTTCCCTGCTGCAAAAGATGGCCGCCGCGCCCCTGCGGTTAAAAGACGTTGCCGCAGTTTCCAACGGACTCATGACGGGGTGCGATAAAATTTCCGCCGCCCACTTATCCCGCCACCGCCTGCCCAGCGTACACAAAGGTGACGGCGTGTTTGTTCTTTCGCAGGCGGAAAAAGACGCCCTAAACCTGTCCCCGGCCGAATACACCAAATTAAAACCCTTTTTCAAAAATTCGGACATCGCGCCCTATGCGCCCAATACGGCCGCCAACTACTGGCTGGTTGATTTCTTCTACCCCAACGACCGGGAAACCGATTTTTCCGTCTATCCGCACTTAACGGCCCATCTGGCCCGGTTTAAACCCGTCTTGCTTGCGCGCAAACAAAACAACAACGGTATCGACAAGCAGCTTAAAAAAGGCGCCTACTGGTTCGGCTCCGTCCGCCGGAAAATGGATTTTGACGCCGATAAACTGGCCGCCCCGCAGCGCGCCCGCACCAACACGTTTGCGTTTGCGCCGGGCCCGTGGTACGCCAGTTCGGACGTCTATTTTATCTCCGCCCCCAAACCCGGGTTCAGCCTGTGGTATCTGCTTGCGCTGTTTAATTCCGCGCCGTATTACGCGTGGCTCTTCCATATGGGCAAGCGCAAAGGGGATTTGTTGGAACTCTATTCCCAGCCGCTCTTAGAATTACCCGTTCCCAAGGCGAATGCGGCCCAGCAAAACGCCCTGGAAACGCTGGCAAAAGAAATTTACCGCAAAAAAAAGGAAAATCCGGCCGCAGACACAAGCCGGGAAGAAGAAGCCGTCAACCTACAGGTGGCAAAACTGTTCGCCCTCACGCCGCGGGAACTTGCCCGCGCAGTAACTCTGCGCCCCAAATAACCGGCGGGTTTGAATCCTTGCCGCGCTCCGCCGTTTTTTGTATTTTATATTTATGAAAAAGTACAAACTCACCGTTTTTGCCGTCTTAACGGCTCTTTTTTCTTTCGGCGCGTATGCCGCGTTTATGTACGTGTATACGGAAAGCAAATTTGCACCCGTGCGGCTGTTTGCAGACCCGCTGCAAAACGCGCCCAGTTCGGCCTGGCAACCCGCTTCCGGCCAGCTTTTTATCCATCAGGTAAACACCGTCCGCCGCGCCAAAAATAAAGACGCCCGCTATAGCGGCTACGAGCTGGATATCCTCCCGGCCGAAGAAGGGGGAGAACTTTTTGTGGCGCACGACCCGGCCGCTCTTCCCGCCAAGGTAAAACTTGCCGATATTTTTGCCGCGCTCCAACGACCGCAGGACAAAACCTACTGGCTGGACCTAAAAGCCGAACTTACGCCCGCCCAGCTGGGCGAAATCCTGCAAACTGCCGAACACTTTAACATCCCGCGAACAAACCTCCTGTTTGAAGCCCCGGCGGGCCCCACGGCCAAGATGATTCAAAAGAAAGGCCTATCCCTTTTACTGCAAATCCCCGAAGGCTTTGACCAAGACGGAAAAGACCCCAAACGCCGCAATGAAATCAACCGCGAAGCGCTGGCGGAATGGGAAGAATACCGTCCGGCGGCGGTGTCAGCCAGTTTTGGCAAATATTCGTTTTTACGCGGGTATTTTCCGAACATGCCCAAAGCCGTATATTATTCCGCCACCCGGCGGCCCAGCCTTAAAAAAACCTTTATGGCGCGCCGCATGCAGGAGGACCCGTCCGTCAAAGTTTTTTTAATTGACGAATACACCTGGTGAGCCCATTCCGGCGGCCGATTTTTCCACCCGGCCAACCGCGAAAACGCCTTGCCTTAAAATACTATTTTTTTGTATTTTATATGTATCGGACGTAATTTATTCTCGGAGGAATTATGAACGCTGTAAAAACGTATTTCATTGACGTAGTAAAAAACCATTATTTTGATTTTAAAGGCCGCGCCACCAGACAGCAGTACTGGATGTATATCCTGTTCTACTTCATCTTGTCCGTCGTTATCGGCATCATCGGCGCCATCTTGGGTGACACCGTGCGCGGTATTTTGTCCGGCCTCTTGAACTTGGCCCTCTTGCTGCCCACCTTGGGTATCGGCGTACGCCGCTTGCACGACACCGACCGCAGCGGCTGGTGGTTCCTGGTTGGTTTGGTTCCTTTCATCGGCGGCTTGGTATTGCTCGTATTCTTCTGCTTGCCCGGCACGGAAGGCGAAAACCGCTTCAGCAAATAAGTATTTCTAATGCTTACCGCTCCCCACTGGGGAGCGGTTTTTTATTTACGGAGAAATGAATATGGACCCCTTATCCCTTTTGCAAAAATACAATAAAGAGCCTTTCCACCTGCTGCACGCGCTGACGCTGGAGGCCGTCATGCGCCGCTTCGCCCAAGAGCTGGGATACGCGGACAACGCCGATTTTTGGGCTCTCTGCGGCCTGTTGCACGACGTGGATTTTGAAATGTTCCCCGGTGAACACTGCAAAAAAGCGCCCGAACTGCTGGCCGAAATCAACGCGCCCGCCGAACTGGTGCACGCCGTATGCGCGCATGGCTACGGCATTGTAAGCGACGTAAAACCTGAGCACGAAATGGAAAAAGTTCTCTTTGCCGTAGACGAACTGACGGGCCTTATTCAGGCGGCGGCGCGGATGCGGCCGTCCAAAAGCACGCAGGATATGGAACTTTCCAGCTTAAAAAAGAAATTTAAAGACAAAAAATTCGCCGCCGGCTGTTCGCGCGACGTTATCAAACAAGGCGCGGAAATGCTGGGCTGGGAGTTAGACACCCTTTTAGAACGCACCTTAAACGTTATGCGCGAAACGGAAGAAGAAGTGCGCCAGAAAGCCGAAAAACTCGGCTGACATTTAACCAACGCAAAAAAATCCGGGCCCCTGGGACCCGGATTTTTTTAATACCGTTAACCTTAGATTTCTTTTTCCAGCTCGGCGAAAAACTCGCCCGCTTTAACGGGGAAATATAAATCCGTCACCGTGCCCGTAAACGCGGAGGGCTGCGGATTTACTTCGATAATTTTAGCCCCGTGTTCTTGGGCCGCCAGCGGTAAAGAGCACGCCGGCATTACCTGCCCCGCCGTCCCCACAATAATCATTACGTCGGCGTTTTGGGCCATTTCCGTCGATTTTTGGTACGGCAGATACGGGATTCCTTCCCCGTAAAAAACAAAATCCGGCTTCAGTACGCCGCCGCAGATGCAATAGGGCGGCTCTTCAGTCAAATCAATATCGTCCAAACTGTATTTTTTGCCGCACCCGGTGCAGGAAAGCGTATGAATGGTGCCGTGGAACTCCTGCACGTTTTTACTGCCCGCCTTTTGGTGAAGCCCGTCTATATTCTGCGTAATTACGCCCTTTAAAAAGCCTTTTTGCTCCAGTTTGGCGAGCACTTCGTGCGCCTTGTTGGGATGAGATTCCTCCATATCGGTAAAAAAGATTTTTTTCATTTCCCGCCAGGATTCGGCCGGGTGCATATTAAAAAAATTGATTTCGATAAATTTCGGGTCGTACCGGTTCCACAAACCGCCCGCACCCGTAAACGGGGCGATACCGCTTTCCACGCTGATGCCTGCCCCGGTAAACGCCACGCCGTAACGCGCGTTTTTAATTAATTCCGCCGCTTGTTTGATATTTTGCATACGTTTATTTTACAATTTCTAACCCTAAAAACGCGTGGGCGGCCGGAAAACGGTACGTTACAATAAAAACATACAACTGTTTTCGGGGGGAAACTATGTCCATTGAAGCCAAAGCGGCCACCGACGCACACCGCGTAAAAAAATACATCTACGACATTTTGCAGTTTAATTATCCAAGCAAAGTAACCTGGACGATTAACGCAATCATCATCACGCTTATTTTGCTAAGCGTACCCGTGGATATGATTGAAAGCGTGGGGGACGTCAGCCCGGTACTTAAACGGGCCGCTTACCGTTTGGACCTGGGAATGAGCTTTGTATTTGCACTGGAATACGCGCTGCGTCTATTGACGTGTACGGAAGACCCGCGCTTTGCAAAACCGATTTCCGGACGCATTAAATATATGCTGACCCCGCTTATGCTGATCGACCTGTTCGCCATTTCGCCTTTTTTTATTTTGGGTTCCGGCCTGGTACGGGCGCTGCGCGTATTCCGCATTTTTATGTTGATGCGCTATACAAACGCCATTCAGCTGGTGAACAATGTGGTTTCCGAAAAGAAGAAAGAACTGGCGATTTGCGGGGCGTTTCTGTTAATGCTGTGGATTTGGAGTTCGTTTATGATCTTTCGCGTGGAGCACCCGGCCCAGCCGGAAGCGTTTAAAAATATGCTGGACGCGATGTGGTGGTCCATGCAGACGTTTACCACGCTTGGCTACGGGGATTTAATTGCCGTTACGCTGCTGGGCAAAGTAATTACCGGGATAACGGTGGCGATGGGACTTATCCTGTTTGCCGTAGTGACGGCGGTGATGACGGGGGGAATTGTGCAGGAATTTCAAAAGTACGAGCAGAAAAAGAAGACCCCGCCGCAGATCTAACGGTTATTTAAACAAATACAGGTCGTATTCTGAATTGGTTCCGCTGTATACGGCGCCTAATGATTTACAAATTGCGCCGTTTCCATCGGCATTGTTTGGGCGCGTACGGCATTCCCGTCTGCCGCTGTAATAATAGTAATAATTAAGCGGAGTATTGGCCACATGACCATAAAGAACCCAATGACCTTCATTCAGTTGACTCAGGTTAAACTTGTCATAAGACACCGCTAACCCGTTCCCATTCCACGTTCCTCCGGCGGGAAGATCTATATCCAACTCATCCAAACGCGGAGCGTAAGAACCGTTTGCCATATAATACACCTGCTGGGCGCGGTATACCGCGTCGGCCAGCGTTATTAACTGAACGTAGCGCGCCTTATAGACCGCGCGCTTGTACTGCGGCAAAGCAACAGCGGACAAAATACCAATAATTAATACGACAACTAACAATTCTATTAACGTAAAACCGCGTTTTTGATACATAAACCATTTCCCTCTATACAAGAATTTTATTCATGTTATCAAAAAAAAACAAATCAACCCTTTAACAGACAGTAGGGAAAAGAGAACAGAATACCACACCGATTAGAATAACTCTGTATTTTTGGTTCTTATGCCGCCCTTTGCTCCGCTTATAAAAAGCGTTCCCGGCGGATAAGAAATTTTATTGTTTGAGCAAAGCGAGTTATAAAATTTCCCGTTGGGAACTGCTTTTTATGGAGTCCGGGCGGCGAGTTTTTTGTTACTTTTTGTCGGCACAAAAAGTAAGGATTCTAATTTGGCAAATTGTTGGCCCTAATAAGCAACGAAACGCAAAGAATTTTTCTTTGCGTTCGTGCGTATGACGCAAGTTAAGTACAGCCGTTATAAAAACAGAATGCCATTGTAGAAGATTATATGATTTTTCAAAACCGCTCCGTATTGCACGGACTAGTTGGGGCGCGGCGTAGTGGCAATTACGTAAGCCCCAAGGTACGCGCAAGACGGCAGGTTTTGGAAAATTGTTTATCCTTAAAAGACACAAGGGACGAAAAGTTTTTTCGTCCCTTGTGCGTGAATCGTCAGTTAACATCAGCCGTTATTATTAAATACTCACGAGCCCGCGGGAGAAGACATACACCGCCGCCACCGCCGCTATCACCAGCAGCGTCACTACGGCCACTTCTCCGCGCGTAAATACGGGACTAGCATCCTTTTTCTGCTTGCGGGCCCAAATAAACACCGGGATCCCGAGCGCCAGGAAAATCACCGCCAGGAACAGGTATTTAAGCCCAGCCGCATAAACAAGCCACAACGCATACGCCGTCCCCAGTGTGGACGTAATCAGCGCGGCCGCGCGGCCTTTGGGCGATATTTTGGCATATTCGCCGTCCTCGGTCAGCTTCCACAAATACGCGGTACTCGCCAAATACGCGGGCAGTACCATCACGCCCGTAATGGAGAGCATGGTATTCCAGGCGTTGTTCGAAAAATACACCAGGAAAATCGCCAGCTGCATTAAGAAGCTGGTCACCCACAAAGACACAGAGGGCGAACCGTTCTTATTCTGCACGGCAAACTGTTTGGGAAACGTCCCGTTCTCTGCCGCCGCGGCGGGAATTTCGGCTGCAATCATCGTCCAGGCCAGCCAGGAAGACAGCACCGCCACTAAGAGCCCGATGTTCATCATCCACGCGCCCCACGGGCCGACGACTTTTTCCAGCACGCCCGCCGTGGACGGATTGGCGACGGAAGCGATTTCTTCCTGCGTCAGGAACCCAAACGGTAGGACGGACAGGCCGATGTAAATCACCAAACAGCCCAAAAAGCCCAAGAACGTCGCCTTGCTGACGGCGGACTGGCTTTTGGCGCGGCTGGATAATACGACAGCCCCTTCAATACCGATAAATGCCCACAGCGTAACGAGCATGGTGCTCTTTAACTGGGCGGGCAGACTGCCCAGCGTTTTACCGCTTTCGGCTATTTTGCCCCAGAAGTTAAAGTCGAATTTATCCAAATGGAAGCAGAACAGCAAAATCAGGCAGAATAACAACAGCGGCACCAATTTGCCGATAGTGCCGATAACGTTTAACACCGCCGCCTGGCGCACCCCGCGCAAGACGACAAAGTTAAACACCCAAATCAAAAGCGAACCGCACACGATGGACAGCAGATTGTTTCCGCCCGCGAAATACGGGGGGAAAAAGTAATTAAGCGCGTCCATCGTAATCACGGCATACCCTACGTTGCCGAAGATCTGGCACAGCCAGTATCCCCAGCCGATGGTAAAGCCCATATACGGGCCGAACCCTTCGCGGGCGTACATGTAAATACCGGCCGTTAAATCCGGCTTTACGCGCGAAAGCACGCTAAACGTGTTCGCGATAAAATACATCCCGATACCGGTAATCACCCACGCCAGGAGAACGGCTCCCGCGCTGGCTCCGGCCGCCATGTTTTGGGGGAGGGAAAACACACCTCCCCCAACCATGGAACTAATCACAATGCTGGCTAAACCGATTACGCCCAGCTTCGCCGCCGTATTGTTCTTCGTTCCCATACATTACCCCCGGTTGACGCTTATTCCACGGCTTTCATGGTCGGCACGGCCACGGGCGCAAATTTGAAGTTTAAGAAACCCATCACCGTTAAGCAGTACGCAAACGGCTGGGTGATGTTGATGTAGTTATGCCAAATTTGAAATTCGCTGTGTTTTTCCACACCGCGGATTTCCAATTCGTGATTGAGCGATTTATTTAACCACATGCGGGCGTGGCCTTCGGCGATTTCGTCGTCGATGGGAGTATCGAAATATTCCACATATTCCGCCGCCCAGCCGCCGATCAGCTGCCCCTTGGCGTCTTTACCCCAGCAAACGCCCACGCCGGTGGCGATGGCTTTGTGGTCTTCGATGCGCGCGCCGTTGCCGGCCATAATCACTTCCAGCACCGCGCCGTGGACGAATTGGTCTTTCACCGCGTCCACCGGGTAGATATTTTGGTACAAATCTTTCGGAAGCACCGACGTGTACGGAATGACGTTAAAGTCCTGGATTTTGGCCTGCTGCAAGGCCGAATCGTAGCAGAAAGTTTCAAACGGCTGGGGCGGAATACCGTCCGTCGCCTGTCCCGCGCCCCCGCTGATAAACGCCAAAGTAGGATATCTGGTCCCCAAAGTTAAGTTATTGTTTTCCATAATTTCATTCTCCTTTTTATGATTACTGCTCTTGTGTTACCCCACTACAACATTACTGTTGTACGCAACCCGGCCACCGTAGTCACCCCCTGGCCCGGGTTGAGAGCGGCCCTCGGATAAAACTGCAAATCCGGAGTGACCGTTACAAATTTGCCGATATCGATTACCCACTGAACTTCCAGCGCCGTTTCGCTCCCGCGCATTTCGGCCGGATAGCCAAGGCCCTTTGCGCTCAGGCGGTTATGCGCGATACCTACGGTAATGGCATCCTGCGGGTTGCGCTCAAACGGATTTAACAACGCAGCACCCGCCGCATAAGAATTTTTAATGCCCGTTACGCCGCCCGTAGACCCGTTGGCGCGGCCGAATACGGCCCATTTTTCGCCGAGGTTCTGCTGGGCGTTAAAAGACCAGCCGTTTACGTTCTCCGGCTGGGCGGAAACGGACGGCTGGTAATAATATAAGAAGCTGTACTGCCCCGCACCGATTTTAAAAGTTGGCGTCCACGCCAGGGACGCAAACGCAGTATATTTACCGTCAAACGCGCTGGACAGGCGCGCGGTTTGGCCGGACACGTTGGACGCGTCCTGATACCCCGCCGCAACGGAGAACAAATCGTTTTGCGCCTGCACGTACGCACCCATAGAGGCCGACGGATAAGCCGAGGTGGCGTTTTGCGACAGGGCAAAGTTCATGAGCGCCGTCTGCTGGTTATCCAGGTACGTGGTGCCGTCAAAGTTGGAGAGGGGGAATTGACCCGCGGTAACAGACAGCCAGTCCCACTCGCCGGGCAACGTGTGCGTATAGGAAAGTTCGAAGAAAATCTTTTGGTTGGAAGTGTAATCGTTCTGCGCGGAAGCGACGTCCAAACGGTCCTGCAAAGTTGCGCCGGAAGCACCCCAGTAATGCGACAAATTATAGCTAAAGTTGATTTCGCCCGAGCCGGCGGCGCGGTCTTTAAACAGCGTCCAGTTGGCGTAGGGATAATAAATTCCCTGGACGGACGTCTGTTTGCCGCCGGGTGCGCCGCGCTGGATTAAATAAGACACGTCCACGCCCCACTGGAGGCCCAATTCATCAGACAGCTTATTTTTAAAGTTGATGTATTCCTGCCCAAAATCGGAAAACGGATGATTTTCGAGATGTGCCCGGGACGCCAAACGCTGTTTGTGTTTGGCCTGGGATAATTTATCCGCACTTTCCTGCGCCCAAGCATTTGAAAGAATGCTCAACATACAACAAATAAACAAAACTGCCGCGGCCTTGATGGTGCCCGTGTTCATTACGTTACCCCCGGAATTAAAAATATCGGTTTACCCCCCGATACCGTAAGATACCCGCCCAAAGCATTTTTAACAACACGCAAAAAAGGATTAGTTTTTTATGGGGGATGCTCTATAGCAATATGTGTATCCTTTAGAACGAAAAAAATCGCCCTGGGAATTTATCTCAGGACGATTTTTCTAAAAAACCCAAACTTACTGATTTGCAGGATAATAAATACTGTGGTTACATATATACGGATTTTTTATTGGATAAGTCAAGAACTCTTCATAATGAAAATGCTGGTATGGCTTATCCGTTTGTTTTTTATCAAAGTACTTCTCTTGAGAATTCCAACGATACTTCGTATTCCGTTCATGATCGCCGCGGCGAAAGCTTCGGTAATTTCCTAAAGAAAAAGTATTACTAATATTCTCAATACTCCCATACAATTGCTGTTTTATGGCATCCTGAATTTCCTGTATAAACATTCTGCTTATGTCTTCTATAGGATTTTTAAAACGAATACCAATTTCCGCTTCCGGAATCCAAGAGCCTGGAACGCCGAGCTGCACCTGGCCGATAAACTGTATATTTTCTTTATAAATAGCTCTGGTAAAAAGTTTATGTCCGCTATCCGCATCATAAAAAGACGAAGAGACTTCATGAACACGTTCCAATTGCTTCAGATCTCTAGAACAAGGAATAGAGCCCCCTATAGAACTTAAACTGATAGGCTGACATCCCATAAAAGGTCTTTTCTCATCGGCTACATCTGTTGGACAAAAACTATACCGTCCCAAACATCTTCGCACAGAATCCAACTGCGCCAAAGAGCGAGGGTCACCTGTATTGACATATTCGTGCAATTTATCCAATCGCCATGGGGACCCAGCCGGAGAAGCAATATATTTACAAGTCGGTTTTTTCTTTTTTTTGGTTTGAGTTACAATGGCCATATCGGTTAAATCGCCCAGTTTGGCCATATCCGGAGTCCAAACCGTTACAAAACGCATAATTGCTTCTTCCGGTTCTACATCATCCAGCGGATATATTTCCCGCAACATGCCCACTTCCGGAGAAAATACCTCGTTCCAAAATCTTTCTTTAGCACGATTAAAAATAGCTTTATAACCGGGGGTATACGCGTCATTCAACGCATAAACAAAGATGGCAACCCCTCCTACAACCGCAACCGTAGCTCCCAGCGGGGAAGAGGAAACGACAGCAACTCCCGGTTTAGCTGCACTTGCCGCCGCTTTTATTGCAGCAGTGAACTCTGCAGCAGAAGCAGAAAGCTCTCCTCCCGCTGCCGCAACGGCTTCCCAAAACGAAAGAGAAACTGATACGGATAGAGCCCCCACCATCACTCCGGAAGCTGAAAGCGTATTTTGCACAGTTGCATAAGAAGAAGCTAAAGAAAATTTTGGTTTAATAGCCTGAGGGTTTTTCTTTGCAAAAGCAAAAAGAGCACTTGCCGCGGCTAACTGCACACGGGAAGCATATTTTGGGTCTATATTAGAATAAATAGCTTGGTGAGGTAAATATTTTTCGATATTGCCCTGCTCAGCAGCTGTTATTTTTTTTGCATATAAGAAAAACGCCGCATTTAAAATTAAGGGGTGTACATAGTCCGGCTCCTTGGGATCTGCACTCCCGCCATTGACCATAACAGCCAGGGCATTGTATAACACGTCTTTTTCCATTTCCGCCAAGTGCGTAATTTTAGCGGTTAATTCGGCATTGCTATTTTCTCCCGCACCAAAACAAAAATCAAAACGATTCGGTTCTTCTTGTTGGGAGGAAACTTGTTTGCGTACCCCTTCTTTCACTTTTCCACGCAATGTCTTCTTTTCATCGCCAGAACAGACGTCGAACAGGTTTGTCCAGGTCTCTTTATTTGCAGAAGTAAAGTCTTCCGGAAAAGTAAAACGCAATTTTCCCGGGAATGTTTTATTAAGACTCGCTACCGCCTTATGAAAAAGAACCAACTTTTCGTGATTGACGGGAAACTCACGCTGGATAGACTCAAATCGACTCACAAACTGCTCGACTCCCTGCTGAGTTGGCTTTGTATAAGCACACTTTTTCTCTCTGCAATAGCAGGCAAAATCACGGACACATTCCATATTCATCCAGCCGGGGTCATAAGCATCCTTAAGCATGCTTTCAAAATTACAACCGGCCGCAAAAGCGGGGGGACATGAATTTAACAGCAAAATTACAGACATAATCCAGCACAATGCTCGTTTCATAAGGTTTTCTCCAGCGGGTAAATAGAATTCTGTCTGAGACTTTTTAAAAACTTCTTACCTTACAAGAATAGTAACAAAAAGGGAAAAGTAAAGGCAAGAAGAAAAAACCAATAAAAATTTTATTTTTCCACACTTTTCAAGTACAATACTTGTATGACCGTCCAAACACCACCCACAGAAGGAATCAAATACGCGGGTTCCAAACTAAAACTGCTGCCGATGATTTTGGCGCGCATCCGCGCGCTGGACGGCGTAAAAACGGTACTGGACGGCTTTTCCGGCACCACGCGCGTTTCGCAGGCGTTGGCCCAGGCGGGATACCAAGTAACCGCCAACGACGTTTCGCCCTGGAGCGAAGTCTTCGCCCAATGCTATTTAAAAGCGTCCCAGCCGGACGAATTTTACGAAAAAATCCTTGCGCATTTAAACGCGCTCCCCGCTAAAGACGGCTGGTTTTCCGCACATTACGGGGGAACGGAAACCGACCATAAAAAGCCGTTCCGCTTAAAAAATATGCAGAAACTGGACGCCGTGCGCGAAGAAATCGACCGCTTAAACCTGGCGTGGCCGGATAAATGCGTGCTTCTTACAAGCCTTATCCTCGCACTGGATAAGGTGGACAGTACGCTCGGGCACTTTACGTCCTACTTAGCGCGCTGGTCGGCACGTTCCGGGGGGGATTTAATGTTAAAAATGCCCGCGCGGCCTCCCTATAGCCCGGCCCATGAAGTCGTACGGCAAGATATTTTCGACGTAATAAAAAGCCGCCGCTGGGACCTTGCTTATTTCGACCCGCCCTACGGCTCCAATAATGACAAAATGCCCTCCAGCCGCGTGCGCTACAACGCCTATTACCACTTTTGGACCACCGTCATCCAAAACGACCGTCCGCCTCTGTTCGGCGCGGCCGCCCGGCGCGAAGATTCCCACGATAAAGACAACCCGTTTGAATCGTTCCGCCGCGGCCCAAACGGCCGTTTTGAAGCGTTAAACGCCGTCGACCGCCTGCTAGCGCAAACCGACGCCCGCTATATTTTATTTTCCTACAGTTCCGGCGGCAGAATCCCGCGGGAAGAGCTGCTGGACGCGCTGCGCGCGCACGGCAAACTAAGGGCGGCGGACGAAATCGACTATCAAAAAAATGTAATGGCCCGTTTAACCAGCACCGACGAATGGACCCGCCGCGGGACCAACCGGGAATACTTGTTTTTAATCGAAAAAGGAGTTTAACATGCGTAATTTATGGCATAATTTTTGGGATTTTTTGGACCCGTACCGCCGAGGCCCGCTCTTCCACAAATACGGCTGGAAAGGCCTCTTGTTTATTGCGGCCGCCACGTATTTTTTATATCAGTGGTACGTCGGCCCGCGCCAATGCCCGTTTGCAGGCGTGCTTTGGCTGATGACCATTGGTATTCACGAAGCGGGGCACCCTATCTTCCGCTTTATTTCGGGCGGCAATTTTGCGTGGACGATTTGGGGCGGGACGGTGATGGAACTGGGCGTGCCGATTTTGGCGTACCTTACGTTTTTGAGGAGGGGGAAAGAAATCCAGGCCGATATTTGTCTGCTTCTCTTGGCCATCGCCTGCTACAGCGTAGGACATTACTCCGGCTGCAGCTTGGACCCCGTCATCAGCCTTTTAAACGCCGGGCCCGAAACCCTGCCGGACTGGGATTATATGCACAAATGGCTCGGTACGGAAGGGTATGAATGGCATTTCCGCCATGCGTTTTACGGGCTGAGCGCGTTTTTGGGTGCGTTGGGCGTGTATTTAACCGCCGCACATTTTTGGGCCTGGACCAACCCGGACGGCCACAATTATAACGATGACGACGACGGCCACGACCGCTTTTTCACCCGCGGCTAACGTTATTTACCCACAAAAAACCCGGAGAAAAATCTCTCCGGGTTTTTTACTTTCCAAAATAAGGTTAAGGACGAACAAAAACAGGTCCGTCAATAATTTCCAAGTCTCTGCCGCTGGCAGTAGTCCAGCCGTTGCCCAGCCCTTTGCAGAGGTCCTTGCCTTTATCCGTAGAGCCCTGGCAGCATTTGGTTACCGGGTCGGACGCGGAAAAATATACGGAATAGCTGCCGTCGGTGCGGGAGGCGGAAAATTCCCCGGCGCAGCCCCCTACCATCATAAGTGCGCTGGGCTGGTTAAAAGTAAAATTTTTCGTAACGATTTTCCCGCCGGAAAGAGGGTACGAAAAACCGCCCGCTTTCATAATGTCTTCCAAAGACGGCATGGACATATCAATTGCCATCCCCAAACCGCCGGAAGCCTTTCTTCTGGGGTTGGCCGCCCGGTACACTTTGTAACCGCGGCGCAAATCCGCCATGATGGTTTCCACTTCCGCCACGCGCGCTTTTTCCACGGCGCGGGTATACTGCGGCAGCGCCACAGCCGACAAAATGCCGATAATCAGCACCACAACCAATAACTCAATTAAGGTAAAACCCTTGTTGTTTTTCATAAGCTCTCCTTTATAAACTGATACAAACAATGTATCAAAAATAAAAAACCATGCGCAAGCGCAATTTCGGCAGACAACCGCCGCCCAAACGCGCTGTTAATAGTTTATGTTCGCCGGGCAAAAAATCAAGCCCCGCTTACGCAAACAAATCCGGCCCGTCCGCCGCGGGGAGCGAAGATTTTTCTTCTTTGGCGGGTTTGGAAGCCTTGGTTTTCAACCCGTTATAAGCGTATCCCACGCGCTTTAGCAGGCGGGCGTTGTCTTTAGTGAGGGGAACTTCGTAAATATCCACAATGCGCTGGGCCACGGGCAGAAACGCGCCTTTGTTGCCGTCGATATGCCCGCGCGCCACTTTTACCGCGTCCGCCGCGTTGGCCACGGCATTTTCCGCTTTGGCGAAATTCACCAGAAAATCGTTGAACTTTTCCATGAGTTTTAAAATATCGTCTTTTAAATCTTCCATGTATTCGTGCTGTTTGTCGATGTCCCACAGTTTTGAAACCATTTTAAGCGTGCTCATCAAAGACGTGGCGGACACGAGCGCGATGTTGTTTTTCCACGCTTCGTTTAAAATATCCGGGTCCGCTTCCGTGGCCGCCAAGAGGGCGCTTTCGGGATAGACGAACATGAGCGTATAGTCGGGTTGGACTTTGTCGCCGTCCGCCAGAAATTTCTTATAGTACTTTTTGGAACTCAAATCTTTAATCGTCTTTTTAACGTCTTTTACGTGCTCGGCAAGCGCGGCGGCTTTTTCTTTGGGGTCCTGCGCGTTAAAATACTGCACGTAATGGTTGAAAATGGTTTTGGAATCCACCACAATCCACCGGTCCGCCGGGAGCGCGATTTGCACGTCCACGCGCTTGCCTTCGTCGGACACTTGCTGAAAGTAGTCCAGGCCTTCTTTCATGCCGGCCGCGTCCAAAATGCGTTTTAAGGTTTCCTCGCCCCAGCTGCCGCGCACGATGGCTTCGCCTTTGATGGCGTTGGTTAAGTGTACGGCACTTTGGTCGATTTTTTCGGTGGATTTGATAACATCCGTCAGGCCTTTTTCCAGGCGCGCCTGCACGGCGGTGTTTTGGCGTTCCATTTCCGCCACTTTTTTAACAAAGTTTTCCAGGTGCAGGGTAAGCGGACGCAGCGCCTCGGAATTTTTGGCCTCGAGCCCTTTGGTTTTGTCTTCCAAAATTTTGCCCGCCAATTCGCTGAACTGTGCCTGATAGGTAGAGGATAAATCCTTAAAATTCTTTTCAATCAGTTCTTTTTCGCGCAAGAGGGAGCGGGTTTCTTCCTCCAGCCGGGCTTTATCTACCGCCAGAACGCCGTTTTCCGCGCGCAAACGCGCCGTTTCCGGCTCCAGCGCGCCCAGCCGGGCGGCCTCGCTCTGCACGCTTTTTAAACGCGCCGATAGCCACAGCCACGTAAACAGACACCCCACCGAAATACCCGCCAAAACGGCAATAATATACATAAAAAATTCTCCTTATACGGCTTTTTTTAATTGTACAAAGTTTTGATTTAAAGAAGTACGCGGCAAAAAAATTTTATAAAATATAAGAGAAATTATTTTTACACAGGAGTTATCCCATGAAAAAACTGTTACCGCTTGGCGTACTGGCCGCTATCCTGGCCGCCGGCTGCGCTTCCACGGGTTCCACCACCGCCACCACCGCCAACAAAACGATGACGCTGGAAGAAGCCTTGCAAAAATCCGCCGAAACGCGCCAAAAATTGATTGACGCCAAACAGTCTTACCAAAACGCCAAAACGGCCGCCGAAGTGGCCTCCGGCCAAAAATCCGCCGTGGACGTTGCCAAAGAACAACTCCAGCAAAAAGCCGACGCCACGAAAAAACAAATCGCCGACGAAAAAGCCGCTTGGGCCGAATTGTTGGGCAAATAAAAAATTCAAATACATATAAAAAGTACCCCGGGTTTACGCCCGGGGTGCTTTTTTATATTCCAACTAACTGTTTTAGCGGCTTTTAAGTAAAAACTGGTCTTTATATACGCCTTCGGTACCCGGTTTACAGGCGCCCGCTTCGCCGGAAGCAGAATAGTCCCGGCATTTCCAAAACGCACAGTAAATGATGTAATACTTGCCTTCATAAGCAGAAGGTGCCGGAATCAAACAGCCCACCGCATACGATTTTTGGCGGACGGACAACGGATTAGGCCCAATATCCCCTATGTTGGCATAACAACTGTCCTCATTTACAATGGCCCGGCTGCTGTTGCTTCCATAATGGCCGCCCATAATATAATCCCAATTATAAAAATTTGAAGACAGGTTAAACCCAAACTGCGCGTAATAGGACGGGTCCCTGGAAGAATTTACATAGGCGGCCAATCCGTCCACATTTTTTATTCCCTGGGCGGAACACAGCGCGGGCGTGGCATTTGCAAAATAAGATTTATAACTATCCAGGGGCCATTCGCCTTGGCTGCCCTCATCAAAACAATACACACAGCCGCAGTTTAAATCAAATTCCCGGGTTTCGTTATCCCCATCCCAGGCATACCAACGGGGTTTATTGCCGATATAAGAATAATCCGACAGGTAACTTTTCGGGTCCACATACCCTTCGCTGACCGTGCCTGCGCCGGAAGTGCCGTCCAAATATTCCCCGCAGCTGTATTCGTTGCTCCATACCATGTCCGCTCCGTCATGCTGCGCAGTAATTTTCGACGCGCCGTTATTTACATCCAGCGTCTTCGTTTTTGCACCCGCTACCGTGAGCTCGTTGCCGTACAAATTATTGGCTTTGCCGGAGGCCGCGTTATTTACGGTGACGGTATTGCCAAACAGCCGTCCGCCCTTGATACTCCCGCCGGAATGCAATTCAATTTTACTTAACGAAAACTTCCCTTCGTCCGTTTTGCCAAGTGTTGTATTATTGGATAATACTACCGTACTTAATTCCGTGGGTTTTGTGCCTTTGAGTTCCACCACGCCTTGCGTGCCGATATTCGTACAAAAGTTTACCGTATTTCCTTTGGCTGGCTGGGTTGAGTCTACTGCTTCCAGTTTATTAAACGCTCCGACGGGACTGGATAACACCGTGATAAATTTCATGCTTTCAGCATAAGAAAGACTGCAGGCTGATAACAATAGTAACAGCGGGATAAATTTCTTCATAATGGGCTCCTTATGCGTCCAGAGAGGCCCCCAGAAGAAAGATTCAAAGTGAGATGATACGGGGGTATATGGACGTAATAATCCCCAATTTATCAAAAAAAAAAAACGAGTCAAGGGGCAAGCCGCCCCTCCCTTACCCACCGCGCTCGTCTGATTAGTTTAGGCCACACTGTTTAAGACCTGTTGCAAAATTACGAATAAAGAAGGCTAAAGAAAACAGTCCAGGAGAATCCTTGTCGTCATCCCGGAACGCTGCGCGCCGCCAAATCCGGGATCCAGGTCGTTTATAAAGGAAATCCTCATCTTATTGGATTCTGAAACAAGTTCAGAATGACGGGTTCTCCGCCTTGAGGCGTTTGATAAACAGGATAAAGGCCTGCAAAACGGCAAAGACAGACGCTTCTTATAAACAGGACGAAGGACGGGTAAAAGAAAGTAGACTTTATAAACGGGTTAAGGACTGCAAAACAACAACGGCAATAGTTAATTTCCGCTCAAAAAAACCGCCCCGGAAAAGGGGCGGTTTTCAAGTTTAAAACAACCGTTATTTGGCTTCGGGAGCGTCCGCCGGAGCAGGCTCGGGGCCGTGGCCGCCGTGCATGCGTTCCATACGCGGGCCCATGTCGCGCGGGCCGGGACCCGGCATTTCGGGCTTGTCAAACAAGACATCCAGGTCGCCGTCGTCGGCGATTACCGCGTCCGTTTTCGCATCCACCCAGGCTTTTTTGGCTTCATCCGTTTTTTGTTCGTCGAGGCCTTTTTTCATCTGCTCCAAACGTTCGTTAAATTTTTTCAGCTGTTCTTCTTTAAATTTAAGCTGTTCGTCGCGGATGGAAGCAACCAACGCCGAAATTTCGGCTTTTTTGGCGTCTTTTTTCTTGCCGGCTTTCAGCGCGTTGTATTCAGACACCAGCTTTTCCATTTTCGCTTCGGTGGCTTTCATTTTGGCCTTATGTTCTTTGCGGGCCTTTTTGAAAGCGTCCGCGCGGGCATCTTTACCTTTGCGGTGGTTGTCCGTCATTTCCATACGGGCACGCTTCATGGGGCATTTATCCCCGTCGCATTTTACGTCTTTGGCAAACGCGGGCAAGCACATCGCTCCCGCCAGTACGGCTAATAATACTTTCTTCATGTTTTACCCTCCGAAATCAGAATTCCGATTCCAACGCGGCCAAATCGTCCGCGAAAGACAGATATTCAGCGTCCAAATTTTCACTCATGTACGCAATCACTTCCCTTGCGTCAAAAGCGGTTTTGTCCGGTTGCAGGCCCGCCAGGAATATAAAAATTCCTAACCCCAACATGGCGGCGCCCGCCAAGGCCGGCTTCCAGTTGAACCCGGCGAAAAACGATTTTTTGCGCGTGGTCTTGGCAAATATATGCTCCACCGCGCTTTGCGGGGCGGCGGGGGGAACCAGGGCTGCGTCCACGCGTTTTAAAAACGCCAGTTCCTTTTGGCAGGTTTGACAAACGGCCAAATGGGTTTCAAACGCCGCCTTGTCCGCACCTTCCAGTTCGCCCTGCGCATATAATAAAATTTGTTCACATACGTTCATAACGATACCTCTTGCGCGTTTTCCCGCGCCAGCAGACTCTGCATTTTTTTAACGGCCCGGTGGCAGTCCGCCAACACGGTGCCCAACGGCCGGCCCAACATCTGCGCGATTTCTTTAAAAGAAAAGTACTGACGCAAATAAATCATCTCCCGCTGACGCTGCGGCAGGTTCAAAGCCGCCCGGCGTATTTCTTCTTCCGTTTCGCGCCCGCTTAATGCTTCCAGCGGGGGGAGCGTGCCGTCCGGCAGCGTTTCGTGCAAAGAGAGTCCGTCCTCTTCGTCCGTCCCGTCCAGCGAGGATAATTTATCCCGGTCCCGAAAGAAGTTCAGCGTCCGGTTCCGCGCCGCCAGAAACAGCCACGATTTAAATTTTCCGCGCGCTTCATACTTGTCCGCGTTTTTAAAAAACGAAATAAACGTTTCCTGAAACAGGTCCGCCGCCGCACCTTCGTCCTGCGTCATCGACATAATATATTGATACAGCGGATTTTTATAACGCAGTACCAGCATTTCGAAGGCTTGTTCGTCCCCCCGGCGAAAGGCGGACACCAATTCATCATCTGTAAACGTCTGTAATTTAGGATCCATATTCTTATAACCCAAAAATGTATTTTTTTATTGCATTTATTTTACTTTATTACTTTAATCCGGTAAAAATCCCCTATACAGCCAAAAAAATAATTAGATTAGTTGCACAATTTCCGCAAAATCTGCTATACTTTATGGAGTTGTTTTTTGCGTACGGAAAAAACCGTACAAAAAGAGTAAAAGAATGAAAAATACGTTCCACCGCTTTTTTATGACCTCTAACATTTCCATGCTATCTATTAAACGCATGGAAAATTCCGTCATTATGTATAAAAAAAGCGGGGGAGTTTGTGTAAAATAATCTGATTTTTTATTTTTATCATACAAAACCCGCTTCCATGAAAGGAGCGGGTTTTTTTGTGGGTAAAGAAAGTTCAACGAAAAGGAATAAACATGAAAAAAATAACGGCCGTACTCGTCATCTTCAGTTTGCTGTGGGGCAACTTCTCCGCGGTGTACGCCAAAATGCCCCGCAAATTTATCCAAGGGTCCAAAGCGGCCAAAGCGTCTTTGCAAAGACTGCAGACGCTGCCCGAAGCCGTCCGCGCGGCCAATACGGCCCGCACGGCCGCGATGTCCGCCCAAGTGGAACGGGCGGCCCGCACCGCTTTACTGGGCCAAACGCCCAAGTTTGAAGAACTGCGCCTGCGCGCGCTGCAAGGGCGCACTTCCTTTCTGCCCAAAGCCATCCTGGCGCACCCTGTTCCGGCGGAACGGACGGAACTCTTACGCCGCCACTTTGCCGTAGCGGTGCCGGAGGCCTCGGCCGAAGAAGTGGCGCAGGCGGCCGAATTTTGGCGCGAAGATTTAAACGGGTACCTTCCCACCCTTTCCAAAGACGCTTCTTATGACGCGCTGGCGGACGCCGCCGCGCTGGGTATTTTCGGTACGCCCGCGGATTTGACGGTTTTGGAATCCTTTTACAAGTCCGCCCAAAACACTCCGCTGGCCGCCGAAGCCGCCGCTGTTTGGACGCGCGCGCTTGCGGTGCACGGCCAATACGACAAGCTGGCTGAATTTTTCGCCAAACAAAACGGCGTCTATCCCGAACTGCAAAACGGTCTGGCCGCTTATGCCCGCCAGCACGGGTGGCAAGCGGATATCCCCGCGGTAAATACGGATGCCCCGGCCGCGCCCAGCACCGATTTGACGGAATTCGGGCTTGCCTGCCGCCTGGCGGGGGACCCGTCTAAAACCGCCACCGCCATTTGGGTAAGCATGGCCCGCCACCGGGCGGCTGCCGCGGTAACCGCCGCACGGCCCGTTACGCTGAAAGTGCCCCAAGCGGCCCTGAAAACGCCGGAAAATTTGGCTTTGTCCTCTTTGGAAATCCCCGCTGAAACGGCCGCCGCACTCGCCCCGGAAGCCGGGGAAGCCCGGCCGGCTGGCTCCGCGCCCGCCGCTGGGGGCAGCCTGCAATTTTTCGCCAAAAACACGCCGAAAACCGACAGCCATGCGGGGGAAATATACGGGGGGATTCCGCTCCCGGCCATGTGGCGCGCCGCCAAACAAACGCTGGCGAAAATAAAAACCCTTTTTACCCGCAAACAAGCCCCGGCCGCTCCGGCCGCCCCGGGTGAGGAAGGCACGCGCGAAGCGTTCCAGCGTTTAGGCATTTACATGGCGTCTTACGTGATGGGGCTCGAAGTGGCAACGCCCGTCATCGCCAACTTCGGAAGCAGCTTTGGGCTCTCGCTCGAAGAAAACATTTTAGTGGCCGTAGCCACGTATTTACCGTATTCGCTGGGGGCGTTTTTCTCCAACTGGACAAAAAAAGTGCTGGGGCGCAGAAACTCCATGAACCTGGGCCTGGCGCTTTTGGGGGGAGGCTTATTCGCCGGCGTTACGCTGTGCGGCCTGAATGGCGCGTTCGTGCCCGAGCCCAATGCCATGATGCACTTTTATAAAGCGCTGGCCTGCATTACGGCCGCCAGCATGGGCGGCGTGCTGGTGCACAACTCTGTCGGACCCATCATGACGGAACTGAGCAAAAACGCCAGCGACCTCGTCCGCCAAAAACGCAATACATATACGGAATTCAGCCGCGCGATTGGGATGGCCTCTTCGTTTGCGTTCCCGTTCATCGCCACCAAAGTACTGGGGATGGATTGGAGCCTGGCGTTTGCGCTGCCTTTGCCGCTCGTCGGCGCGGCCGCCCTGGGCGTAAACCTGGCTAAAATCCCCAATACAAAACCGCTGTCCGCCCCCAAGACGGATTTGCCGCAAACCAAAGGGGTACTTGATGCCATTAAAAAGAACGAATACGTCCGCTTATTTAAAGAGGAAAAAGGCGTAGGCGCGTTTTTAGGGGGGCTGTTTATTATGAACGCGGTGGAAATGGCCATTAACAGCGGATTTTTGTTCCTGCTGCCGTCTATGACGTCGGACCAGTCTTCCCAATACCTGTTTGGGCTCGCGCAGTTTGCCGCGCCGTTTTTGCTGGGCCGCTACCTGGCGGGGAAATTCTTACAATGGTTCCCCAAACATAATATGAGCCTGGCCACCCTGCTGGCGGCCGGCGGGGGGATTGCGTCCCTGGGCGCACTGGATAACGTCTACGCCCTTACTGCGGCCTTATTCCTGGCTGAAACGGGTATTTCCACCGGGTTTACGCTCGGGTTTGCGCGGACGGCCAAAAACCCGGCCACGCAGGACCGCATCGTATCGCTGATTGTAGCCAGTGCGATTTCGTGCGCGTTCGGTCCGCTCCTGCTCACAAATTTGGCGCAAACGCTGATTGACGCGGGAATCATGTCCGCCGAAACGGCCACCGCCGCCGCGATGATCGGGATTCCCTCGGGCCTGGCGATTTTATCGGCCATGCTTTTCAAACGGGTGGAAAATTTGGGAGAAGTGACGACTTCGGTC
>CAJTJT010000004.1:111134-125872 GCA_910576915.1 uncultured Elusimicrobiales bacterium
GGATTCCCTCGGGCCTGGCGATTTTATCGGCCATGCTTTTCAAACGGGTGGAAAATTTGGGAGAAGTGACGACTTCGGTCATGAAGAAAATTTACTCGTTTATTAAAAAATCGGTATTTTTCCCCAAGCAAAGAAGAAAACGCTCTTAACCCCCTTGCCTGGGGAAGGCGTGCCGGCCCTGGTCAAGGTTATCAGTTGGGTGGAAAAAATATAAGAGTTTCAGTCTGTGTGCAAAACAGGCCTCCCGTTGCGGGAGGCCTGTTTTAACAGGTATTACATTTTATAAAAAGATACGGTCCCTACCGCAGAACCGCTCCAACTATGATTGGCGGATGGATAACTTTTACACATTTGGACGGATTTTGTACCTCCCGCCACACACGCCAACACGGGAATATTATTGGTGGAAGAGTTTGTAACAATACCTGCGCCGAAACGTTCCGTTTGGGAGGAGGCGGTCATAGCAGAACCGGGGGAATACAATACCGCCACCAAAGGGGTGTTCGTATACGCAACCAAATAATTCCCAATTCTGCAAACCCGGCCTGAACAATTTTTTTCTCCGAAATCCACCATATCGGGAAATTCGGCATCTGTCGGATAACGTCCTTCCGACAGCTGGAACATCGTCAAATTGTCTTTAATGCTTTTGGCTATCGGAATAGCGGCGGCCATGCGGGACTTCATGACCGATTTTTCATACTGCGGAAGAGCAACGGCGGATAAAATACCGATAATCAGTACCACAACTAATAATTCAATCAGCGTAAAACCTTTCATAAAAAGCCTCCCCAACCCATACCGATTAACAACTTGCGCACACCTCAAAACCGGGCTGTTAGGCTAGTATAGCAAAAAAACACCGCGGCGCAGTAACTTTTTCCCGCAAAAAACGGCCCTCCTGTTAAGAGAGCCGTTTTATCCGTAAAATATCCACTTTATTCGTATCTCAGTGCGTCAATCGGCGTTAATTTGGAGGCTTTATACGCCGGATAATAGCCGAAGAAAACGCCCGTCGCCGCCGAAAACCCGACGGACAGCAAAATAGACCATACGCTAAGCTCCGCCGGAATGGAAGTAGAGTTGGCCGTCACGATAAGCGTAATCCCCACACCCACAATCACGCCGATTAAGCCCCCGATGCAGGAAAGCGTTACGGCCTCGGCCAAAAACTGCAGGCGGATATCCGCGCTCGTCGCGCCGATGGCCATACGGATACCGATTTCGCGCGTGCGCTCGGTAACCGATACGAGCATAATGTTCATTACCCCAATACCGCCTACAATCAAAGATACCGCGCCGATGACGCCCAGCAAAAGGCTCATCGTTTTACTGGCGCTTTTGGCTTCTTCCACAAACGAGGCGAAATCGTCCAGCTGGAAATCGTCTTTGGCCAGCGGGTGGATACGGTGCGTGTTGCGTACGGTGTTCTGGATGTCTTTTTTGGTGTCTTCGATGGTGTTAAAATCCGTCACGCGGATAATCACCCGGTCCAGCGCGCGGCGGTCCGAGCTGTTCCAGCCGGCGTTCATTTTCACCTTGCCGGTGGTATAGGGGATGAGGGCTCCTTCGTCCATATCAAACCCCATGCCGCCCTGGCCGGATTTTTTCATGACGCCCACCACTTTAAACGGGATGTCGTCAAGCACTACGGTGCGGTCCAAGGGGTCCATATCGTTAAAAATGGTTTGGGCAGCCGTCGCGCCGATGACCATTACCTGGCCGTATTCGTCCACTTCTTTTTCGGTAAAATGGCGGCCGGATTCAAGCTCCCAGTCGTACGTTTTAAAAATATCCGTATCCGTGGCGAGCACGGAAAGCGAGGTGGAAGTAAAGCCGTATTTTACATCAAAGCCGGAGCTGATGTACGGCGCGGCGGAAGTAACGCCGGGCAGTTTTCTGATGGCGCGCACGTCGTCCATCGTTACGTCTTTGGGGGAGGAAATGCTCTCGTCCAAATTCCACGGCTGGCGCAAATACAAAATGTTCGTGCCAAAGCGGGAAAACCGCTCGGCCATGCTCTTTTGCGTGCCCGTCCCCACGGCCAGCATGGTAATTACCGCCGCCACGCCGATGACGATACCCAAACTCGTCAGCGCGGCGCGCATTTTATTGGCGGCGATGGCTTTTAACGATAAACGGAACATTGAATAAAATGCGTCAAACATGGTTATTTCCTCTCGTCGCTGATTTTTTGGCCGTCTTTAAATTTGATAAGGCGGCTTGCATATTCGGCGATGTCCGGCTCGTGCGTGATTAAAATAATGGTCTTGCCCATTTCTTTATTAAGCCGCGTAAACAAATCCATTACCTCGATGCTCATTTTGGTATCCAGGTTCCCGGTCGGCTCGTCGGCAAAGATGATGGGCGCGTCGCACACCAAGCTGCGCGCAATCGCCACGCGCTGCTGCTGCCCGCCCGAAAGCTGGTTGGGCAGGTGGTCGGCGCGTTTTTCAAGCCCCACGGCCTTTAAAGCGGCCATCGCTTTTTCGCGCCGCAGGTGGGAGGGCGTGTGGTTGTAAATCATGGGGAGCTCCACATTTTCCACCGCCGTGGTGCGCTTAATCAGGTTAAACCCCTGAAACACAAAGCCGATTTTGCGGTTGCGTACGCCCGCCAGTTCGGAAAGTTCCGTAGCGGTTACGTCGATACCGTCCAAAATATACTTGCCGCGCGTGGGTTTATCCAAACACCCCAAAATGTTCATGAAGGTAGATTTGCCCGAGCCGCTCGGCCCCATCACGGCCACAAATTCGCCCTGTTCCACGCTGACGCTTACGTCGTTAAGCGCGCGGACTTCCACGTCGCCCAACTGATAAATTTTAAACAGGTTGCGCGTATCAATAAGAGGCATTATCTTCTTCTCCCGCCGGGGCGAGGCATGCCGGAAGAAACCTGCGCGGCCGTGTTGTTTTCGCGCACGATAACGCGGTCCCCGTCTTTCACGTCTCCTTCCGTGATTTCCGTTTTGTCCGAGCCGATAATCCCGATTTTTACGTCCACGCGGTGCGGTTCCTTACCCGGTTCCAACAGCCACAGCCCCGTAGTGGTGTATTTTTCCATATTGGAAGAGGGGGAGAAACGCAGCGCCTCGTTGGGCACCAAAAGCACGTCTTTTTTATCCTGCGTGCGGATGGTGATGGTGGCCGTCATACCGGGCATAAATTTGCCGTTTTCGTTATCCACGTCAATCACCACGGTGTAGGTGGTGTTGGAAGAGGAAGACGAATTGGAAGAAGTGGATACGTAATTCGTACGCACCTGGCGGACGGTGCCCTGGAATTTTTCATCCGGGTAGCCGTCAAGCGTAAAATCGGCCGTCTGGCCTTCTTTAATTTTAACAACGTCAGCCTCGGACACTTTGGCCTCAATCTGCATTTTGGTTAAATCCTGCGCCAGCACAAACAGCTCCGGCGTGGAGAAGCCGGACGTTAAAGACTGCCCTTCGCTGACGGATTTGGATAAAACCATCCCGTCGATGGGGGAAATGATTTGGGTGTTATCCAGGTCTTTTTTGGCGCTGTCGAGCCGGGCCTGCGCCTGAATGACGGAAGATTCCGCCGAATTAAGCGCGCTTTTGGCGTTTACATACGCCAGTTCGTATTCTTCCAAACTGGATTTCGAAACATATTCTTTGGCATACAATTCCTGGTAGCGGGAGCGGTTGAGTTTAGCCAAATCGTATGAAATTTTGGCGGCCGCCAGGCTTTCTTTGGCCGAAGACAGGCTGGCTACGGCCTGGTTATAATCGGCCTGCACCTGAGTCGGGTCAATCACCGCCATCAAATCGCCTTTTTTAACGGGCGTGTTATAATCCACCAAAATCTTTAAAATTTCGCCGGATACCAGCGCGCCCACCGTCGTCGTGTTGACGGGGTTAATCGGCCCGGAGGCCTCCACCAGTTCCACAATGTCGCCTTTTTTAATTTTGGCGGTGCGGAACTGCGGCGCTTTCGGCGCGGCGAAAAAGTGCGCTTTTACAAAGTACGCCGCAATTAAAATTACCGCCAGCAGGAGGAGTTTCTTCCACCAGGAAAGCGAGGTAAATTTTTTCCAGATACGTTTGAACAGATTTTCTTTTTTCATATTAATAGGTCCCCATGGCTTGTTTTAAATCCGCCACCGCGGAAGCGTAGTCGTAGCGGGCGGTAAGCAGGCTGAGTTCCGCGTCCGTATACGCTACTTCCGCGTCTTTCAGCTCGATAATATCCCCGATGCCTTCGTTATAGCGGCCGCGGGACAGGTCCAAATTCTCTTTTGCTTTTTCCACGTTTACTTCGGCCACCGGGATACTTTCGGCGGCTTCCTGCATTTTGATATAGGCGTTTTGCACGTCCAAAAACACATCGTTAAGCAGGCTGCGGTTGGAATTGAGCGTTTTGGAATGGTTAATCTGCGCCTGTTTGTACCCGTTATACGTTTTAAAAGCGTTAAAAATGGGGAATTCCACCGACGCCATCAGCTTGGTTTCTTCGTTATCCAGGCGGAAGTCGTCGCCCGATTTGGCAAACCCCGCCGAAAACGAAAACGTGGGGAAGAACCCCGCTTTGGCGCGGTTAAGCTGGATTTGGCTGATTTTTACGCCCGTGCGCGCCGAGAGTACGTCCGGCCGGTTGGCGTAAGCCGTTTCTACGGCTTTATCAAACGGGATATCGATTTTTTCAAATGTATCCACGTCTTGAATGTTCAAAATGCCGGAAGTGGTGACGCCCATCGCGTTGGCCAGCTGGGCCGAAGCCGTTTTGACGAGGTTCCTGGCGCGGATGAGGCTGAGTTCTTCGTTATTTAAATTTACTTCGGCCGTCGTTACGTCCACTTTCGGGCGCAGGCCCAGGCGGAAAAACTCGGCGGAACGTTCGTACTGGTCCTTATACAAATCGCGCGACTGCGTGCGGATGGCCACCGCGCGCTTGGCGGAAAGAAGCGCATAATAATACTTTTTAATGGTGCCCGTGATTTCGTTCTTCACGCCTTCAAAATCCGTCTGCGCCTGCTCCAGCGAGAGTTTACTAATTTTTACGCCGCGCGCGATATCCGTAATCCCGCTGAGCGACAGCTGCGCCTGCGCGTATACGTCGGGCTGACCGTGGTCCGTCCGGGGGAAACCGTCCGTTTTTTGATTGGTATACCCCTGCGACGCGCCCACCGTGGCCGTCGGCAAAAATTCCGAACGGGCCAAATTCAAATTCACCTGCGCGTCCTGCACCGCCAGCTGCGCGCTGACCGCGCGCGGACTGTTGGAGAGCGCAATTTGGATACAGTCCTCCAAAGACAGTTCTCCCTGCAGCTGGGGCAAAACCCCGTTTGCGTCCGGCGTTACGGGCGTAACCGGCCCGTCTTTCCGCTCCGCGGACGCAGGGGGAACCAGCCCGGACGAATAAAATAAATCATCCGGCTGCGCCCACGCGGAAGAAGCGGCTGCACCCAACACCCCTAAAATAAACAAAAGTTGATATTTTTTCATATATATTTATTATATTAATTTCTAAGACCTGCTTTTCTGCCCACCCATTAAAAAACAGGACGGACCTTATGTATAACACCGTCCGGCGCGTTTTTATTGCATTTTTTAAAACCCCCTTGGAAAATTCACCTATAACAGCTATACTGTATATATGAAAACATCTAAAATTTTATTCTTTTTGTTAGCCGCCTGCGCGGCGGTTCCCGTTTCTGCCCAAAAATGGAAAGCGGGCGAAGGCGCCTTGCAAGCCATCCGCACGGCCCAAACCGCCGTGCGCTTAAACGTCACGGCGCTGCCCGGAAATCTCTCCGCCACCCGCGCGGCCGCCCAATCGGCCGCATTCCGCTCCCAATATACGCAAGCCCTGCAGGCCGTAAAAGAAGCCGCCCGCAGCGCAGCCGCGCCCGTCGAACTTACTTATAAGGCCAAAAGACCCGTCGAAATCGGCGGACAGGGCATCGGCCCGGTAGCCAGGCGCAAAATGGCGGTAACGGCCAAACAGCGGCAAGTGGAAGAAGTACTCTACGACTGGGGGAAAACCCTGGCGGACAACCAGGCCCTCGGACTCAAAAACGCCCCGCGGGTTGCCCGGGAAAACGACGCCCCGGTGCTGATTCATAATAAAAACAAAGCCTTCATCCGCGCCCAAAAAGCGGACGCGGGCGAAACCGTCATCACGCCCGTAGAAATCGGCGTAAACGCCGCCACGCTCAAATCGGCAACAGAAGGCCTTACGCCCGATATGCTGACCGCCGTTTTTAACCAAACGCCCGAACACGCCGCCGGATTCTTTTACCTGCATGAGCAGTTTACCCAGTCGCTGGCCAAGTTTGAAGCGTCTGCCGACGCGTTGCACACGCTCGCAGCCACGACTTCGCTTAAAGAACGCATGTTCGGCCCCTCGGAGCAAACGGTGCTCATCCGCCAGAACTACGGCAACGCGGCCGCCAACCTGGCCGAAGACGCCATCAACCTGCTTAAATTTATGGAACTGCACCCGGACGTATTTTCCGCGTCGCTGAAATCGTACCGCGAAATCATGCACCTGCACAACGTCAACTCGCACACGCCGGCCACGTTCCAAACGTTCTGGAAAAACCCGGTAAGTATTTAAACGCAGTTTACCCAAAAGCGCGGTCCGCAAAAGGCCGCGCTTTTTTTATACGCCCGGCGGCGCTTTGTACTATAATATAGGTATATGTGGAAACCGATTGCACTGCTGTGCGCTTCAAACTTATTTATGACGGTGGCCTGGTACGGGCACCTGAAATTTAAAAATAACGCCCTGTGGCTGGTAATTTTAGCCAGCTGGGGCATCGCTTTCTTCGAATACTGCTTACAGGTTCCCGCCAACCGGTTGGGCAGCGGGTATTTTTCCGTCACGCAGTTAAAAGTAATGCAGGAAGTGATTACGCTTGTGGTATTTGCCGGTTTTTCCGCCGTATATTTTAAGGAAAGCTTAAAATGGAACCACCTGGTGGGTTTTATATTACTGGTGGCGGCGGTATTTTTTGTATTTAAAAAATGGTAAAGGATACGCATGAAAAACAAACACAGACTGTTTATTAAAATGGCCGAACTGGTGGCCGAACAATCGACGTGCCTGCGTTTGCAGGTAGGGGCTGTGCTCGTAAAAGACAACCGCGTCATCAGCATCGGGTTTAACGGCACACCCACCGGCCAGCTGCACTGCGAAGAAAACTTCCGCCACGTGTACGAAAAAAAATATAAAGACCAGTTCCCCACGTACGAAGAATTCCTCGCCAGCCGCGAATTTTACGATTTGCACGGAAAATGGTCCATTGAAAACGAACTCCACGCCGAACAAAACGCCATTTCGTTTGCGGCCAAAAACGGCATCGCCACGCAAGGGGCGGACGTATACGTCACGTGGTCGCCCTGCGTGCACTGCGCCAAAGTAATCGTCAGCGCGGGCATCAAAAAAGTGTTCTACAAAAACACGTACGACCGCAGCCAGGAAGGGATTTTCTTCCTCGAGAAAAACGGCATCGAATGCCGCCAGCTGACCGAGGAAGACATCGCCCGCGTCTGTTAAGCGGGTTTTACCAACGGGTACAGATTTACTATAATAAAGATATGACTAAAAAAACTATCGCCGCAGAAGTTGAAAATACCGACTTGGTCGCCTCGTTGTTAACGGGCGTCATCCAATTTTGCAAAAAGAATAAACGGGGCGTTATTGCCGCCCTGGTTATTTTGGCGCTTGCCGCCGCTACCGGCTCTTTCTACGCCGCCCACCAAAAGAAAGTGGCGGAGGAATCCTGGGCCGCCTATTACGTCGCCCAGACCACGCTCCTCACCCAAGGCGAAGAAGCCGGTTTTAAACAAATCGACGCTTTGGCCAAAGAATTTCCCGGCACCAACGCCGCCCAATATGCGCTGTTGTTAAAAGGCGATACGCTTTACGCCCACGAAAACTACGCCCAGGCGGCCGACGTGTACAAAGAACTTTCCAACGCCAAAAACGAAACCGTCCACACCGTGGCCGCCTTATCCCGCGCCGCCGCTTTGCAGGCCGCGCAGGATTACAAAACTTCGGCCGAAGTGATGACGACGTTTATCGAAAAACATCCCAAACATTTCGCACTGGCGCAGGCGTATATGACGTTGGCCTCCAGCCAGGAACTCGCAGGCGACAAACAAGCCGCCCTGGAAACTTACAAACACCTCTTGGAAGCCTACACCAAAACGTACTTTGGCGTATACGCTAAAGACAAAATCACCGAACTTCAAAAATAACTTGCAATACCCCGCCGGACGCATTAAACGCCCGGCGGGATTTTTTATTCCCAAGGACTACTTATGAAAAAATTAGCTGTACTGCTGTCACTGTTACTGCTTGCCGACATTTCCCATGCGGCCGGCTTTGCCCTCTACGAATTCAGCGCCCGCTCCACCGCTATGGGCGGCGCCGCCATGGCGAACGAAGCCGAGGCCGCTTCGCTCGCTTCCAACCCCGCGCTCATCACGGAACTCACCGGTACGCAAGCCCAGATGGGCATTACCGCCGTCACCGCACACGCCAAAACAACGGTGGCCGGCCAGTCCCGCACGCTTAAAGACGACGTTTGGCTTCTGCCTAACTTTTTTATCACCCATAAACTCAGCGACGACGTATCCGTCGGCCTGGGCGGATTCTCCCGCTACGGTTTGGGCGGCGAATACAAAAACTGGCAGTCGTGGCCCGGCAGCCAGCTGGCCTACCACGTAAAATTGGAAACGTTCTCCTTCACGCCGACGATTGCCATCAAGGCGAGCGAAGAACTCTCCGTCGCCATGGGCCTGGAAGCCATGGTAATCGGGTTTACCCAAAAATCCACCCTCATGCCCGGCGCCATGGCGGACAGAACCTCCTATAAAATCAGCGGCTCTGGCGTAAGTTGGGGGGGAAACTTCTCGTTTATTTACCGGCCCCAATGGGCGGAAAAGTGGGCCCTGGGTGCCATGTACCGCACCAAAGTAAAACAGGAACTTAACGGCCGCATTAACGCGGGAATGGAATACGGAGATCCTCTTAACATTTATAACGCCGACGCCAAAGGCTCCATCGCCCTGCCAGACAGCATTTCGGCCGGGATTTCCTTCCGCCCGACGGAAAAATGGACGCTGGAAGCGGGCATCGTGGGCACCTTCTGGAGCTCGTACGACCAAATCCTCATCGAATATAAAGACATGGAAAACACGCCCACCATCCATAACCAAAAAGATTACAAAGACGCCTACCGCTTAAACCTGGGTGCGGAATACAAATTCCATCCCAACTGGGCCGCGCGCGCAGGCTACGTGTACGACAAATCGCCCATCAACGAAAAATCGATGGATACGCTGGTGCCCGTGGACGACAGACACATCGCCAGCCTGGGTGTAGGGTATACTAACGGCCCCTGGAGCGTGGACGTGGCTTACGCGCACATCTTCAGCAAAGATTTAAGCGGCACCACCAGCGCCCAGTTTAGAAACCAACCCGTGGAATACTCCGACGGCAGAAGCGACATGTACGCCCTGACGGTTGGATATAAGTTTTAATTTTTTAAAACGCAAAAAATCTGCGCCGTACTCTTTTTGTCATTCCCGAATGTTTGACGGCATCTTGCAGGCCACCCGCAGGGGGCGGTCCGCAGGGTGCGGGAATCTTATAGAGTACGGCGCGTTTGTTTATCAGCTTCCGAATTTTTACGGCAAACGGTATTGTGTGCCGGACACCAACACGCCGCCCATACTTTTGCACACTTTATGGGCCAGCGAAGAACCGTCCCTGGCATCGCACATAATCTCCCCGGCGTGTGTAGGGCTGTACGCCAAATACCGGCTGTATACCAGGATTATTTTTCCGTTCATAAAAATACGCCCGTCGACACGGTCTTGTTTGCTGGCGACATGCCAGTTTTGGCCTCCGGCGTTATAGTCATACCAAATAGTTCCGCAGTCAAGCTGACCGCTGCCAATATGACTGCACCCCGAAACAGCCGAGATATCCAGCATATTGATATCATCCGGCGCATATTCCCCATTAGCCAAATAATAAACTTCCGCGGCGTCTGCAATAGCGCGGACGGTGGCCATTGTCGTAGACAGGCGGGATTTTAATACCGCCGTTTGATACTCGGGCAGTGCCACCGCCGCCAAAATACCGATGATTAAGACAACGACCAAGAGTTCGATAAGTGTAAAGCCTTTCCGTGTCATTCCCGGGCACCCGGCGGAACACACGGTGAGCCGGGAATCCAGATTTACAACTTCTATTACATCGACTAGAGTCCGGGGCTGGCGGCGCGCAGCGTCCCGGGATGACAACTTTTGACACATAGGATATATCCCCCTTTATTACGGTTTGACGGCTTACTATACTACGTCATTCCCGAATGGGAAGCGGCCTGCAGGGTTTGGGAATCTGCTATTTTCTAAGGAGCAGATCCCCGACAAAAACCTCGGGGATGACGCTATGAAAGTATGCCGCCAAACTTGATTTATCCCCATGTTATCAAAAAAAAAAAACAATACAAGCCCTTTTAGAAAGGACCTGACGCTTAGGTATTTTAGAAGTTTTATCGAAGAAGCCCCGCAACGTTACTCACTATAACAACAACCCCGCTTTTTCCAACAGTTTTTGAACCAAACGGGAAACGGCGTACTTTTTTACATTGTCCTGCGGGACGCGGATAAATTCCGGCGGAACCGAAAGAGAGGGGGGAAGTTTTACGCGGTACAAGTCCGCATAAATAATACGGTGGGATAAAACATGTTTCACGGGCCCGGCCACAAGGCTAGAAGTTCGGCGTCCGAATAATTTTTTATAACCGGGCAGAGCGGAAATATCCACCCGCGGCTCCGGCGTTTCCAGGAGTACCGGCTCATACAAATTTTGCCACACATCACCCGCGCCGCGCTTATGCAGCCAGGTATCGCCGCTCTGCTCTACATATATATAATGAAAGTACCGCGCGGACACTTTCGTTTTTTGCCCTTTCACGGGCAGCTGCTCCACCCGGTTTTCCAGGCGGGCTGTACACTGTTCCGCCAGCGGGCAAGTTAAGCACGCGGGAGACTGGGGGGTACATACCATCGCGCCGAAATCCATAATCGCCTGATTATAATCCCCGGGGCGGCGCGTATCAAGCATTTTTTGCGCCAAAGCCAAAAACTCCTTTTTGCCGGAAACGGAATCAATCGGCGTAGCAATCCCGTGCACGCGGGATAAAACCCGGTACACGTTTCCGTCCAATACGGCATAGGGCATATTATAAGCAATCGAGCAGATAGCGGCGGCCGTATAGTCGCCCACACCTTTTAGGGCGCGGACGCCCTCGTAGGTGGAGGGGAAAACGCCGTTCATGCTCTTGGCCGCCTCATGCAGGTTGCGGGCCCGGGAATAATAACCTAACCCCTGCCAAAGTTTGAGGACGTCATCCTCCGCCGCATCCGCCAGCGCGCGGGGGGAGGGAAAACGCTCGGCAAAACGCAGATAGTAATCTAACCCCTGCGCCACACGCGTTTGCTGCAGGATAATTTCGGACAGCCAAATTAAATACGGGTCCCGGGTGTTACGCCAGGGGAGATCCCGCTTATGTTGGTCGTACCAGGTTAATAATATGGAAGAAAAGGATGACATACTTCATTTTATAATTTTTACCCAAACTCGGGAACTCGCGTTTTTACAAAAGGGGATACTACGGGTACCCTCAAATTGAATTTGAGCGATTTCCTTGTTTTGCAAAATTACCTCCAATTTTGCAATTTTGTTTTTTGAAGTTCACAAAGCAAAATTACACCCGTTTTTATCGTTTCTGTTCTTTTATTTTTACGCCTTCTTTGTTTCCTGTTTTTTAAGCGAAGGAGGGGATAAAAAATCGCCGCGTTTTTGAAATTTTAAGCCTTGCAAAATCACCTAATTTCAACACACCCCAAAAAGCATTTTGGCAAAGAAAATAGTTTTGAGCACTCGCAGAAAATCTAAGTCCAAGCCCAACGGGACGATTTTAAGCCATAAGAGGGGCAGATTTTTCTCATTTTACGGCCCAGAAATAGACCGTTTTGGGGCCGTTTTCTCGTCGATAAACGCCACTTTTCCCCAGACCGTGACATTAAATGACATAAAATTAACAAATATTGACATATGTCAATAAATAATTTATTATATGTCATAACCTGGGGAAAACCCGCGTTGATAACTTCTCATACAGGAGCCATTCCCATGCCGGAAGATGCCGAAAAAACCTTAAAAATACGTTTCCGTTTCCCGGGCGGGGAAGAGTTCGAAGCTGAGGGAACCCTGGAATTTATCGAAAAACAGCGCAATTATTTCCTGGATTTAATAGGCAAACAACCTAAAAAATCTACCACACCCACACCCGCCGCTACCCGGATACCCAACCCAGCGCAGGCAGCTCCATTCGTCCCCCAAGCCGCGCCGGTACCTCCGGCAACAACGCCCGTACAGGAGGCCTTCCCAGCCAAACGGTTATGGGAAACCCTGCTCAAAGAGGACGGGGGCGAAGTTATCCTGCGCCGCAAAATGCGCCTGGAACCCCAGGAAGCCGCCCTTTTGTTATTAGCGGGAGCCCGTGTTCTGTTAAACCAAGCGGAATGCAAGGCCCTAAGTTTATCCCAAATGCTTCAAAAATCGGGATTTACCAGCGCCGGCCGCCTGGACCGCCTTTTACAGCAGGAAGCCAATAATGGCTATTTGCAAAGCGAAGGGGTAAAAAGGGGGCGGGTGTACCGCTTGACCAATGCGGGTTTTGCCCGCGCCTTTGTACTGGCCGAAAAGCTGGCCGGGGAACTTTTATAAGGTTCGATATCCCCACTAGATTGTAACCTGATGCCCTACCCCCGCCCGGAAACCCCATTCTTCCTACAGTGGATGGTTGAATTACGCAACGCACAGTTTGACGTCCCCAGGGCCCCTACCGCAGGGCATATTCAAAACCGTTGTTCTGACGCCACCTGGCTGTCCCGTTCGATTTTCAGAATAAAAGCCACCCGGGGGGCGCAATCCCAGTCTGCCCATATGCTTCTTGTGGACCACCAGGCCGACGATAAATCCTCTATTGGACAAAACGCGCCTTTATAGTCACCCCAACCAGAACAATACCCACAAGCTGAAAGCACTTACTCTTACTGATACAGAATTTACTATAAGAGCAGAAACAGATTTCCACCAGGAAACGTTCCACCACAGGTCAGAAGTGCCGTTGTTGCCCTAGAGTAATAGGGGATAATAAGGGCAAGTACCTGCTAAAACCTCACTCTAAGCCTAGGTATTTTAAGGGGAGCCGCGCCTGAGATTCCGTCTTGCTCTAGCGATTTTTAGTACGCCTTAGTCTAAGGGGGAACCGTCTCCGGCCACCAATACTACCTCCGATGCGAGCAAGGGGAAAATAGCCCCACAATCTACCCCTTATGAAACAGAGATGCGCGCCCACCCGTTTCCACTTAAAAGGCGGCTAGCATTCCACAACATGGCGCTGAAGGGAGGGGGCAATATCTCACTATCAAACCTTTAATACGGCATTTCCAAAACCAAAATCATGGGCAATATTTGCACTTCAAAAAGCAGGGGGAGGGAGAGAAAACAAACAAAGATTCAGCACTTTACTTACTAACATAACTTAACATTACTAACATTTTTTTATTTACAATAATCCTTTAAAAAAGATGCTCAATTTTTAAAATAAATAAAAAATCTAATATAACAAATTAGATTTTTATATATAGATAAGACAGAATTAAAATTTTAAACTCAATATTTTAAAATTAAAAAATTTTAAAAAAGCATATATTTTTACTATTTTAACACCTACTTGGCACTTTTCGAACTCAAATTATCATATTTTTCCCACACACCTCATTTTGCCATTAATAAAGCTTCCTTTTTGTTGAAAAGTTGACAAAAGGGGGATTTTTGCCCGGCCAAAAATACTAACGATAATTTTTATTATGTTAATCAAAACCTATAAAAACCAAACAAAACACATCCTATTATTAAACTGATATTTATTATATTTTTACTTTATTTTTAAAGATTTTTTCTAGTAATCTTATAATTATTTTAGAATTTATTTCTTAGCACTCTGAACGTTTTGGAAAGCCCGCAAAAACGATTCATTTTTTGGTTTTACCAGGGCGCAAAAAAGGAAAACATAATCAATCAAAAAAAGACCATTTTTTGTTTTTCTCTCCCCTCTCCCGATATCTGAAATAATTTAGGCCGCAAACACACTATCACGCACAGCACGACAAATTGGCATCTATTTTTAGAATCTAAAAACAAATTATTAAAATGCAAAAACATGCTTATTTTTGTATTTTTTATGTTTTTATTGCTATTTCTATATTTTTACAAATTTTGCCATATTTTTGCATTTTGACAAAACGCCCCAGAACGTTTTAGGGGTACCTAGGGTATGGGGCAAAACGAAATACGCGATTTGGGGCGATTTTAAATTTTGGCTCCAAAATGCAACTTTTCGGATTTGTTTTCATTACTTTACTAACAATACTACTTTTTCAAACAAAGAGAGAATTTAGGGCTTGGGCTTGGGCTTGGGCTTGGGCTTGGGCTTGGGCTTGGGCTTGGGCTTGGGCTTGGGGAAGAAACGGCGTTTTGAGAGCGTGACAGCATGGCCGCTAAAAGATTTCAAACAATAATATAGATAGAAGGGAAGGGAAGGGAAGGGACTGGACTGGACTGGACTGGACTGGACTGGACTGGACTGGACTGGACTGGACTGGACTGGACTGGACTGGACTGGAC
>CAJTJT010000004.1:125969-136668 GCA_910576915.1 uncultured Elusimicrobiales bacterium
GGACTGGACTGGACTGGACTGGACTGGACTGGACTGGACTGGACTGGACTGGACTGGACTGGACTGGACTGGACTGGACTGGAAAAGAAACAGGCTTATATTTTTGGCTTTCCAAATCAAAATAAAAAAGGGGGGAATAACGACCTCGCAAGAATAAGGAAGAGAAGAACCTTCCCCCCCCAATCTAATGATGAGCCCAAATCCCCCATCCTTACCCCGGGGGGCTTGAAAGCTAAAATCTCAAGTTCATTGGATTTTGCCAGACAATAACTTACTCAAGGGAAAATAAAGTTTCCTAGCAACGAGCTTACACACACTCCCCCCAGAACTTACGTCCGGGGTTCTTGTAAGCAGCACAAAAAAGAAATCCCCCCTAAAAGTAGAGGGGATTTAAAAGATCTTTTAAGGCTTACCACGAAGAATGCTGTAAGGAACAGAAAGAGTTGTGATAGCCGTCATCTTCCTCCGAAAAATCCTGTTCCAAGACAATTTCATAAGTCTTACCGGCCACCGTTTGGGTAATGCTTGAGGCACCCGATTGATTTAAGGCGAACAAATAGTAGCATTCTCTATAGTCATCAAAAGCGGTGCTCCATCCACAGGAATCCGTAATTTGAGTTCCTGAATAAAGGGTATCCCACTTAGAATAAGAGGACTTCAACATGTTTTTCCTATATATTGTAACGTTCACAGGACTATTGTTAGGCAACTTACATCCCATAAACCGGGTATACAGTTCATCAATGCTTCCCGGCGGAAGGTCAGCCCATTCCTGTTCACCCATTTTACAATGATAGGTCATACAATGCACCAAGACCTCTTGTGCGCCTTCACAAGAACCGCTGGTATCATATTGGCAGGTGGAGGTGTTCCAGGTATACTTGATTGGGCCACCCGTTTGACCGGAGGGACAGGGTTCCGTAAAAGTCGCACCGCGCGGGTCCGTCGGCTGGCAGACCGAGCTTTCGCCCGTTGGCCCGCACGCCAAATACAGTTCGTTTGAAGACGCGCCTTTTAATTTAAGGCTCGCCCATTGCATTTGCCCGTTGCTTTCGCTGTTGGCACTTTTACAGCTGGGAAACGTTTTGCCAAACAGGTTCAAATCGCTAACCTTCATATCCTCCGCGTTTACGCTTTCCATATTCCCCGTTTGGATACGCACATTTTGGAACGAGACTCTGCCCTCGCCGTATCCGCTGCCCAAATTAAGGGAGTTGCCTTTTATCCCGCGGCCGCCGTCTAAATTTAACTTTCCGCCCTTTAAGTTTACCCGCGCGGCATTTAACGTGGCGGATGTTTCCGAACAGCCTAACTTCATAGAGCACGCACTCGTTAAGCCGATATCCATTTGCTCCGTTGTATTTACCTGGGAATAGGCTACATACGGAACCGGGAAGTATGTTACCATACTGATTTTGTTTTTGGCCAGCAGGGGCATCGAAACAAAAGTCAGCAATACCAACAAATAAAACCGTTTCATAATTAAACCTCCTGTAAACGGCTTTATTTACCCCTACAACTCACTTATTTAACACAGATAGGAAGGGGTCCCATAACAAGCCGTCCCCCCAATTTATCAAAAAAAAAAAACGAGTCAAGGCCCAGGGCCTGGGCTCCCCTCTTGTCCGCGCTCTTCTGATTAGTTAAAGCCACACTGTTTTGGACATGTCGCCAGCTACGAACAGGCGAGCCCCAACGGCGGCCCGCAGGGTGCCGCCCGCAGGGGCTGGACAGGAAGGTCTTGCCGGGGCAGGTATCTTATCCGCGTTCTTCTGATTAGTTTAGGCCACACGGTTAAGATATGTCGCGACCTTACGAATAAGGAAGGCCAAAGCGAGTTGGCCCGAAGGATCCGCCCCCTATTTGCCCGTCCGGCAAGAACCCGCGCCCGTTTGATTACTAGAGCCACACTGTTTTGGATATGTCGCCAATAAATATCCCCCGGCATAGTCGGGGGTTTATAGATACAATAACACTTGCAGACCGCCCCTCTAAATCTAGCTCTGTAAGTTAAGGGGGTGTGCCAACAACAACTAAAAAGCCCCGGAAGAAATACTCTCCCGGGGCAATAAAGGAAGTCAGCCTGTCTATTTACCGGCTTTCTTTTCAACGGCTTTGGTGATATTGGCGTGGCTAACGCTGTTGGCGCTTTTTAATACCGACTCCAACGAAGCCTGTTCCGCCTTGGGCGCCTGGAACGAAGCGGCGGCTGCGTCCTTGGCAGCTTCGTCGGTTTTATTGCCAAGACCCGCGGCGCCTCCGCCTAACGCGGCGGCTTTAAAATCTTTTGCTTTGGGCGCCTGGTACCCGCTCATCGAGGTAGACGAAGAAGAAGACGGCACCGAGTTGCCCGCAGAGGCCTTTTTCCCCCCTGCCGCAGGCGACGTACCGCCCGAGGCGGACGGGGAACCCGCAGACGCCGTTTCCCCCGGATGAGTTACCTGCACGGTGGTCACGGGGTGAAACACGGGGACATCCGTCTTCGGCTTGGATACAGCTACCGACGTAACAGGGTGAGATACCTGCACAGACGTAACGGGTTTATTCACTTGAACGGTGGTTTTGGGCCTGGAAACAGTCACGGCCGTAGTGGGATGAGAAACCACAGCGGAAGTAACCGGTTTGCTGACCGTCACCTCCGTGCGCGGAT
This sequence comes from uncultured Elusimicrobiales bacterium, assembly GCA_910576915.1. Taxonomy (GTDB): domain Bacteria; phylum Elusimicrobiota; class Elusimicrobia; order Elusimicrobiales; family Elusimicrobiaceae; genus Avelusimicrobium. The sequence goes on from CAJTJT010000004.1 coordinate 128,620, forward strand.
GGGCCGATACCGTCCCCACTGCAAAAATCATCACCCCAACAAACCCTAACGAATACACGTTCATATAAAAAGCCTCTTATTTTTTACCGGGCTGCTGGCCGGCGGCCGCAGCACCCATTAAAGCGGACATATCCGGCATACCCGGAATGTTCATCCCCGCAGGCATCGCAGGGGCGGCTCCGGCAGGAGCCCCGGCGGCAGCACCCGTTCCGGCCGCTCCGCCTAAACCTTTTAACATATCCTGCAAACCTTGAACCTGCTGCATAGCGGCCGCAGCTTCGGCGGGCATCGCGGCGGGCTGAGCCGCTTGCGCTTGAGCTTGGGCCGCCTGCTGTTGTTGGGCGGCGGAACCCGCGGGCGCGGCTTTCGGCGCGGACGAAGCCTTTTTGGCGGCAGCGCCTAATTTTTGTTCCGCACCGGGCAAAACGGTTTCTTCAGCCGGCGCCTGGGCGGCGGTTCCGGCGGTGGCGGTTTGCACCGTCTGCGTTTGAACGCCTTTGCTCCACTGTTGGCGGGAGCCGTAGCTGGTAAAAGTACGCGTTTTCACGCCGGACTTGGCGCCGGGCACGGAAGATTTTTCCTCTTCCCCGGTTTGCTCGGTTTGCTGGGCGCCGAAATTGGCCTTGCGCGTACCCCCGGAGCGGTACGTTTGCGCAAATACGGAGCAGGAAATAAATAAAACGGATACAAGCAGAACTATTCTCATAAAAACCTCCCGAAACTTTCTCTTTTAATAGTATATTCTTATACGGAAAAGTGTCAAGTGGAAAAAACTGCTTTTTCCCCCCTTTTTATGCTAAACTGTAGACAATGAATCCCCTTATTTATGACGTAATTATTATCGGTGCGGGCGCCAGCGGCCTGATGTGCGCGCGGGAATGCGCGCGGCGCGGGCAAAAAACGCTCGTGCTGGAAAAAGAAGCCGCGCCCGGGCGGAAAATACTCGTCAGCGGTAACGGCCGCTGCAACTTAACCAACGCCCGCGTGGCACCCGAATACTACCACGGGGATAAAGAACTCGTGCGCACGACGCTCGAAAAATTCCCCTTTAAATTCTGCCGCCGCTATTTTGAAGACCTGGGTATTCTGCTGGTTGAAGAAGGCCTGGGGCGCGTTTTCCCGGCGACGGGCAAATCCACCGCCGTGGCCGAACCCTTAAAACTGGCCGCCGCCGAGGCGGGCGCCGAACTGCTGACGGGGCAGGAAGCCGTCCGCGTAAAAAAAGGAAAGATTTTTACCGTTACCACCCAATCGGGCGAACGTTTCGAAAGCCGCAAGCTGGTATTGGCCTGCGGTTCCTGCGCTTACCCGCAGGCGGGCGGAACCCAGCGGGGATATGAACTGGCCAAAATGCTGGGGCATACCGTCAAAACGCCGCGCCCGGCGTTAAGTGCGCTGTGTTTGAAAGAAACCGCCTGCGCCCGGCTGACGGGCGTGCGCGCCCAGGTGCGGCTGAGCGTACTGCAAAACAATCATACGGCAGACGAAGCCGAAGGCGAAGTGTTATTCACAAACTACGGGATAAACGGTCCCGCCGTTTTAAACGTCAGCTCCACGGTTTCCCGCGCGCTTGCTAATGGAAACGTGCCGCTTACGCTTAACTTTTTCCCCCAGTTGAAAGACGGCCCCGCATTCTTAAAAGAACGCGCCGAAGCGTTCGGAACCCGGCGGCCGAAAGATTTTTTCGCGGGGATTTTGCATGAAAGCATTGCCAATTTGCTGATCGATTTTATCGGGCTTCGCAAAAACCAGCCCGTTAAAGAACAAACGCCCAACACCTTAACCCGGCTGTTCCAAACGCCGTGCGCCTGGCCGCTGACCGCAACGGCCCTGCGCCCCTGGAATGAAGCGATGGCCGCAACGGGGGGTGTAAATACGCGGGAAATAAACTATAATACATTTGAGTCCCTCAAATGTCCGGGCCTGTATATTACGGGCGAATTATTGGACGTGGACGGAAAAAGCGGCGGATTTAATTTACATTTTGCCTGGGCCGGCGGATTTATCGCGGCGGGAGACTTGTCCAAGGAGAATTAACGTATGGCAGAAATCGTCAGAAAAACAACCAGCTTGAACGACCCTCTTCACGTAGGGTTTGTGCGCACTTATTATATTGATGGCAAAGAGGTCTACAGCGAAACACTGGACAAGAACCTGGATATCGAAAAACATTCCGGGTCCATGCCCGACGGCACCGTAAAAGAGTTTTTCGAAAACGGCAAAACGTATTTCGAATGTGAATTTAAAAACGGTCAGCGCAACGGTGTATGCAAAATTTATTTTGACAACGGCAAAGTAAGCATCGAAAAATTTTACGAAAATGGCTTACTGCAAGGTAAAGCGCGCGTTTTTCAGCCCACGGGCCGGCTGTATAAAGAGTTTTCGTACGTGGACGACATTCAGGACGGGAAGCAGGTAAAATACTACCCGGACGGCAAAGTGCTGGAAACGGCCGAATTTCACAAAGGGTATTTAAACGGCGTATGCAAAGTGTACACGCCGGACGGGGATTTGCGCTCCGAATGCACGTATAAGAACGATAAAATCGTGGGTGATAAAATCGTCTACCACCCCAACGGAACGATTGCGCTTATCTCCCCCCACAAAGACGGCAAGCCCAACGGCGTCACTAAAAAATTCAACGACACGGGCGAACTGATTGAAGAATGGTTCTTTGAGGACGGCATTTTAACCCTCAAAAAAGCGCATTAAACAGATTGGTTTTAACAGAAAATTCCCCCGGCCTGCATAGACCGGGGGTTTTTATGTAATTTATAAAACTAATAGGTTTTAACGTATGAACAACTTTTTTGACATTTCAAGCCATTAGTAATTTGAATGTTATAATACAAACACGGAGCGCCGCCACTGTCCCTATATTCATAATTGTTATAGCACTGTTCATTTTCTTGATGGGCCCCGCATATATCCCCAAGTTTATAAGTGGCCGAACATTTTTTAAAATTTACTTTTTCCAATATAGTTACAGCATTACTGCTGGAAATACACCCGCCGAAATACGAACCAGATACAGAGTTTCCGCTGTAACTAGGCCGACACAACCCCGTATTACAATATCCTTTTGGAGAAGCAGCATTATCATAACCAGACGTTCCAGACACAGCACCAACCATACGGCCATCTACCCAATGATAACTGCAGTCTTGCCGCCAACAGTCCGTATCAGAGGTAGAAGTACCGGCACAACACTCACGTTTGTTCGCCAATTTATACGTTCTATCCGAACAATCAGCCTTCGGTTCACTGGCTGAGTCTAATCCGCCGCACGCCAAATAAAGTTCTTTGGAATCCGCGCCTTTTAATTTAAGGCTCGTCCATTGCATTTGCCCGCTGCTTGCGCTGTTGGCGTCTTTGCAGCTGGGGAACGCTTTTCCGAACAATTTAAGATTGGAGACCGTCATTCCCTGCGCATTTACGCTTTCCATATTACCCGTTTGGATACGCACATTTTGGAACGAGATTTTGCCATCATTGTTACCGTTTCCCAAGCTAAGCACATCACCTTTTATCCCGCGGCCGCCGTCTAAATTTAACTTGCCGCCCTTTACGTTTACTTGCGTGGCATTTAACGTGGCGGAGGCTTCCGAACAGCCCAGCGTCATATCGCAGGAGTTCGTCAGCCCGATATCCATTTGATCCGTTGCCTTCAGCTGGGAATAAGCCACATACGGAACGGGAAAAAACGTTACCATGCTGATTTTATTCGTAGCCGCCAAAGCCGCACACGGAATAAAACCCAAACACAATGTTAATAATTTTTTCATAAAAACTCCTTACTTATCGGCTCTATTATCCGGTGTACACCAAGTGGTGCCCACGGAATCCAAACCAAATATTTCGCACGCGCCGGCCGTGCCGCCGTTGTTACAGCGGAAAATAGAATCATCGTCCGCCGCCAGTTCGCCCATGTACAAAAAGTTTACTTTGGCCGCATCGCCCGAGCCGCGGCGGGCCGCGCAAATGCCGTTTGCCGCGCCGGTGGGGTTAATGGAAAACGTAAAGTCTTTCGTGCTACAGGTGGCTATATGTCCATTAACGTAAGTCGACTGTTTGCACTCCACCGCAAAATCCAAATTTTCAAACCCGAACTTGGCGGAATTGTAATTATCCATATCCATCGAATCCATCAAACGCACTTTGGAATCGAACATTTTTTTCGCCGTCACGCGGGCTTCGGCCAGGCGGGATTTTTCGATGGCTTTTTCATACATCGGGGCGGCCATCGTTACCAAAATAACGACAATCATCACCGCCACTAAAATTTCTACAAGCGTAAAACCTTTTTTATTCATAGGATTCCTCTTAAAAAGATACGCCGGATACGACGTCCAACCCAAAAATATCGCACTGGTCTTCGGTGCCCTGGCAATACAAATCCAGGTCGTTGCGGTTCAGCAGCAACAGTACGCCTTCGGGTTTTACTTTCATTTTGGCCGCCACATACCCATTAACGGAAATTTTATAATCAAACTTGCCGCACTGCAAACGCTGGCCGTCATCCTGAAGAGAACAGCCGGCCGGCAGGTTGGCTGCGTCAAACATATCCAACCGTTTGAACGAATAATTCGCCGCGCCGCCTTTCGCCGCGACCAATTTGTCATACGAGCGGTAGCCAAATTCCCCGGCCAAGCGTTCGCTGGAATCGTAAATACTGCGCATCATGGATTCCGCTTCCGCCGCGCGCGCTTTCTGCACCACTTTGCGGTACTGGGGAAGCCCCACCGCCGTCAAAATAGCCACGATAAGCACCACCGTCAATAATTCAATCAGCGTAAAACCTTTTTTCATTGATAAACTCCGTTACGGTCTTTGAAAAGAAGCGTCAAACTCTTTTACGCCGTCCAGGCTTCCCACGGCTTCCCATTTGGAAAAAGTGATGCCGTCGCGCACCGGGGTAACCGTCACCAAGCGGGAACACAAAGCGTTAGGCGGCAGATTCAGCGCGTCGCACACGCCCGTCGCGCCGCAGCAGCTTACGGTTGCGCCGGAGTAATACAAGCTGGTGCCTTTATAGGCCCCTTTCGCAAGCGTGGCGGAAACGGTTTTCCCCATCGTAAACAACCCGTACGTACAGTTGTCGGTTTCCCACTGGTGGCCGGAAGAGCCGGCTTTGCCTTTAAACGTAACGTCCAATTTAGGGAACGTAATTTGCGCCGCCCAGGAAGGCTTGCCCAGTAAAGAAGTGGTCCCCCAAACCAGGTTTTTTTCCGTAATCAGACGGTCGCGCGCGTCGAAAATAGCGGGCAGCATCTGCAGCGCTTCCGCCACGCGGGCGCGTTCCACACTTTTGCGGTATTGCGGCAACGCCACCGCAGTTAAAATACCCATAATCAGTACTACAGCTAATAATTCAATTAACGTAAACCCTTTTTTCATAATAATTCCTCCATTATTACAGTATAGGGAGTTTTTAACGTTTTTACAATACCCATTATAGCTAAAAAACAACTTCGTCTGCAAAAGGATTTTCCGCCGCGCGCGCGGCAAATTTTGTATGATATATCTCGGTTTGGCCGCACAGGCGGCCGCAATATCCCCAGGAGAAAATTGTATATGAGAATTTACGACGACATTCAATTAGATTATTGCGACGTACTCCTGCGCCCCAAACGTTCCGCGCTGGCTTCCCGCTCGGAAGTGGAGGTGCTCCGCGAATACACCTTTAAATGGTGTTCCAAGCCCCTTACGGCCACCGGCATTGTGGCGGCCAATATGGCTACCACCGGCACGTTCGAAATCGCGCGGGAAATGCAAAAACAGCATTTAATGAGCGCGCTCCACAAACATTATTCGGCCGAAGATTTGCTGGCGTTCTTAAAACAAAACGCCGAAGAATTTGGCAGTAATGATTTATTGTTTGTCAGCTCCGGCGTGTCGGACGCGGACTACGAAAAACTCAAAACCGTTATGCAAAGCGGCCTGGTGCGCAACATCTGCGTAGACGTTGCCAACGGTTATTCTCCCTACCTCATTAATTATATCCGCAAAGTACGCAAAGAATGGCCGGAAGCGTTAATTATGGCCGGCAACGTGGTAACGGGCGATATGTGCGAAGACTTGATTTTAAGCGGTGCCGACATCGTAAAAGTGGGCATCGGGCCCGGCTCCGTATGCACCACGCGCAAACTGACCGGCGTGGGCAGACCGCAGTTTTCCACCGTTATCGAATGCGCCGACGCGGCGCACGGCGTAGGCGGCATGGTGTGCGCCGACGGCGGCTGTACCGTTCCCGGCGACGTATGCAAAAGTTTCTGCGCGGGAGCCGACTTTGTCATGCTGGGCGGACTCTTGGCCGGGCATGCCGAAAGCGGCGGAGAATTATGCTCCAAATCTTTCCAAACGGGCGAAGTGGAAATGATTGACGATAAAACCTGCGCCATGCGCATTGTGGAAAAGCAGTATAAAAAATTCTACGGCATGAGCTCCGAATACGCCCAGGACAAACACTACGGCGGTATGAAAAAATACCGCGCCAGCGAAGGAAAAGTGGTGGAAATCCCCTTCCGCGGACCCGTGGAAGCCACGCTGCTGGCCATTTTGGGCGGCATCCGCAGCTGCATGACGTATATCGGCGCAAAAAGACTCAAAGACATGCCCAAATGCGCCACGTTCTACCGCGTGAACCGCCAGTTAAACACCATCTTCGGCAACGAATAAGGGTTTTGCCGCGCAGACTATCAAAGCCGCCTTCCGGGGCGGCTTTTTTGACGCAAAACTAATTATTTTTTCGGCTTGCGGGCGGACACGCAAAAAGACATACTGGTAATAACACCGGGAACTAGCCGGTACTTTTACGGCGCATTGCAAGCAAAGCCGCCGGACCAGACCGAGGGGGTCGGGCTGTATCATTTACCCCCCGCCAACATGTTGGTACCCCCTGTTCTTCACGGAGCAGGGGGTTTTGGATTATAAAAACCCGCGTCCCAAAGACGCGGGTTTTAAAACATTCATGCTTTCTTAATCATGCGGCACAACCACCATACAAATTTCTTCGCAGAAACCATACCCGGAACACGGTTGCGGCGGTTCGGTGGAACACTTATACTTGATGAAATAGGAAGGCGTAAGTGCGCACGATACCAGCCGTCCATTGTCATCTATATACTCCTTGCAACCAGGCACAGGATCCCCGCCAGAAAGATATTCCTCATAAGTCGCTGAGGTATCCTTGCCCGACTCACAGGCCGTTTGAGCAGCACTCTTTGAAGCATAGCTATTATAAGCTGCTTGCGCCCCGCTCTCGTTTGTAATGCGCTCAACACATTTAAAGTAGTAGTCCTGTTCAGTAACGTCGGGTTCTTCTCTCTCACAAGTACAAGACAGATCATTCCATGTATAGGAAACAGTTACCTTTTTCATCAGAGTCATATTCACTTGGACCCATTCTTCCTGATCTTTGCAATCCGCTGCGTCCGCATAATTCTTGCATATACATATTCCCCCTTCACCAGGAAACTTATTCTCAGGACAGGGGTTACATTCTTCCACAGTCTTACTGCACATACCCCACTCGCCCGTTTTCCATTCGCCCGTAGTAGTATCGCACGTTACACTGCGCATTTGCGTGCCGCAGGTATTACAATCTTGGATCGCGTCCGGCTTGGTGCCCGTACATTCACATTCGTCACTCACACTGCACGCACCCCAATCGCTCCATTCGCCCGTCGTCGTATTACACGTACGGCTTTGCGTTCCTTTGTTCTGGCACCCGCACGCTTGCGTGGAACTCCCCGAACAGCTTTTTATTTCCGGTTCTACAGGCGTTACAGTTCCCGCACAGCTGTCCGGCGAAGGTTCATACGTAAACCCCGTACAGCTCGGATAGTTCTTGTTCAGCTTCTCACAATCAGCCCCGTCACAGCAGATTCTCCCATCTGCATACGATGGCATCTGTAACGTATAACTATAATTACCCTTACTTGCTGCGTTTATCCCTTTATTTTGCAAGTTTATTTGATAATTCTTCGTGCTCGCCGTTTTGATTACGTCGTTCATCTGCGATAAGTCCGTTAAGTACGGCTTATCCAA
>CAJTJT010000005.1 GCA_910576915.1 uncultured Elusimicrobiales bacterium
CTGTCAAGCCTTTTATTAAAGACTTTAACTTCAACTACTCGGCTTGTCAATCACTACATCACTATTAAAGCATATTTTTTTAAGTTTGTCAAAGATTTTTTTAAAATATTTTTTTCAAACTTGTTGTGCCTGCTTACCGGCCACATTTATATTAAAGCATATTTACTGAAAATCTGTCAAGTTTTTATTTTTTTCTTCGACATCAGTTTTGCTTCAACATAAATATTAAACCATTTTTTTATAAAAACGTCAACCCGTTTTTTCCCACCGCAAAGATAAGCTACAATATTCTTATATCATATATAAGGAAAAGGACTCTGTTATTATGACCGCTTACTCTTATAAAACAACCGGCGTATGTTCCAGCGAAATCCGCTTTGAACTCGACGAGCACGACAAAATCCACCGCGTACAATTTATCGGCGGCTGCCCTGGCAATTTGCTTGCCATCGGTAAACTGGTGGAAGGCGAAGACGCCCGCAAAATCAGTACGCTTCTCGACGGAAACGACTGTGCAGGAAAAGGAACTTCCTGCGCCGACCAGTTTGCTAAAGCCTTAAAACAGGCCTTGGCGGAAAAAACAAAATAGATTTTTCCCCGCCCGGCATAAAAGTTTTCTTGCGGCAGGATTTGCATTCATCCCCGGGTTTCCGCCCGGGGTGTTCTGTAAAATTTAAAAAACGCCCCGGACGAAATGACCGGGGCGTTTTTTATACATACAAATTTATCTGCGGCCTTTGGGTTTTGCTTTTGTAACGGAAACAATTTCTTCCGTCTGAAAATCGTATTTATACGTGGTTTTGGTAAGGTCGCGGGAGGTACGGTTTTCCACCAGTACTTCCGGGTTTTCCGGGCTCCAGGCAGCGCGCCGGACGGTAACCGTTATATACCGGGGAGAATAAATATCCAGCATTTCCTGAACCTTGCTGTAGGAAAATTTATTGTCAAACCCTTGCTGCCATACCTGCTTCCCTTCGGCATTGTGAAACGAAACATAAGAAATATATTCATCCACATTCAACGGAATAATGTTTTTGCCGTTTAAGACGAGAGGGAACGTCGCTTCGCCGCCGTTATGATACGCTTCCACCAAGGTGTTTAAAAAAGAAGCATTGGTAGCATACCCTACGTCAAACTGCGCGTCTTGGCGGTCATAAGAACTGCCCGTGTGAATACCTACTAATTCCTGGTCTGCGTTCACCACCGCGCTGCCGCACAAACCGGGACGGTCTTCGCGGGCAAAAGGAATCGTGGTACGCACGGAAAGAGGCGTTACTTTGGTTATGTGACGGTCGGGGATATTAACGTCTTTATACTGGGCAAACCCCTGGGAAGAAAGCACGTCCCCAAATTTTACGGGCACATCGCTGATGCGCAGCGGCTGAAATAATTTTTCGGCTTCCGGCGAAAATTTAACAAGCGCAATATCCAACATGCTGGGAGAAGAAATTTGTACGATTTCCGCCGGCAGTTCCACCATTTTTTCGCCGTCAAAAATACCCACCGTAAAATGACGGTTTAACGCTTTGTCCCGCGCGGAAGAAGCAATAGCGTGCGCGGCCACCACGCCGAAGACTTCCTCCTCACCGTTATAAACCGTTCTGAAAGCGGTGCCGGAAAACGGGTTGGTGGGCTCATTAGTCGTTGCCACCGCCTGAAACGTGGCACGGCGCAGCGACGGGTTTGAACCGATATGGTTGAGCGTTGCTTTTAACTGTAAATTTTCTTGCTGCAAAGCCTGGACGCTCTTTTCAAGCTGACGGATACGCAACGCATCAAGACCCGGCGTTACGGCAGGCAGCCCGGTAGATACAACACGGGGAACTGCCGGAGTAGGAACGGGCGCAGAAACCTTCAGGCCGGACGGAACCGCCGGCACACGCGGCGTCGCCACCGACATACGGCGCAGCACCGCCGAAGAGCCTTTGGCGGCCGCTTCCCCGGCTTTTACACCGCGTGACAACGCACGCCCCTGCGCAAATACGGTCCCGGCGTTAAAAAGCATACAAATAAAAGAAAAAGAAATTAAAAAAAGTTTTTTCATATTTATATTATAGACAGAAATCCGCCTAAAATCCAGGGCCGAAAGACCTATTTTTTCCCCCGCCGCCGGACCCAGTTTTTTTATAGGCCCTCCCAAGAGGGCCCTAAAATCCTATAATAAAAATATGACAAAAAGTGAACAAGCGGTAGAACTGTTTAAAAACGGATACAGCTGCTCGCAAGCGGTCTTGCTGGCGTTTGCGGAAGAACTGGATTTGGATAAAGAAACGGCGGCAAAAATGGCCTCTTCTTTCGGCGGAGGAATGGGCCGCCTGCGCGAAGTTTGCGGTGCGTTCAGCGGGCTTTTAATGGCGGCAGGCCTCAAATTCGGCCCGTCCGACCCCAAAGACGTCGCGACCAAAACGGCTCATTACGCATTGGTGCAAAAACTGGCGGCGGAATTTAAAAAGAAAAACGGCTCCATTATTTGCCGGGAGCTCTTAGGTTTGACGGGCGCCCAGCCGCCGACGCCGGAGCCGCGCACGGCGCAGTATTATAAAAAACGCCCCTGTCCCGAAATGATTGCCTGCGCGGCGGAACTGATGGAACAGCTGCTGCGCGCGCAAACGCCGGACAAGAGCGTTTAAAATTACTTCTTCTCAAGCACGTAATACGGAGCCAGCTCCCCCGTAACGGGCTGCTGGTCCGGCCCCAGGCGGACGACGTCATCATCCATGAGCAAGTAATACGCGGGGCCGTCTTCCATTTGCAGGGTGATAATCTCCCCCTCCTGCGTAAAACGGCCCGTATCCATGAACACGCCGTCGGGCTCGCCGATATATTCGGACACCTGCACAAAAGAGTTCCCCGGCCCCAGCGTAAGTGTGGTTTTAATGCCCGGGCCGTTCCCGGCCGGCAACACGCCTTCGTAGACATCCTGGGCGGAAACCTTGACGGATACATCCGGTTGTTTCTGGGCGCGGCACGCCGCTGCACCCAAGGCAACGCATACCGCCGCAATAATAAACAGTTTTTTCATACGCACCCCCTACTGCCGTTACGCAAAGGATAGGCGCACACCCCCGGCCGGGCAAGCCTGTTTTTATATTATTTTTGCAAAATATGCACGGCAAACCCGCCGATTTCATCCTGCAAATACACGACGCGCAGGCGGCCGTCCGGGTTATAGCCGGCACTGTCCCAGTTCAGTTTTACGCCGCAAGATTCCAAATAGCGCGCGGCGCAGGCGGCGTCGGCGGTGGAAATGGCGATATGCCCGTGACGTCCGTAGAACGGTTTTTTCATCACTTCAATAATATCGCCCGCAAAGTAGGCGCCGCCGCGGTCTTCTTTCGGGAAACCGAAAATCCGCTCAAACGATGACGCCGTGGCCGACGACTCCGCTTCGTCCTTGCTGTTAATGCCCACGTGGCGCAAATTGAAATCCAAAAATTTTAATAAAGCTCCGTTGACGTGCCGCGTTACCGCCGCCCAATCGCGCGCGGACAGCAACTCCGTTTCCAACGCCACACGGACGACGGGGAGTTTTTTGCAGGCGACGCAATCATCCGTAATAAATTTAGCGCCCGCTTTTTGGGCCGCTTCGGCCTCTTCCCGCGTATGCACGAATGCACCCGCAATAAAATCCGGCCGTTTCTCCGCCAGCAGCTCCAGCACCTGCGCCGTCCCGGCGTTATACACAAATTCAGCACACGGTACCCCCGCCGCTGACAGGGCATCCGCCAATGCTAAAATATCTGTGGGGAACCTAAGCTCCACCGAAGGCAAGATACCGATTTTGGACAGCACTTCCAAGTTTTTTCCCATACGTCAAATCTCCTTATTCAAAACGTTGTTCCGACAGCGGTAAAAATTATTTTATCCGTTTCGCCTGTACGCAGCGCACGAAACGCCACAGCCCTATCTTAACATTTCCAAGACCTACAAAAAAATAGGTCTTTTGACCCTTTTTTTCTTGCTTCCAGTTACATATAATAAAAAAATGAAGAAATTATCTATTTTCATAATTTGCGCACTGTGCGCCTTGGGAACCAATCTTTTCGCCCAGGGGAAACAGATTGTAAAAGTACCGCAAGCCGCGGAATCGGCCGCCAAAGCCGCGCGCCAATCCGCCGCCATAGCGGTTAAAGTACCGGCGGTGCCTAAAGTGCCGTCCGTACCAACGCCCCCTGTTGTGCCGGCCCATCCCCGCGTGGCCGCCTTTGTAAACCAGCACCCGCGCACGTTAGTGGGCCTGCAAAAAATGGTGGGCTTATCCACCCGCCAAGCCTGGACCAATTTAAAACAGTTAGGCGCCGTATATACGCCTAAGAACCCGCGGCCTCAATTACAGGATGCGAATTCTTTTACTACAGTGGATTTGACGGAATTTTCCGTACCCAATACCCCGGGACAAACCTTGCCGGAGTTTCCGTTTCAAAACCAACGGGGATTAATTTACCGCGGCATGGCGTTAGACACCGAAGGAGCGGCCATTCGTAATATTCTGAAAAACGGCCTTCGCACCCAGGACGTCGGGAAAGAGTCCAACACGCTTCTGTACAGCATGGCCGGTCCGAACGCCCGCACCGCGGCAGTACGCCAACCGCTGATTAATTTAACTGACAGCGGCAACGACGCCGTCATGTGGGCTAACCGCCTGAGGAAACAACAAATTCTTGTGGTAACGGTAGTGAAATCCAACAGCACGGGCGCGATTATTACGTCTCCGACAGATATTCCCGTCGACGATATTTACGCCCAAACCGCGCTTTTAAAGGTTAACGGAAAACCGACCTGGTGCAAACTGGAACTGGAAGGGAATGACCTGCGCGTAACACCATACCAAGAAATACCTTCTGCTGAGTAACCCTTATTTAAACCCCCGCTCCGGCGGGGTTTTTTACTATAATAAACACATGATTTACAGTTTCCCCCCCGCCGTCAACCGCCAAACGCGCATTCTAGTCATCGGCAGTATGCCGGGCGAAGCCTCTTTAAAAGCGCAGGAATATTACGCGTACAAGTACAACCAATTTTGGAAAATCGTGTTTGAAATTTTCGCCGCCGGACGTACGCCCGACGAATACGCCGATAAAATCAATACGCTTTTATCAAACGGCATAGGCTTATGGGACGCTTTAAAAGCCTGCGAGCGGACGGGAAGTTTGGACGGTAACATTTCTGAACCGACGCCAAACGATTTCCCGGCTCTATTCACCCGATTCCCCCGCATCCATACGCTTCTTTTTAACGGGCAGGCCGCACGCACGCATTTCAAACGCGCGTTCGGAGATGCGGGCAAAACCTGTATTACGCTCCCCTCCACCAGCCCGGCCCACGCCTCCCGTTCTTATGCGGAAAAACTGCAGCTTTGGAAGGAAGCGTTTTCAAACGCGCTCAAAAAAGAATAACCCTTATCCGCACTTGCCTAAAAGTAAAATCCGCCGTAACTTATAAACGGGGGTTACTATGCTGCAAGAATTACATATTTTGCTTTTTTTAGGGGGGCTGTCCGTTTTGTCCGCCACCCTGGTACCGGCGCAAGCGTCTTTAGTGATGTTTGCGCTGATGGCCACGGGCCAATACGCCGCGTGGAAATTGCTCGCCGCGGCATGTGCGGGCACCGTCTTGGGCGTAGGCATAAACTGGGTGCTGGGGCAGTATTTGGACCGCCTGGAAAACAAAACCTGGTTTCCCGTCAAAAAAGAATACCTGCAAAAAGCGCAGGACCTTTTTGCCAAAAACGGAAGCATTACGCTTTTGCTGGCCGGCGTGCCGATTATTGGGGACCCGGTCATGCTGATTGCAGGCGCGAGCAAAATAAACTTTTGGCTTTTTCTGTCGGTAGCGGCCCCGGCCAAGTGCGTCCGCTTCTTTTTATTTTGGCTGATTTATTTGGGCTTGACGTGAGAAATTAGACTTGTTTTGACATTTCCCAATACCGGCTGCATCATCGTCTATTTAAAACAAAAACTTCTACAATTTTTGTTTATTATTTCACTAATTTATTTATTTTTGCGTTGCTGTTTACTCTTTTTTTAAGTAAAATACTTATAAAAGGAGTAAAAGGAAGGGAAAATATGAAACGTTTAAAACAACTCAGAGAAGCCGCCCACTATACACAAGAACAATTAGCCCAAATGCTGCAAGTCAGCCAACAAACTATAGCCCGTTGGGAAAACGGCAAAGGCGAACCCAACCTAACCGCGTTGCGAGATTTGGCGCTTATTTTTTGTACCAGTGTTGATGAATTGCTGGAATATGGAAAAACAGGCAAAAAACCCAGCACAGCCCATTATTGTTTATCAAGTAAAGAACTGGACGGATACTGGGGAGATTTAGGCCTTAAAATAGGAAATGAGCCTTCCATTTGGTTTCCCATTTCTGAAAAAACGATGAGCAGAATATATAATCACCTCAGACAATTAGACAATGAAAATGACTGGATTGCATTTGCGTCCCTCAATAACAAATACGTCGTATTCCGGCCGGAAAACATGCGCCGTATCACCCTGCTTGACGAAGCGTGCGACGGCCCCCAAAATGACGGTGAATTAATGGAAAAAATGACCCCGGAACTATATTCTGCATTCAACATATTAAGCTCTATACCTGATGTAAATTGGGAGGAAGTCCGCACAGTATTGCTAAAAGAACAAGAACAAAGCATTTCTGATGAAACGAATAAAGCATTTTGGAAAAAATTAGTTAAAAAAATCATCCCCCATTTCGATGGAGAAGCCTCTGAAACTTTCATTAAAACGGTTATCGAAGATTTCTTAGACTCCTCATTTGACGATGATGACATATTTATACAACACATGTGCGAAACCCATGTTTACTATAACGACGGGCAAAAAGAACGATTTTGCAGTAATACCGACGATATTGACGAATTCTTCTTCACTCTTGATATAGACGACGGCGTAAAAATGCTGAAATTTACCAGCTTTGCCGAAGCCGACGCATTTATTCCCCTGTCAAAAATCAGCGCGGTCGTCATGCCCTATACCGACGTGCTGGAAGCGGAAAAGAAATCAAAAGAAATGTTCGAAGAGGAGATGGAAAATGAATCAGCGGAATGAACAATTTTACATGGTAAATAAATTTTTAAAATATAGAAACGAACAGATAAAATACATATGGTCCGCCATCGGCTTTGTAATCCTTTTATCGCTGCTTAGCAACGCCGTAGTCACTGTTTTTGTACAGCAGGCATGGGCCATTATGTGGGGCTCGCTTGTTGCGGTGCTTTTGGTGTCAGCAGGCGGATTTTCAAAACTGCTCCCGCTGCTGGACCAAGAAAAAGAATATACAGGCCAAATTTTTTATAATCCGCAATCCCAAAAAATACTAACACTTCGCGATTATTGGTTTAATGACCGAATAAAAGAATACACGGAAAGCATCCTTGCTGAAGACAAAACGCTGGCCAGAACATGGAAAAAAAGCTCTTTAAACGCCCCCTATACGACAAACTGTTTTAAAATTTTAGAACAAGCTGCTGATTTTTATCTTCTTACGAGCTTGGCAAACGTCCTTCAAGATTTTTTTGACGATGAATCAAATAACCATACCAGAAAAATCAAACAATACAAGCGGCAGGATTTTCTCCCTGCTTTAGGAAACAATGTGTTCTTTAATCTGTTTACCAAATCAATGGGAAGGAGAAAAGCATTTAAAACAGGCGTAGAATCCGACCTGAGCAAAGGAAGAAAAATCTATTCCGCGTGGGCATCTAACGGAGCCTATTATGAGTATTTCTATCTGCCGGTACCGGAAAATACTATCGTAAACCTAAAGAACAACGATTCAAACATCTTAATAACCATCAAAACCCCACAGTTAGAGTTAAAAATCCGGCGGCAATTCTTTATCAGCAAAAGTTATGCTCCGCTGGATATGTTTTGGTATTCCAACAGCATTGAAGACGACCGATACCCGGATATCGAAGCCGCAGATTTCAACATAAAAATACAAGTTAAATTTAATAAATGGAGAAGTCTGTTTTCACGAAAAATTGATGATTATAAATGGGTAGACCAACTTAATATGGATTTGGAAAAGCATTTAGACTTTGACGCATTTGAAGCCAAAATAAAACACAAACGCTATGAATATCTTTTTAAACGGATTTCAACTTTAGAAAAGAATCTAAAAAAAGAGTTACACGAAATAAAAATAAGCAATAAAAAAGACAGACACGTTCACTATTAATCACCAAAAAACCGTTATGATGGAAAATTTTATTAAGCAAAACCCCCGGCTTTTAGCCGGGGGTTTTTAAAAGTCCCTACAATAGTCCCTACACTATCGTCGGTAAATGGTGCACCTCAGACGTGTTGTAAAATACGGCATACAAGTTCGGCTTTTTCATTAACTAAAAAAACCTAGCTTTTGGCTAGGTTTTTTTAGTTAATGGTGCGCCCAACAGGAATCGAACTTGTATCTTCAGCTCCGCAGGCTGACACTCTATCCATTGAGCTATGGGCGCAATAAATTGTTTTTAGCGGATTATCGACTACCTAATTATTTTAACATTTTTATTTTTTCTTTTCAAATATTTTTTTCAAACGTTAAAATAATTCTTTTTACTTCGGTATTTATTATATCATTTTCCGGCCCGATAAGTCTGCCCGAAACTGCTATAATTAATTTATGACAAACAACAACACCGGCACGTATGTGTACGATAAAAAATTAAAAAAAGTGGTAAAAGTGTCCGACAGAATCCCCTCCGTGGGTAAATCCGCCGCGCATGTCTGCAACGGATGCTGCGGGCACTGCGGCTGCCATGAAGACTGATTCCGTCCCGCTTTCCTCTCCTCAAAAGAACAACTTGTTCACGCAGGGCATGTTGGGCTTTGCGGTCGTCCTGCAAAAAGTATTTCTGCCGCATCTGTTGGCGGGAATGGGCTTATTTTTACTGGCGGCCTATGTTTCCTACTCTTTGTTATTAAAACCCCTTCACCTGCCCGGTCCGCTGGATTTTGCTTTGGCGGGGCTTCTGTTTGCAGTTTACAGTATGGCGGCGTTTGCCTACTCCATGCTGGCGGCGTGCGCATTTGCAGTGCGGACGGCCTGCGCGGCGTGGGAGGATTTTATTGACGCATCCATTGACCTCGTCAAAGAAAACATCGCCTCGCATATTCAAGACATGAACGAAGGCCTCGCCAAAGACCAGGCCAAAGTACTCGTATCCGGCAGCGTGCGGGAAGTATTCCGCCAAATGGGAAAAAACGAATTAAAACGTTTTCCGCGCTGGCTGGCGGCCGCGTTTTTGGGGGCGGTGACGCTCGCGCTGAGGTCGGTATTAATTGCAAAAATCGTCAAACTGTCGGGCACGACGGTAAAACTCGGCAAGCTGTTTGCGGGCAAAGCCACCCTGGCCGGAGCCGTATTTTTGAACCTGCGTCTGTTTTCTACATTGCTTTTGCTATTGATATATGCGGCGGGCGCGGTGGGGCTTGCGGCAAATTTTCTTTTTGTATTTTGGATGAAATAATAGTTTAATAAGTATATGCGAACATTGGCCATTTTCTTATTTTGCTTTCTGTGTATGCCGTACGCTTACGCGCAAACGGCCGCCCAGCTGTTTGCCCAGGCTAAAACGGAGCCCGACCCGGCCACCCAAATCAAACTGCTTACCCGCGTGGTGAACAAAGCCCCAAAAATGGCGGACGCGTTCCACTACCGGGGCGACGCTTACCGCAGTTTGGGCCGCAACAAACAAGCGGTGGACGATTACACCCGCACCATCGAACTCCGCCCGAAAGACCCGTTCCGCTATTACGCGCGCGCCCTTGTTTATATGGATATGGGGCGCAATGCGCAGGCCGTGTCGGACTTAACGCGCGCCATTTCGCTCAAACCCGCCTACCGCAATTTTTATTTGGCGCGCGCTCGCGCCAACGCCGCTTTAAATAAGTACGACGCCGCCATCGCCGACTATAAAAAATACCTCGGCAAACGCCGCACCACCGCCGCGCTGGCGCTTGAAATCGCCCCGATTTACGTAAAATCCTACCGCTACGCGGACGCCCAGCGCCTGCTGGATACAGCCGTTAAACACGGGGAGGACGGCGCGGACGTACATTATTGGCAAGGCCGCGTATTTTCCGGCCAGGGCCGCGCGGACGAAGCCGTTTCCGCCTACAGCAAAGCTATCCACCGCGACGGAACCTACGCCCAGGCCTACCGCTACCGCGCCGGCGCGTTTAAAGACATGGCGGACTACCCCGCCGCGCTGGAAGATTTTACTAAACTGATTGAACTCCAGCCCGAAGCCGCCTACTACAACCGCCGGGGGCTGACGTACGAAGAAATGGGCCAGTTTAAAAAAGCCGCCGAAGATTACGCCAAAGCCATCGAACTCAACCCCAAATGGGCCATTCCCTACAATAACCGCGGGTTTGCCAAAATGCACCTGAAAGACTGGGCCGGAGCCAAGGCGGATTTGGAAACCGCCATCAAGCTGGACTCCGCCGCCCCCACCCCCTACATCAACCTGGCCGGCGTGTACTGGTTAAGCAAAAAAGACCGCAAAAACGCCTACCAAAACGTAGACAAAGCCCTGCGGCTAAACTTCCGCAACATTGAATCGCTGTTTGACGAAGACCAAAAAGGCTGGATGTTTAAAGGCCTCAACCAAACGGCGGAATTCCGGGCACTCCTCTACAAATAAAATCTACACCCCGCGCTGTAACGGCGCGGGGTTTTCTAACTAATAAAACAGCTCCGCAAAAGTCTATTATCCCCCTATACTTATAACAGCAACACCAAACAGGGGGATTATAATATGGGGAAAAAATTAACGGTAAACGACGCCTCTTTCGACAGAGCGCTCGCCAAATACGAAAAAGCAGCCATGATTGAATTTTTTGCGCCGTGGTGCCCGCACTGCGTGCGGATGGAGCCGGTTATGGATAAACTGGCCGGAGAATTTGAAGGCAAAGCGGGCATTTTGGCCGTAAATGTGGACGATTCGCCGCTGGCCAGCCAACGTTACGGCGTCAGCGGGATTCCGGCGTTTGTATTTATCAAAAACGGCAAAGTGCAGGACAGCGTTTCCGGCGAAATGCCCGAAGAAGAATTAAAAAAACGCATCTCGGCCCTGCTGGCTTAACCAATTATTTTTAACTCCGTTATGGGCGGAGTCATGCAATAAAACCCCGGGTGTACGCCCGGGGTTTTTTACGATAAAAAGCACGCCCCGGACGCTTTTTGCACCCGGGGCGTTTTTGGCTTAAAACGTCTATTTTTCCATTTCTTCCAACAGCAAAGCTATGGCTTTGACCGAAGCGCGCCCGATATTGCGTTCGCGCGTGCGCGAAAACGTAAATTTTTCCGCATGCGAGCCGTTCGGCCCCGCCACACCAATCCACACCGTACCGACGGGTTTTTCCGGCGTACCGCCGTCCGGCCCCGCTACCCCGGTAGTGGATACGGCATAATCCGCCCCCGTCACGCGGCGCACGCCCTCGGCCATTTGCAGGGCCACAGACTCACTGACGGCGCCAAACGCTTCCAAATCTTCCGCGCGCACGCCCAGCACGTTTTGTTTTACATGATTGGCATACGCCACCACGCCGCCCAAAAAGTACGCAGACGCGCCGGGTACCGCCGTTATCATCCGCGCGATATTTCCCCCCGTACAGCTTTCCGCGCACGCCACGGTTTTGCCGCTTTGGCGCAAGCGGCGGGCGAAGGATTCTTCTTCGTTTTCCCCGGTTTGTTCCGTAAACCGCAGGCCGGAAAGTTCGTTTAACAACTGTTCAAACAGTCCGTCCAGCGATTCTTCCGCCGGGCCTTTGGCCGTCAGACGCAGGCGGATAAACCCGGCCGAAGGCAAATACGCAAGCCCCACGCCTTTGGGCAAAATTTCTTCAAACGCGGCCAGTTTCATCGCCAGTTCGGCTTCCGGGATGTCGAACACCGTCACCATTTTGTAACGCAGCAGACGCTCCCCGAATTTGGCCCGGATGCGCGGCATCACTTCCGCCGGGAACAAGTACTCCGTTTCAAACGGCACGCCCGGCAGAGAAACCAGCACTTTACCGTCTTTTTCAAACCACATGCCGCTGGCGGTGCCTTTCATGTTGCGAAGCGGCGTACAGCTTTTGGGCAGCCACGCCTGGGTTTGGTTATAGGCGTTCATACGGGACGGATTGGCAGCGAAAATTTCCTCCAGCCACTGCTGCGCCTGCTTGTTATGGGCCAGTTCGGTGCCGAAGTAATCCGCCAGCGCGCTTTTGGTAATATCGTCTTTCGTCGGGCCCAGGCCTCCCGTCACAAACACGGCGTCGGCCGAGCGCATAGCGTCGGCCACCGCGTGCAGGATTTCGTCGCGCCCGTCGGACACGGAACGCATTTCCACTGTTTCCGCCCCCGCCGCGGCCAGTTCCCGCGCGATAAAACGGGAATTGGTATCTAAAATTTGACCGAGTAAAATTTCATCCCCGATGGTAATAATACAGGCTTTCATAAGTCCCCCTTTTTTCCGGCAGGCCGGATAGTTTATTTTATCACTTTTGGCGGCGGGCCGAATGGGAGAAAACCTTTATTTTTTATATAATATTATTATCTTATGTTCCCTCCGGCGCACAGCCCGGCGGGCCGCCCGGAGTTTTTCATGAAACCAGACACTGTTTCCCCCAATCCGTTTGCGCTCATTCCGCTTGCGGTATTTTTACTTTCCTATTTGGCCGTTTCGCTGGCGGCCGGCGATTTTTACAAAATGCCCATTACCGTGGCGTTTGTTATTTCCTCGGTGGTAGCCGTATGGATGAGCAAAGGCGGAAATCTGCACAACCGCATTGAACTTTTTTGCAAAGGCGCGGCCAATACCAACATTATGCTGATGGTGGTTATTTTCGTGCTGGCGGGCGCGTTTGCGCAAACGGCCAAAGCCATGGGCGCGGTGGACGCGACGGTAAATTTAACGCTTTCCATTTTACCCGGGAACATTCTGGCGGCGGGCGTATTTTTGGCGGCGTGCGTGATATCGGTGTCCGTAGGGACGTCCGTAGGCACCATCGTCGCGCTGACCCCGGTGGCCGCCGGGCTGGCGGCGCAGACGGGATTATCCCTGCCGCTGATGAGCGCGGTGGTGGTCAGCGGCGCCATGTTTGGGGATAACCTTTCTTTTATTTCGGATACAACCATCGTCGCCACCCGCACGCAGGGCTGTAAAATGGCCGATAAATTTAAAACTAATTTTCATATTGTAATCCCCTTTGCTCTGCTGACGCTTATTTTGTACATTTTCGCCGGAAGCGGCGCGAGCCACGCTTTTACGCACGGAAACGTACAATGGCTGAAAGTGGTGCCGTATTTTGCCGTGCTGGCGGCGGCCGTAATGGGCGTTAACGTCATGGCCGTTTTGCTGGGAGGAACGGTGCTGTGCGGCGTTATCGGCCTGGTGACGGGTTCGTTTGACCTGTGGGGCTGGACCACGGCCATGGGCAGCGGCATTAACGGAATGGGCGAACTGGTCATCGTCACCATTTTGGCGGGCGGCATGCTGGAAATGATCCGCTACAACGGCGGCCTCGCGTGGATTATCCATAAACTGACGGCCAAAATTTCTTCCCGCAAAGGGGCGGAAGTAAGCATCGCGGGCGTAGTGGGATTTGCCAACTTGTGCACGGCAAACAATACCATCGCACTGATTATGGCCGGACCGATTGCCAAAGAAATCGCTCAAAAATTTAACATCGCCCCCAACCGTGCGGCCAGCCTGCTGGATATTTTCTCCTGCTTTGTGCAGGGCATTATTCCTTACGGCGCACAGCTGCTGATGGCCGCCAGCCTGGCGGGCGTATCGCCGATTCAAATTATGGAATACTTGTACTACCCGTATTTACTCGGCCTGGGCGCGCTCACGGCCATTTGGCTGGGTTACCCGCGCAAGCACGCGCAGGGCGTACAACAGGCTTAGCCGGATATGCGGTTTTTCTCCAAACGGGCCGTTACTTACAAAAACTTCATCCGCCTGCTGGTGGCGGCCGCGGTGCTGTTTGGCGCGTTTCGGGCCGTGTTTCCCCCCAAGCGGCCCATCAGCCCGGTCATCCTGCTGATTAACCGCTACCCGCTGCAGGAAGACGACAAACGCTTTTTAAAAAGAATCAATCCCTACGGTTTTTTGCTCAGTATTCCCATTCATCCGGGCATGAACACGCTGGAACTCAAAAAAGAATTGGAAGAAGTGCTGGAACGAAAAGACTTCCTGTTTTTTATCGACCAGGAAGGCGGCGCGGTCAACCGCTTAAAACACTTCATATCCGGCTTTGACGCGCCCGCCCCGCAAACGTTCGGGGAACTGGCCAAAACGGATTTGAATAAAGCCGTCCGCCAAGTACACGAATACGGCCTGCGTACGGGCCGCGCGCTGAAAGAGTTGGGAATCGACGTTGTATTCGCCCCGCTGGCGGAAGCCGCTTCGGGCGACGACATCCACCACCGCAGCCGTTATTTTTCCGCCGACCCCGCCGTCGCCAAAGCGCTGGCGGACGCCTTCGCCCAAGGACTAGATGAGGGCGGCGTAACCCCGTGTTACAAGCATTTTCCGGGCGCGCCGTCGAAGACGGACTCCCACAAAACCGCCCAGCGTATAGACGACTCACCCGAAACGCTCCGCACCGAAAAAGCCCCCCTGTTTGCCAACGCCGCGCGCTGGAATTGCATCATGACGGCGCACGCCGTTTACCCCTCGCTGGACGCCAAAAACGCCTCCGCCTATTCTCCCGCTTTTTACCGTTTTTTACGCAAAGAAGTGCCCTTTCAGGGCCTTATTTTGCCGGACGCGCTGAATATGGAAGCCGCGGAAGGCGGCAGCGCCTCGGCCGGGGCGCGCATGAACAAAGCCCTGGCGGCCGGAGCGGACGCGGTCATGCCGTTTTTCAACTTTTCCGCCGACCCGCAGGACATGGAAGCCGAAATCCGCCAGATAAGCCCCGTATACGTCAAACGCTTCCAAAAAAGGGCGGGCCTGTTAAAACGCAGGAACTGATTTGCCCCTTACACAAAAAGCCTCCCGAAAAACGGGAGGCTTTTTATCGGGTAACGGCCTAAATTATTTCTCTTCGGGCAATTTTTCCGCCCGGCAAAGCAAAAATTCTTTTGCGCCCACACTGGCGGCCGGATACAGCGGCTGGCAGGCAGAAGCGCTGTC
Source organism: uncultured Elusimicrobiales bacterium (assembly GCA_910576915.1). GTDB lineage: Bacteria > Elusimicrobiota > Elusimicrobia > Elusimicrobiales > Elusimicrobiaceae > Avelusimicrobium. Next base: position 15,158 of record CAJTJT010000005.1, read on the forward strand.
CGCCAGCTTCACTCCGTAACGCGCCCAAACGGCCGGCTGAACGGCCAAATCGTCTTTGGGAAGCAGGGCGTAAACAGGTCCGTCATGCGCGCGCACGGCGGCCCGGACGGCCCCGTCCCGGCGGTGGGAATAATACCCGGGCGGGAGCGGATTTAAACGGTGCAGGAAAAATTCCTGGGACGGGTCATAATCCTGCGGGTCAAACCAAACGCCGCCCGCATACCGCGCATCCTGCGGCAAAAACGCCGCCCAGCCGGAAACGTGCCCGGAGAGCAATACCAGCGAATTTTCCGCCAGTACCGGCTCTTTAAAAAAAGCGAAATTGAGTTCTTCCACCCCTTGCCGCTCCGGCGGCATAACAGGCGGAAAAATCACCCACAGCAATACGGCCGCACCCGCCGCCGCGGCGCGCGAGCCCGCCAGCCACGCCAAACAACGCCCCAGCAATAAAACGCCCGCAAATTCCAATAATACGGCGCCGGACGCATCCCGCAGGCACACCAGCCATACGGCGTACGCACCCAGGAAAAACACGCTCCAGGCCGTTTCGCGCGCGTCGGCCTCACCGAACCCCCGCTTACCCAGCAAAATAACGGCGGAGAGGAGTCCGCACGCCAAACGCGGGTCCGTCAAAAAACCGGGCAGGGCATAACGCAAGCGCCAAACGGGAAGCAAAACCCATTCCCAAACGCCGGAGGGAAGCTCCCACTTAACCGCCCAGGCGGGCAGATTAAACGCCCAGCCCCGGGGCCAAAAAAACGTTCCGAACGTATCCAACGCGCCCGTGCGCCACGCATACCATACGCCCACGGATAAAGACAGTACAAACCCGCACGCCGCCCAGCCTATACAGCCCAGCCGGAACGTTTTAGCGCGGGCACGACGCCCAAATACCGCCGCCACGACAAGCCCCGCCAAAACGGGCAAAGCGGAAACACTCAGCCCCACCGCAAACGATGCCGTGAAAAACGCCCCCTGCCGCGCGCGCGGCGTTTCCCCGTAAAAAAACAGCCAGCACGCCCACGCCTCCAGGCCGGCCAGCCACAGCGCGCCGTTCCCGGCGCCGACGTTTGCCAGCGCACCGGCCCCCGTCACCGCCAGGACGGACAGCGTAACGCTTAACAGGCGGCCCTGTTTTTCAAAAGCGCGCGCGCAGATTTTCCACACAAAAAATAAAAAGAAACCATACGAAAGGCCGTTCAAAAAAAGCGATATATGCGGCCAGGCGTTCAGTTTTACAAAGGTAAGATAATACGGCAGGAATAACAGCGGGTTCAGCGCAGGCCCGGTTCCGGCGGCAAAAACGTCCGGCGCAAAACGCCCGGCCCACAGCGCGTGCGCGGGGTAAAGCGTAAACGAAAACGGATCTGCGGAAACGTCCCGCCCCAACAGCAGGCTGACAACTCCCCCTATAACCGCGCAGGCAATCATCAGCACGATTTCTTTCCAGCGGCCGGGAGCCGTCCGTTTTGCCGCGTGTTTCATTTTCCGCCCTGCCCGCCGCGTAAAAATAAAGCGAGAATCACATACAAATGTTTTAAACCGTCCCGCCAGCGGTTGAGGTGGGGCGGACGGCCGCGCAAATCTTTTTTAAACTCCGACATGACGCACTCTTTGTAACGCCAGCCGCACAACGCCGCCGCACAGAGCATTTCGCTGGCGTACGCCATCCCCGTATCGCGCAGGGCCAAAGAAGGATATTTCTCCCGCACCAAAATCCGCATACCGCTGTTGCAATCGTATACCGGGTACTTAAAAAGCCAGCGTATCAGGACAGACAGCACGGGCGTGCCCGCATAGCGGTTCAGCCACGGCATGGCACGGCGCTCCATTGGGGCTTTTAAGCGGTTGGCCAGCAACAGGTCGACGTGTTCTTCTTTAATCAGCGCAAGCATGCGCGCAAAAAATTCGGTGGGATAGGAACCGTCCGCATCGCAAAACGCCACATACCTACCGCGCGAAGCCAAAATACCGTGATGAACGGCGGAACCATATCCCTTTTGGGCCACCGGCACCACGCGTGCGCCGTACGTGCGGGCAATTTGCGCGCTGCGGTCCGTTGAACCGTTATCGGCCACTACCAGCTCAAACGACAGGCCGCTTTTCCAGCACGCTTCCCGCGCCGCCTGCAAACAGGACGGGAGAGAAACTTCCTCATTTAAACAGGGAAACACAATACTAAGCTCGGGCAGAGAAAGGTTTTCGCTCATAGGTTAACTCGCTTTTTGCGCCTTGCACAGGACAAATCCATCATACAAAACATCGGGCGACACTGTAAAAAAACGGCAGTCTTCGGCCGACGGAACCACCCGCACGCCGTAATCGGCCCACAGTTCGTCTTTCCACATCCATTGGGAAACGGGCGCCAGTATGTACACGGGCCCCGGGTGGCGGACGATTTCGCTTTTGATACGCGGCGCAAAACGGTGTTGGTAATCGGCGGGCTGGAGCCAGTTAAACCGTTTTACTTCCGCCGCCGGGGCATGCAGTTTTTCGGGCGAGAACCATACGCCGCCCGCATACCGCGCTTGGGGATTTAAAAACGGAACCAAAAAGGAAAGATGCCCGGCTATCAATACAAAAGCGTCGTCCGGTACCGGGACATCCGCCGAAAAAACCATCGTTTTTTCTACAAACGGATGGCGGTGCCAGGTGGCCGGCGGAATCAGCATGAGCCCGCTCCACACCACAACCAGCACAACTGCCGCCGCGCGCAGGGGCATAAACCGCTTGAGCGCGAGGGCAAACAGCCAGGCCGAAAACGCTTCCAGGCAAACGGCATAACGCATGTTGCCAAACAGCAATACCCACGCACCGTACGTGCCCGCAAACAAACACATGCCAACCGCTTCCTGTACCGAAAAAACGGCCTTTTTCACAAAAATACGCCAGCCCGCCAACACCCAAAACGACACAAGCCCCAGTATCAGACGGATATCCAAACGGTATTCCAATACAGGGAAGTTCCAGCGTAAAAACGGCAGGAACAGCCACTCTTTTACGCCGCGCGGCGTGGCAAACCCGTTGGGGAGTGATTCCGGCGCAAAATACGGGGATTTAAAAATATGGTTAAAGTACGGGAACAGCGGGCTGCCCAGTTCCACCCATTTGGTATATAAAAAGTAACCGTCCGCCAGCAAAAAGCCCGCCGCGGCCGCGAGCGCCGCATATACGTACGCACGCCACGGGCTTTTCCCCCGCACCAGCACATACGCGCCGCCCAAACACACGCCCACCGCCGCCGGACCCGCGGTATATTTAAGCCCCGCCGTAAACGCGGCGATAAAAACAGCCCAATACAAATTGCCGCGTTTTCCCCCGCAGGCGGATTTTAATAAAAACCAGCAGGCGCACACGCCGAGCCAGGCGGTCTGGATTTCGTTGGTAAACCGGCCCACCTGCCCCACAGCCGCCAGCCCGGAACCCGCCAGACAAAACGCAAACAAACGCGTAATTTTAGCGGCCCGAGAATCCCCGGGCAACAAAAGCGCGGCACACTTCCACAGCGCAAACAAAAAAAGTCCGTAATATCCGCCCATCAAAAAGCCGACGGTACGCGGCCAGGAAGAAAGCGAAGTAAACAGGAGGTAAGAGGGAACATCCAAAAGCGGGTTAAAAAAAGTATGCAGCGCCCCGGCGGGGATAATATCCCAGGCCAAACGCCCGTGTAAAAAAGCGTAGGGGATATAGAGGTGGTAGTTTTGAAAATCGAAACAGACGTCCTGCCCCGACAAAACACTTATCCCTCCCCCTAAACAAATAAAGAACAGGAGGAGGGATAAATTTTTCCAGCCAAAAACAGATTTCGTTTTATTTGACAAGTTTAATCCGCGTAATAGCAATTCGAATTACCCGAACCACATAAACAGATAGTGCTAGAATTATTGGCTGACTTAGTAAAGCCGATATCTTTACAGGAAGTACCTTCGCAAGAACGGTATCCGGTTTTAGGATGCAGCCCCAATTTAAAATTGTAGTTGCCGCTGCCCTGCCATTCGGCGTAAATATAGGCATTATTATAATTGTTGATACCATTGTTACAGGCGATAGCGCCGGTATAAGCAAAATTTTTTGAATCTTTTACGTCGACCGACAAATTATCTCTCACGGAAGCAAGCGTACCGTCAGCCCCGCCTTCCAAACAATAGGCGTTTACGGCCATATTCAAGTTTTTCAAATTCGCCCAGGCTTCCGCCGAACGGCTCTTGAGTACGGCTTTTTGGTATTGCGGCAGCGCAACGCTGGACAAAATACCGATAATCAGTACGACAACCAACAATTCAATTAATGTGAACCCTTTTTTCATAAGATCTCCTTAGCGTGTTGATTTAAAGGCCTAATAACTATTTTAATTGTTGCAAGCCCAAAAATCAACTGTTTTCCCCAGTGTATCAAAAAAAAAAAAACAATACAACCCTTTTAAATTACCCCCCCGTTTCCGTTTGCCGGAAAACGAATAAAACACGACTGCACAAGCAATAATTTGCTAGAATAAATATATCTTTGCGCGCTCGTAGTTCAATGGATAGAGCGTCAGCCTCCGAAGCTGGAAATGTGGGTTCGACTCCCGCCGAGCGCAAACTTTAAAACCGCGCGCAAACGCGGTTTTTTGTTTGCTGCGAGGAGCACACCAACTGCTTGGTGTGCGTCGGGAGGAGAAGGCCGGAGCGATGTTTTTGTTTGCGCCTGCCAAGTGCACAAGGCAAAAACCGCGAGGCCCGGTGCGTAGGCTTTTTACGTCAGTAAAAAGACCGAAGCAGACTCCCGCCGAGCGCAAACTTTAAAACCCCCGTGATAAACAGGGGTTTTTCATATTACAAATACAACAGCTTAAAGCCGACCCCCAAACTCCAGTCCTTCGTATTCCAGTTCCCGGCCGCGTGCGTGCTGCCGTTAATATAAAAAGCGGTTCCTTCGTTCACCAGCGTGCCCACTTCCAATTCCGGGATAAACTCGGCACGTCCGCCGCGTTCGTAATCCATATAATAATACAGGTTCACCAGCGCCCACCATTGGGAAGGCGACGTATACCCCACATTTAAACGCAAACGGCCGTAATTAATGTCATCCCGGGCGTGGTCCCCCACCACAGACTGGTAGTGCTTATACCCGGCCGCCGCATATAAATTGCCCGGAAGCGAGAACAAAATAAATGCCGACGGACTCAGCTGCAGCTGCCCCGCGCCCAACAGCCTATCCGTGGCGGTGGGCACAAACACTTCCATTTTAAAACCGTACCCCAGCAGGCGGTCGCCTTCCGGGATCAGCCACGACACGCTAAACAAAGCATCCCCCAGCCCGCTCACCGATTTATCCGGCGATTCATACCGGGAAAGCGGAACCTCCACGCCCCAGTTAAAACGTTCGCTGATAACGCGGTATGTTTTCAGCGTCAGCTGGGAAGAGGACACACCGCCCGAGTCGTCAATAACGGTAGTAGACGGGTTTACCTCAAACGTCGTGATATTCTCCGTCGGCACCACGCCGTAATGGTACGACCGCTGAATCTGCGCGTTTGCAGGCGCGCAAAACCACAGCAAAACGCCCAACGCCAAATACTTGCGCATAAATACCCCCCAGTATTTATCTTTCACAACCAACGCCGTTTATTTTTTGCCGTTCACGCGGCAAACCGTTTTCTCCGTTTGCGGGCAAAGTTCCGGGTTTTCCCGTTCCACGGGGCGGCCCGAAAAGAGCAAAAACCGCGCGCCGGAACAATACGTGACGGCCGTCACATCGCCGCCCGGCGTACGCAGCAGCGAATTTTTGCCGAATTGTTTGCGCCCTTTGCGGCCGAATTTGGCTTTCCCGCCGAACACATAAACAAACGTCGTATTTTCCGTCGGAGCCTGGTATTCAAACACCGCTCCCGGCGAAAGTGTTACGTCAAACAAAATAGTGCCGGAAGGATGCGCAAACACCGCGCCGGGCGTATCTGCAAACCGCCCGGAAAGCACGCGCACGGCCACCCCTTTGCCCGTACGCACCAGCGGTACGTTTTCGCTTTCCAGTTCCCAGCGTTTTCCGGCGCCGTCCGTTTCGCCGAATGCCTTTACCCAAAGTTCCAAATTCAGCACGTCCACGGGTTCACTGGGCTGCGCCTGTTTGAGCCCGCCCACCGTAGACGCCAGCGTTTGGCCTTCCGCGCCGGACGGCATATCGACGGGGTTTAATACGCCCGTAACCAAATAATTTACCGCCATGCGTTCTTCCCCCGGCACCGGCGCGGGCACGCCGTCCCGGTCGAATTTTTCCCCACAGTAGCAAACAGTTAAAAAAGAAAAAGGATCAAACTCCCTTGCGTTATACCGGTCCACCAACCGCTGTACGGTAAGGCACGGGCCGGCAGGCGGCATCGGCTGCCAGGTATGTTTTTCCGGTGTGACTTTTCCCATATATTCCCCCTTGCATGCACTCCCATGCACCGATATTATAAACAACAAACGCAACATTTGCCGCAAACAGAAATGGATTAGAAAAACGGCCGCGTCCCAAAGGGCGCGGCCGCAATACAAAGAGATTTGGCAAAGCATTTACGGACAACAGACTTTTCTGTCAATATACTTATACTTATATGTTTTTCTGCAATATCCCCGAATCTTCCACTCATAACGGCCAAAACCGCTGTCTTTACAAGTATAAACTCCCATCAGTCCCACATTATAATACTGGGCATAATAACTACAATTTGGAGAATCATATTCTCCGATACGCTCCCAACCCAATAATTTTTCTCCATTATAATCAGTTGGGAAAATAATGCCATGAGAACAAGGAGTAGAAGTATTTGGAATCAACGACCCGCTCCCGGATACCAACTTCGTTTCGGTTCCTACTTGATAAGCATCCGGACAAATCCTGGATTCCCCCGCACGACAAGAATATTTATAGGGGTTTCCCCGCCACGAACTGTTACACGGAGATTTATGAGCCATCTTTTCTTCTGCCTCTTCCGCAGAAACTTCATAATAGTCAGAGTCTTTAGACGGAGTACAGGCCTCCGCACAATACCCGCTGGAATTTTCCGTTTTGCCGGCCGGGCATTCACAGGTATGGGTGGAAGCATTGCACACTTTACCTTTAGAAAGTTCATCCGAACTGCAGCACGGCGTATCTTTTAGTGCACCGCACGCCAAATAAAGTTCACTCGACGACGCCCCCTTGAGTTTCAGGCTCGTCCACTGCATCTGTCCGCCGCTTTCGCTATTGGCGTTTTTACAACTGGGGAATGCTTTGCCAAACAAATTTAAGTTGGCGGCTTTGATATCTTCCGCGTTTATGCTTTCCATGTTACCCGTTTGGATACGCACGTTTTGGAACGAGATTTTGCCATCTCCGTATCCGCTGCCCAAATTAAGGGAGTAACCTTTTATCCCAAGGCCACCGTCTAAGTTTAATTTGCCGCCCTTTAAATTTACCCGAGTGGCATTTAATGTGGCAGATGTTTCCGAACAGCCTAATTTCATATCGCAGGTGCTCGTTAATCCGATATCCATTTGCTCCGTGGTATTCACCTGAGAATACGCTACATACGGAACCGGGAAATACGTTACCATGCTGATTTTGTTTTTAGTTGCGGCATACGCCGTCGAAGACAGCAACAACAAACTAAATATAAATAGCCGTTTCATAATACCTCCTAAAACGGCCTATACGGGCTTTACAACAGAGAAAAACATAAGATAAGGAAAAAGCGCGCCATCAGACCGTTTTCCCCAATTTATCAAAAAAAAAAAAAACGAGTCAAGGCCTATATAGATTCCTTCTTTTTCTTTCAAAAAGAAGCAAAAGTTCATCTTACTTTTTGTATCGACAAAAAGTAAGCAAAAAACTCGCAGGCCGGATCCTATAAAACGCACTCTCGGCGGACGTTTTTACAACTCGCTTCGCTCAAACAAGTAAAAACGTTTTTCCGCCTTGAGGCGTTTTATAAACAGGATGAAGGCCTGCATAAACAACAACGGCGGACATATAGGGCGGGTAAAATAAAGCAGAAACAATAAAAAACTCCCCGGGGGATAAACCCGGGGAGTAATAAAAATCACTCAAACGCGCGAATTATTCGCGGCCTAATTTGGCGCGCAAAAACTGGATACGTTCCTGAATATAATTGGAGGTTCCGGCAGATAAAACGGATTTGTTGCCCCTTAATATATGGAGCGAAAGCGCGCGCTCGAACCACAAGAGGGCCTGGTCCTCATCCTGCCCGGTGCCGTGCCCGGCCTCAAACATCTGCGCCGCCTGCAACAGAACCCCGCAGTCGGCCCCTTCTTTGGCTACGCGCAGCGTCCATTTAAAAGCCAGCGGATAAAATTCTTCCCCCGCATCGCGGTACAGCATAAGCAGGCGGTATTTTGCTTCCTCACTGCCCTGCTCGGCCAGCTTTTCCCACGCCGCGTAACGGGCGCGGCGGCGTCCGGCAAAATCAAACCAATGTTTCCAGCCGTTTTTGATGTCGTTCCAAGTAAGAGCCATTGTTTTGTCCTCCTGCTGATATATTGTACACTATATAAATAATTTTCGCCAGGGAGGAACGACAACGCTTATGATTACCATCGCTACTGCACCAGTCAAGACATACCTGTCCAAATCAAAAATCCCGGGGTTCGATTACGTAATCAACCCCTACATCGGCTGCCCGCACAAGTGCGTGTACTGTTACGCCGAATACATGCGTAAGTTTACCGGCCATCCGGAAGAATGGGGTGACTTTTTAGACGTTAAAATATGCGACACTCCGCTAAAGCCCGCTAAACTGTTCCGCATGCGCGTCATGCTCAGTTCTGTTACCGACCCGTACAACCCCTACGAAAAACAATACGAACTCACCCGCCGGATGCTTAAACAACTCGCTTTCAGTCAGGCATACGCTTGTATTTTGACGAAATCCGCCCTTGTGTTGCGCGATTTGGACCTTCTAAAACAAATGCCCGGCTCGGAGGTGGCGCTCTCGTTTTCAAGTGCGGATGAACGCTTCCAGGAACTGGCTGAACCCGGCGCTTCCAGCGTGGAGAAAAAAATCAACGCGCTGAAAACGCTGCATGAAAACGGCATTAAAACCGCCGTAATGGCGGCCCCGCTGCTGCCCGGCATCAGCGACTGGAAAGCCATCATCGAAGCCACCCGCCCGTATACGGACCGCTACGGCTTCGACAGCCTGAACATGCGCCCCGCTTACCAAAAGAAAGTGATGTCTTTCGTGGCCGAGCACTATCCGCACCTGCTTTCGCTGTATGCGGATATTTATCTGAAAGAAGAAAATTCTTATTGGGTAAAGCTGGAGCAGGAAATTCTGCAATACTGCCGGACGGCAAACATTCCCGCCGAGGTTTATTTTTCGCGTTCACAGCCGTTTGCCTAAACATAAAAAACCCGGGAAGCTGATTCCCGGGTTTTTTAAATTAATTTTCCTGGTCTGCGGGCGGGTCGTCAAACCCCATCCACCAGGTGCATAAAAAGCCCGCAAGGACGGCCACCAAATACCCCACGGCATAAAATACCACGCTGTGCACGTTGGCGAGCGCCAGCAACAGCACCAGGCCCGACACACCAAAAGGAATGCCGGAAGCCACGTGGAATGCCGCCACCACCGCGCCGCCGCACGCCGCACCGATACACGCCGCCACAAACGGCCTAAAAAGCGGCAGCGTTACGCCGTAAATAAGCGGCTCGCCAATCCCCATCAGTCCAACGGGAAGCGCGTTACGGATAAGCGTTTTAAAACGGGGATTTTTGGTTTTAAACAGCACGGCAAACGCCGCCCCCACCTGCCCCGCGCCGGCCATACACAAAATGGGAAAAAGCGGATTGGAACCCAGCGAATCCATAAGCTGCTGGTGAATGGGCACCAAACTTTGGTGAATGCCAAGCATAACAAGCGGTAAGAACATCCCGCCCAGCAAAGCGCCCACCAATACGCCGCCGCGCGAGAGCATGCTCTGCGTCAGGTCGGCCAATCCCGCCGACAGCCATCCGGCCAGCGGCTGAATTAAAACGAGCGACAGCGGCCCGATGATTAAAATGGTAAGCATGGGCGTTAAAAACATTTCCATACTGCCTTTAATGGATTTGCGGAGTTTTTTCTCCAGCCAGCTGCCCACCCAGCAAACCAGCAGTACGGCCAAAACGCCCCCTTTGCCCGGCACAAAAGACGCGCCGAACAACGTTACCTCCGTCAAAGAAGGGGTATTTAAAATCCCGGCAAACGCCAGCCCCAGCGCAGGGGAACCGCCAAATTCTTTATTGGCGTTGTACCCCACAATCGCGCTTAAATAAAAGAAAATGCCTCTGCCCAAAATGTCTAACAGGGCCACCATATTGGGGTCGTTTACCAACAGCGTTTTGGATAAAATATTCCCGATACCGATAATCAGCCCGCACCCGATATACGCCGGAATCAGCGGCAAAAAGATATTGCCGATTTTCCCGCACGCGCGGCTGATAGGGCTTGCGTATTTGCGTTTGACGGCGGCTTTGGATTCGGCGGCGAAATCGTCCGGGCGCAGTTTTACGCCAGCGCGCGGTTTGCCGTCTAAGGTATTAAAATTGTGCCGCTCGTTAAAATAAGCCGCCAATTTAGTGGAAACGGACGGCCCTACAATCAGCTGATGCTGTACGCCGGAATAAAAATAGCCGGCCACGTCCTGCACGCGGCGCAGCGCTTCCACGTCCACCAGCGCTTCATCTTTTACCGTAAAGCGCAGGCGCGTCATACAGCAGCCCAGCGCGGAAATGTTATCCGCACCGCCGGCCGCCGCCAGGATTTTTTCGTACATGTATTGTAAATCAGCGGGCATCGGAAGCCTCCGTCGAAACAAATTCCCATTCGCCGCGGTCGGCGTTATAGCGTTCCATGCGGCCGTCGTCTATATGAAAATAAAAACCTTCCAATTTTAATCCCCGGGAAGCGACATCCTGCGCCACAAAATCGATGGACTGCAAATGCGCCAACTGGTCGAGTACGTTATTTTTTACGGCTTCTTCCAACGTATTCCCCCGGTAGCAGGTGTGGGTGCGGTCCAGCCACGCGCGCAATTCGGGCGGGAGTTCTTCCAAGTGTTTCAACTTGGCTACGGCGTTGCAATCGCTGTGTCCCAAAATGACGATATTTTCCACCTGCAGATTTTTTACCGCAAACCGCAAAGAAGCTACCATCGAAAAATCATCCTTATCAATTTGGTTGAGCATGTTGCGGTGCACGCAGATATGGCCGTCATTGGTATCAAAAATAGCTTCGGGGCAGACGCGGCTGTCGAAGCAGCTTACCACCATGGAATGGGGATTTTGGGTATCGGCAATCTGTTCGGCATGCAGAGCACAAAACCCTTTGCGAACGGGGTTGCCGTTAAAAAAATTGCGGTATCCGGTGAGTAACTGCCGCATACCTTCATTGGGAGGATTATTCATAATTATATTGTAGCAATTTAGCGGGCGGCGGGAAAATACAGCAGGGAAGATAAAAACAGCAAGATTTTAAGTCATACAAAATACAGAAAACGCGGCACGCCGCAGGCGGCGATTTTATTCTTCGTACGGACGCTTTTATTTTAATAACGGCTGGATTCTGAAACCTTATAACTAGACCCCGTATTACTACCTTACGGGGTGACGCTAAACGGAAAAAGCGTCAGTTCAGGATGACAACAAAACAAGCAATTTACAAATGGTGCGCGCCGTTTTTCCTCTGGAATGATAGGGTACACCGAATGGCAAGGAAACGCCAAGTTAGCCAAATATAGAAAATGGTTGCCCACAAAAGCAACAACGGATAAGAGAATCTCTTTCTTATCCGTTGTGCGCAAATCGCAAGTTAAGTGCAGCTGTTATTCTTCAACGCCGTGCAAGGCAGAATAACATTGTGGATGATTATATGATTTTTCAAAACCGCCCTGTATTGTGCGGACTAGTTGGGGCGCGGCGTAGTGGTAATTACGTAAGCCCCAAGGTACGCGCAAGACGGTAGGTTTTGGAAAATTGTTTATTCTAAACAGTAAAGCGGAGCAGAAAAATATTTTCTGCTCCGCTTACGTAAATCGTCCGTTACCAACAGCTGTTATTTAGAGAGGTGTTTGGACAAATACTTGCTCATGTCAAACATGCTGATCTGTTTTTTGCCTTCGAAAATCGGGGCGAGTTTAGCATCAGAGTTGATCATGCGTTTGTTTTTGGCATCCTGCAAACCGTTTTTCTTGATGTAATCCCACATTTTCTTAACGACTTCGGTGCGGGGCAGAGCCGCGGAACCCACTACGGCCGCGAGTTCGGCGCTGGGGGTTAAAGGGGCCATAAATTTAGCGTTAGCTTTTGCCATATTGTTAATTCTCCTGTGTAGTAAGATGAAATATTGTTTCTTTAATTTTAGTAAATTTGGAGCCCTATTGTACATAGGGCCCCGTTATAAATTCCGTCGGCTGGATTATTTCACTTTCGGCGCGGCGGCCAAGACTTCCTTGGAGCAGCCGTCTTCGTATTTTTTGAAGTTTTCGATGAACGATTTGGCCAAAGCTTCGTACTTAACCATGTACTCTTCTTTGTTTTTCCAAGAGTTAATCGGGTTCAAAATTTCAGACGGTACGCCTTCGCATTCGGTCGGGATTTGGAAGCCGAACACCGGGTCGGTGATAAAGTTCACTTTCGCCAGTTTGCCTTCCAAAGCCGCGTTGAGCAGCGCGCGGGTGTATTTGATGCTGATGCGGTTGCCGACGCCATAGGGGCCGCCGATCCAGCCCGTGTTGACGAGCCAGCAATCCACGTTGTGTTCCTGAATTTTCTTTTTCAAGAGTTCCGCGTACACGGACGGGTGCAAGGGCATGAAAGGCCCGCCGAAGCAGGTAGAGAACGTGCTGGTGGGTTCTTTTACGCCTTTTTCCGTACCGGCCACTTTGGCGGTGTAGCCGCTGATGAAGTGGTACAAAGCCTGGTCGGGGCTGAGTTTGGAAATGGGCGGCATTACGCCGAAAGCGTCGCACGTTAAGAAAATAATGTTTTTCGGGTGCGTGGCGCGTTTGCTTTCCACCGCGTTATCGATGAAATTAAGCGGATAGCAGGCGCGGGTGTTTTCGGTCAGCGTATCATCGTCCAAATTCAGTTTGCCGGTTTCCGGGTCAAACACCACGTTTTCCAAAACGGTACCGAAGCGGTGCGTGGTGGAGAAAATCTGCGGTTCGGCTTCCTGGTTAAGTTTAATCACCTTAGCGTAGCAGCCGCCTTCAAAGTTGAATACGCCGTCGTTGTCCCAGCCGTGTTCATCGTCGCCGATGAGGCCGCGGGTAATGTCGGCGGACAAGGTGGTTTTGCCGGTGCCGGAGAGGCCGAAGAAGATGGCGCTGTCCTGCTTGTCGCCCACGTTGGCGGAGCAGTGCATCGTCATAATGCCTTTTTGCGGCAGGAGGAAGTTCATGATGGTGAACAACGCTTTTTTGTTTTCGCCGCCGTATTCGGAACCGATTACGAGCACGATTTTCTTTTCGAAGTTAATGAGGATGGCGGTTTCGGAAACGGTACCGTCGGTGGCCGGGTCCACTTTCATTTTGGGCAGGCAGACGAGCGTAAATTCCGGCACGAACGATTTTAATTCTTCCTGTTTGGGTTCAATGAACATATTTTTTACAAACAAGTTCGTCCAGGCGCATTCGGTAATCGCGCGCACTTTCAAGCGGGACGCTTCGCTGGAACCGACGTACGCGTCGCGCACGAACAGTTCTTTATCCTGCACATAGGCTTGCACTTTGGCGAAAATTTTGTCGAAATATTCGGGCTTAATGCCTTTGTTGCTTTTGCAGTAGAAAAGTTTGCCTTCCACGTCTTTGGTTTCCACAAAGTAGCGGTCGTTGGGGCTGCGGCCGGTGTGTTTGCCGGTGCTTACGCACAAGGGGCCGCCGTAGACGACGTTGCCTTCTTCGCGTTTTAAAGATTCTTCATATAAGGCCGGAGTGGAGTAGTTCCAGTACACGGTTTTTTCGGTTTTGAGTCCCGCGTTTTCAAGTCCAAAGTCCGGCTTAAAAAAATCCGGTTTAGCATTCAATGTTTTCATGTTAATCCCTCGTTACAATTTTATCCCCGATTGTAATTTCGTTCGGAGCCGTTTTATCAAGCGCCCAGCGGATGCGGCGCACGCCTTCTGTAATAGAAGCCTTGTCCGCACAAAAGCTGATGCGCAAATACCCTTCGGCCCCAAACGCCCGACCGGGCACTACGGCCACCAACGCTTTTTCCAACAAATACTGCGCAAGCGCGTTGGAATCCGCGTTATAGTGGCTGAAATCTGCGAAAGAATAGAAAGTTCCCGCCGGTTTAATTACCCGCACATTCGGAATTTTACTCAGTTCCTCCAAAAGCGCGTTGCGGTTATCTTCCAGAATCTTCCGTAAATCCGAAATGCAGCTTTGGTCGCCGTTTAAAGCGGCCGCGGCGGCAGTTTCGGACAAATCGCTGTTGCAGGACGTGCTCTGCGCCTGCATGCGGCCCATGGCCGCGATGAGTTCTTTATCGGCGGACACCGCCCACCCGATACGAAGCCCGGTCAGCCCGTACAGCTTCGATACGCCGTTAATGATGACAAGGTTCTTGCCCTCTTTGGCGTACGCACACGGATTAGGGACGGTCTGCCCGTCAAAAACGAGCTGGTGGTAAATGTCGTCCATCACCAAAAAGAGATTGTTTCTTTCGGCAAATTCCACCACCGTTTTAATAAAATTTTCCCCGTAAATTTGGCCCGAGGGGTTGCACGGGCTGTTTACCAAAATGGCTTTGGTTTTGGGCGTAACGGCGGCCAAAATCTGCGCTGCGGTTACCTGAAGCCCGCTTTCCGGCCGAACGATGACAGGAATCCCCCCCGCCATACGCACCATTTCCGGGTAGCTGACCCAATACGGAGCGGCAAAGATAACTTCGTCCCCCGGATTGACGGCGGCCAGCAGAAAATTGAACAAAGCCTGTTTGGCACCCGCGCTGACGAGCACGTTGGCGGCCTCAAAACGGCGGCCGTAATGTTTTTCGGTATAATTTAACACGGCTTCTTTCAAAGCGGGCGTGCCGGAGCTGGGCGAGTATTTAATTTTGCGGCTTTGGGCCTTTTCGATAATGGCGTCCACGGCCGTCTGCGGGGCGGGATAAGTGGGTTCGCCGCCGCCTAAATGGATGACGGCCTTTCCCGCGGCTTTGAGCGCACGGGCCTGGGCGTTTATTTTTAAAGTCGGCGAATCGCCGATTTGCAAAGCGAGTTTACTTAACGTAAGAGACATAATTTTCCTCTACCGACATTCTACCATTTAAATTAAAAAAATGGGCAGGTTGTTTTTAGAAAGGAGAAAAGCCTTTATAAACGGCCTGGATCCCGGGTCCGGCGGCATGCCGCGTCCCGGGATGACGCCAACAGTCAAAAAAGAAGACTCCCGCACTTTGCAGGCCACCACTATTTGGAAATTACCGCTTAATAGCCGTGTAGATTAGAATAACATTGCGTTACTTCGGCTGATTTTTCAGATTTGAGTTAAATTTGCGTTGCCAGTTGCCACCCTGCGGGCCGCCGCTCAGCGTGGCTGTAAGCCACGTCAAGGGCAAGGGAACGCAAAGTTAGCCAAATATGGAAAATTGTTGCCCGTATAAGCAACGAAACGCAAAGATATTTTCTTTGCGTTTCGTGCGAATTATAGAAGTTAAGTACAGTCGTTATTCTTTTACCGCGCGGTCTTCTATCTGCCCCGTAAACGTAATATGATTGCGGTGAATCGCCCCCGCCAGGGCAGGCACCTCTTTGCGGACGAAATACTCCGGCACAAACACCAGCTTTCCGTCCACCCAGCGCCAGCGGTTCACTTTTTTAAGCGGGAAGAAATCCGGCGTAAACAAAGCCAAATAGGCGCCCAGGCCGCCGCCGTCCAAATAGGGCGGCAAGTGCTCATACCCGACCAACCGGGCGCGCGGATAAATGGTGGCTTTTAAATGCGGAATAAAACGTAGTGCTCCGTCGGCGCGCTGGACGCTTAACAAATCGCGCGTCGGGTCCAGCCCGTCGCCCACCATGGTGCCGGCGCGGAGCTGGTCCAAATCCGGCTTTTTCAAATCTTTGACATACGGCACGGAGGCCAGCGTCATCACGCGCGGAGCCATCGTTTCAAAATCAAACGCCACCACGGGCACGTTTTGAAATTCCACGGGTTCAAAGCGGTTAACGGTGGAAGTACCGTCGTACCCGGCACGTACGGGGCCGGCGTATCCGCCGTCGGAAAATGACATTTGGCACACGCCGCCCACTTTGTCAAAATTGTTCACTTTAATGGTAAGCGAAGACGGGTCGCTCCCCGCGTCGGCCAGCATGGTGCTCTGCCCGCTGCCCGGCAGGCCGAACGATTTGCGCCATTCATCCACCATCACGTTGCCGAATTCTTCCACGGTTAAATAGCGGTCCCGGCGGCCGAGGACGAAAAAGTCCTGCACGCGGTCCCACCAGGAACGTTTTTGCCCGCCGAACCGGCTGATATATTCATTCGCGGCCAGGTTGCGGCGTTTGTTTTCCCACGCCACCCATTTGGGGCTGTTCAAATAAAATTCCGGCGTGCTGCCTTCTTCAAAAAATGCGGAACGGCGCGTTTGCGTGAAATACTCCGCCAGCGAAACGGTCTTGCCGTTTCCGATTTCCACGGGTTTGCGCCACAGTTCGTTAATTAACGTACGGTCCGCCCGGAAACCGGGGCGTTCAATTTCCTCCACCAGCGCGCGCCAGTTGCGGCGCAGTCCGGCGGACATGGAAGCGTCATTGGAATAAGAAAACCCCTGCGCAAACGTATAATCTTCCAGCGCGGTGGCCATTTCTTTCAGTTCCACGTTATGCAGGAAAATGGAGCCGTCTTCTTCGGCCAGTTCCACGAAACGTTTAATATTTTCGTTAAATTTATTTTTGTAATACCCTGCCGGCAAACGGCGCGTACCGGGGATTAATTTGTCGTCATACATAAAATCTGGCAGGCGTCCCGTTTGGCGGATAGGGTCCAAAATCACGCGTTCGGCCTCTTCCAGCGACATATAATAAAAATACTCCATCACGTTGTTGGCCTTGGCGGCGGACATACCGCGGATGGCTTCAATCTGGTCCCGCGGCCGGAAATAGCCGTTGCGGTAGTATTCCATCCAATCTTTGATTACCTGTTCTTCGTCCTGCAAGCCGGACGGGAAGCGTTTGGTAATCGGGTTGGGGCGGATATTTTCTTCAAACGTAGGCGCGGCGGCAGGTGTAGGCAGCGCGGTTTCCCCCAGTTCCAACGCAGGGGCGGACAAATCGATGCTCACATTCTGCAAAGACGGCACCTGCACGGCTGCAACCGGTGCCTGCTGTGCGGGCGTTTTGGCTTGCGCGGTTGACGTGCGGGCGGTGCGCAGGCGGGAAGCCGTCACCAAATACTCGGCGGTGGCTTTGGAGGAAAAATCAAACAAACTTAACCCGGGCTGGCTGACAAGCCTCATCGTTTCTTTAAAAGGAAGGACGTCCACGGGCCGTACGGCATCCGCGTTGGCCGGAATACGCACGGCATAATTTGCCTGCTGTAAAAATTGAACAAACGCTTCATACGCTTCCGTACGCGGCGCAAACGCCAGCAGCGTTTCCAGGCTGCCGATATCGTTTAACGCCAGCAGGGCGCGCGCAGAAGCCGTAAAAGCCAGGGGTTCCAGCTCCCCCACTTCCAGCGTGCGATACAATTTGATTAAAGCGGCGCCGTCCTGCAGCGTGCCGTACCACCCCATCCCGTAGGCATCCCCCAGCGCTTCCAGCGCCAAGCGGGCGGGTTCGCCGCTTGGGTCCAGCGGAGAAACGGAAATTTCCGGCAATGTATCCAACCGGCTGGAACGGGCCAGCATATTGCGCCGCAGCAAATCCAACGCCTGGGAAGACTGCTCGGGCGAGATTTGGATAGTTTTATGGGCGGAAAGCGTTAAAAATTCGTTACGCACGAGCTGTGCGGCTTCCGGCGCGGCCAAAACGGACGGAACCATCCGCGCGGACACCTGTCCGGCCGCCACCAAACGGCGCACTTGCGCCGCCGGCAGTAACGCAGAGCGGCTCAGCTGCGATTGCACGCGCGTGGTAAGCGCGGTTTTAGGGGCGGATTTACCTAATTTAAACAAATTCTTCCATTGGGCGTGGGCGGGCATACACAAACAAACACCCATTAAACAAGCGGCCAAACGTTTCATAGTACATACTCCAAAAAAGTAAAAGTTCTTTTTATTATGATAAATCCTGCGCGCGCAAACAAGGGCCATAAGTCCCATAAAAAAATAGGCCCCGCCCAGGCGGGGCCCAAACAATTAGCGTAAAACTACTTTTTTTCCGGCAGGGCGGCCAATTTTTCCGCCAGCGGAGCAAGCGCTTCTTCGCGCACTTGTTCAATGCGTCCGTCGTCCGCCGCCGCGGCTACGGACGGGTTTAACGGCAGCCGCGCCACGGGCGAAATGTTAAATTCTTTACCCAATTCCTCCGCGCGCGATTTGCCGAATATCGGGAGCTCCTTGCCGCAGTCCGTGCATTTTAAATAGCTCATATTTTCCACAAGTCCGAGTACGGGCACGTTCATCATCTGCGCCATTTTAACGGCTTTGCCCACAATCATTTTGACCAAGTCCTGCGGCGTGGAAACAATGACGATTCCGTCCACGGGCAGGCTTTGGAATACGGTCAGCGTAACGTCTCCCGTCCCGGGCGGCATATCGATAAATAAATAGTCCACGTCTTTCCAGATGACGTCCGTCCAAAACTGCCGCACAGTACCCGTAATCAGCGACCCGCGCCAAATAACGGGGTCTGTTTCGTTTTCCAACAAGAGATTTAAAGACATTACCTGCACGCCGCCCGCGCTTGTGACGGGATAAATGCCGTCTTGGTCGCCGGTGGCGCGTTCGTGAATACCGAACATCTTGGGTACGGACGGACCGGTAATATCCGCGTCCAACACGCCGCAGGAAAACCCGCGCCGCGTCATTTCCGCCGCCAACAATCCCGTAACCAAGGATTTCCCCACCCCGCCTTTTCCGCTCACCACGCCGATGACGTGTTTAATGCGGGATAAAAGATGCGGTTTATCTTTGGGCATTTCGCCCGTTTTGCGGCTTGCGCAGTTTGCACTGCAGGAAGAACAATCGTGTGAACAATTTTCGCTCATATTAAAAACTCCTACTTAATCCAATTAAAATTTTCGTCCGTCAATCCAACGACGGACAATGTATCTTTGCCGATTTTCCGCACGGCTGCGTAACGGGCGTTTTGATATTTTTTACCCGTTCCTTCCTGAAAGAAAAACTGGTGCGGCACGCGGTAGCGGCCGTGTTCGTAACGCACGGTTACACACTCGTCCCCGTCCGCATTTAATTTAAGTACGCCCGCCTGCGTAATTTCTTGGAGTTCCCCGTTTTTGCGTTCGCGCGTTTCCGCTGCGGCGCACAGTTTGGCGTCCTTGCTTTCGGCCTCGTTTTCAAACGCGTAGGCAAGCTGCATATAATCGCCCATTAAAAGAGCGCGCGGGTCCGCGGGGGCCGTTTCCAAATAAAACGTATACGATAAAGCGCGCACGCGGTACGTCATCCACGCGCTGAGAGCCAGTCCTCCGCACAACAAAATACACACGCAAAAGAAAATTTTACCGCGCATACGTCCTCCTTACCCACGCATAAGCCAGTAACGAACAGCCTCCCGCCAACGTGAGCCAGCCGGCCTTTGCGAGCAGTGTGGTATTCATATCGTAATACATCCACACAAGGCCCGCGGCAAAACCCGCCATTCCAAGCCATTCCAAACACCGCTCGCGCAAATAATACCCCGCCGCGCACGCAAACAACCCCGCAAACGCATACACGGGCAGCCAGCAGGCCAAAACTACAATCAACGCGCAGATAAGCGCACGCGTTTTAAAAGGGACGGACAGACGCGAGGCGCAAAAAGCCGCCATCCCCGCAAACAGCATGAGCGAAATATTCCTCCCCACCGTGTCCGACAGGCAAACCAGCCCCACGCCACAGGCAATCACGCCCGCATACGCAAGCGGCTTTAGAACAATGCGACGGGAAGCAAAAATCCACAACGCCCCGCCAAAAAAGAACGCGCACAAAACCGCACTCAAAATTTCCATTCCGGCGGCGGAACGCAACAGTCCGTTTTGCGTATAGTCCAAAAGCGCGACAAGCGCCCACGTGCAAAAGAATAAGCGGTCTATTTTCGCTTTAAAAAACGGATAACTAAGAGCGGCTACCGCGCAAAAGATGAACGCGTTTCCTTCTCTTGCATAATGCGAAAAAGAAACCAGCCAGTCAATTAGTTCCATACGGCCAATGATTCCGAGAACCAACCCCAACTGGGCACAAAAAACATAGCCCCAGTCCGCACGGCCTTCGTTCTTGGCGGACAGCCACCACCCTGCTGCGGTAAACAGCACGCCAATAACGGAACGCAGCACCCGCACCCCAAAAACAGTACCGCCAAACAGAATGGCCACGCAACTAATTAGCGCGCCGAAAAGCAACATCCCCTGTACAAGCTTCGGCGGGTACGCTTCGCGCGTTTGTAAATACGCTTCTGCCGCTTCGCGTTTTTCCGGCGGCACCAAAGCTAACAATTCCGTATTCATTCAGCCCCCTTCATATATCGGATACCGCGCCAAGCGGCCACCCCCGCCGCGCAAAACAGCACGGCAAATGTCAGGCCGACGAACAAAAAACCGGACAGAATATCCCGTTCCAGCAGAAGCACGCACAAAAAGGCGGCCAGCGAGAACGCTCCGCCGCACAGCATAGTGGGGCTTTTCAGTTTAAGCCCCGCCCCTGCGGCGAGCGCGCAAAAAACGGGCAGCACCCAATACTTGGGGTCCGCGTGATAACGGTGCCAATTTCCGGCGATTAACAGGCCGTACACCGTTACAAACGCCCACAGCGGCACAAACACCCACGGGCGGAAATCGGCCGGCCACTTTTTAAAATAAATGACGGTTTCCGTTACCGCCCACACGGTTAGCCCAATACCCAAGGTAGGCCAGTAGACCTCTTTAAAACCGAGTTTTCCGCTTATATAAATGTAAAAAACGTAAAACGCCGTCAGCCACACCCAACGCACGCCGCACGCGGCGGCCAGTACGGCCAAAATCACGCTCCACGCGCCGAAAAGTTCATACACAAACGCGCCCGTTTGAAATTCCTGCCCGTACACAGCCAGGAACGTTCCGGCGAAAACGCCTGCGCCCACACAGCACACTTGGCCCAAAGCAGATTTGGTTCCCCATTTCCACGCGCCCGCACCGCAAAGTAAAATTCCCAAAAGCGGCAAGGCAAATTTATAAAAAACGCCCAATTTGTCCCAGTTATACGCAAAAAAGCAAACCGCGCCCGAGAGTACAAGTGCGGCTCCGACAGACAAAAGACGCCTTAAAAGCCAGTCCCGCACGGGCTCCCGCGCCGTTTGCGGCAAAGCGTTATCGTACGTTTCGCGCGTAATAAAACCGCGCGCTAAAAATTCGTCCAACAGCGATTTTTTTATCATATTCTGATTATACAAAATGTCTTACGCCGTGCCGCAAAAGCTATAATATTAGTATGTATTGGATTTTTGCTTTTTTGGCGGCCGCTTTTTTGGTATGGCATGCGCTTTCTCGCGTGGGCGCGCGCGTGATTTTCCGCCCACAAAAAAAACGCTGGCCGATGAAACTGCCGTTTGAAAATGTCTCTTTCCCCGCGCCGGACGGCAAATTAATCACGGGCGTCTATCTGCCCGCAAAAGCCGGAAACCCCACGCTACTCTTTTTCCACGGACGCGGCGGGAACGTGTCGCACTTTGAAAAATTCGCGCTCGCTTATGCGCCGCTCGGGTACGGGATTTTGATGACGGACTACCGCGGATTTGGCTTAAGTGCGGGCAAGCCTTCCCAAACGCATCTGTTTGAGGACGGCGTTTGCGCGGCGCGTTTTTTGCTGAAAGAGAAAAAAATCCGGCCGCAGGACATCGTTATTTTCGGGCATTCTTTGGGCAACGCGGCCGCCCTGCACGTATCGGCCGCCCTGGGCAAGCTGCCGTGGAAGGCCGTCATTTTGCAAAGCCCGTTTTTATCTACGCCCGATATGGCCGTCAGCTTTGTAACGCACACATACGAGCCCAAAAGTTTCTTCTACCGCGCCTATAAAGCGTTTGTTACGCCTTTTTTATGGTTTAACCGTTTTGAAAACACGCTTCCCGCGCAAAAATTGGCCGCGCCCGTGCTGGTTTGCATGAGCAAAGCGGACGCCACGATTCCGTGGAAGATGACGGCGCGCCTGGCCGACTGTATCCCGCACGCCAAACGCTTTTTATCGCAAACCGGCGGCCATGACGAATTTGCCTGGGCCGCAAACGCGGCAAATGAATTTTTAAAATCAAACTAAGGAGAAACTATGTACGCAGGGGTTTGGAAACGCGTTTCGGCATATTTAATTGATTATTTAATTTTAAACGCCGTGATGTATGTGCTAAATGTGATTATAATTTTCTTTTTGCTGCGGCACGGGTTCTCGCCGAAATCGGCACTGATAATCTTTTTCCCTCCGATTTTATTTCTCGCTGTTTTTATTCTTTACTACGGTTGGATGGAATCTTCCCGTTGGCAAGCCTCCGTCGGGAAACGGATCTTGAAACTAAAAGTAACAAACTTGAACGGAGAACGCTTGTCTTTTGCACGCGCAGCCGGAAGAAACGCGGGGAAAATATTATCTTCTCTTTTCCTTGGCCTTGGTTTCTTAAACGCGCTGTGGAGCCCGCGCAAACAATGTTTGCACGACGTATTGTGCGATTGTGTGGTACTCAACGCAAACAGTCATTCCACGAAAGAAGAACTAAATGCGCAGGCAGAACCGCCCGCAACCAATACGCCGCGGTGGCTGATTATAACGGGATGTATCCTCATACCGGCCTTGATTATCGCTATCGCCATAGGCCGCGCGATGCCGGATATATCCGTGAAACAGGAGCTTCAGCAGATTCCCTCCGTCGCCCAGCTGATGCAGGTGGCCGCCCAGTCCCAACAAATGCGCGCCTATTGGAAAGACCCGTATGCACCCTATTGGACTTGGCTGGAAGCATGGCCGGCCGGAGCTATAGAATCCCCCTCTTTTTGCACCGCAGGCCCCCAACCGGAAACACCCGTAAACGGATACGAGGGCTGCGGCGGGGCGGACGGCTGGGCCGTTACATTGGGAGAAAACGAAGTAACCGCTTGGCGCGTCAACCATATGCCATATAAGTACAATTTGAAACTTTCATATGAACCGAACAGCACAATCACCTGCCAAGCCGATACGCTTTCCGGCATGCGCGTGTGCGAAAAAATAAACCCGAAATAAACACAGCGGACGAATTACGGACATTCAAAAAAATCTTCATTTTAAAGGAGAAACTATGTACGCAGGTTTTTGGAAACGCGTTGCGGCGTATTTAATTGATTACGTATTGGTAATGGTTTGTAATTACCTTATTGCCTTTCTTATAGGTTTCGCGTCGGCAAAATTATTGAATCTGCAAACAGATGACGTTCCTGCAGGGGTAACTCTGTTGGCAATGCTCGTTATATTAGGACTTGTGCTGGTGTATTATGTTTATGCGGAATCTTCCCCGTGGCAGGCCACCGTCGGAAAGCGGATACTGGGCATTAAAGTAACGGACGAACACGGCAACCGTATTTCGTTTTGGCGTTCGTTCGGGAGGCGTGCGGCCATGGCGATATCTTCGTTTACGTTTCTTATCGGATATATGATGTGCGGATGGACTGCCCGCAAACAATGCCTGCACGATAAAATCGCGGGTTGTTTAGTAGTGGATAAAAACTATGTTCCCGGCGAACACTCCGGCAGCGCACCGCGCAAAATGCCCGTGTGGGCCATTCTGCTTTGCTGTGTGCCCGCAGGAATGTTTCTTTTAGGTATTTTAGCCGCCTTGTTTTTACCCGCGTTTATGAAAGAGGTGGAAGCCAGCCGCGCTACCGCGATAGCCAGGGAAATGCAACAAATTTCAAACCGCCAATTAATTCAGCGTATGGAAACGGGCGAATACACCAAAGATTGGGGAAACATTTTGGCCCAACCGCCCGCCGGATTATCGGACGTTTATTGTATGGACGGCCCCCAAATTTTCAATCCGCAAAATAGATACAAAAGCTGCGGCGGCAAAAGAACCTGGGTGCTTGCATTGGGCCCCCAGGAAATAACCGCCTGGCGGACTCATGCGTGGAAATACCGTATTATAATGCCGTACGAAACCCGGGTTCCCGAAGGCCAAACGGAAGCCCCGGAGCTTCGCGCTTTCTGCGAAAAATTCAATACGTCGTGGAAAGGGCAAAACCGGCGGCCGCAATAAGAGCACGCGGCAAATGAGTTTATCAGACAAACGGTGCGGGAACATACAGCGTAAAAGTTTGGTATAATAAAGTAAGCGTTCGTTAGCCCGCCACTCGGTGAACGCGTGAAATGGAGAGGTGTGTGAGTGGTTGAAACAGCAGGTCTCGAAAACCTGTAAACCGCAAGGTTTCGAGGGTTCAAATCCCTCCCTCTCCGTTTAGCTATACAACCCATTACCCCGACGATGTCGGGGTTTTTTGTTGCCTTTTACGACGAGAAATGCGGTAAGATGTATTAAACGAAATTAAACAAAATCAAGAAAAAACCAGGTTAAAACCGGGGACAAGGCTCCTTTTTTGAACCGGGGACACTATTCGTGCGTTCCTTTGATAACTTTACGCTTTAAATTAAACCGTATATTTGAGGACAGCCCAAACGACTTGATAATGTCTATACCATCTTTGTGTACATTCGTTTGGGAGTAAAAAAGCATAACGTCCATATCGGCATTCTCCCCAACGGCAAATTCCACTCCCGCAAAGCCGGAGGGCGTGGCAAAAAACTGGCTTTCGAACAAGTCAAAACGATATGTTTTTCCGCCGATTACAAGTTTTGCGTCGTTTATGTCTATTCCGTTTAACGTCATACTGGGTTGTACGCGCGTAGCGGCGATACCCGCACCGATAAAAAAACGTACGTTTGATTGCGGATTTGCGTACAAAAAAGCGTTGGCCCCGATATCCCACATCTTTGCTTTTGCGGAGTAAGCGATATTGCGCTGGCTTCCGCTTATAGATATTTCCCCGCGCCACTGAAAAAAGAGTTCCGCGCGTACATATTCGCTCATCCACGCGCCAAACGCGCCTTTAAGGCCGAACTGGGTGTCTTCAAATTTTTCGCCCATTTGCCAGAAATCCGCGCTTTCTTCCGTCAAACGCAACGTGGTATTCATTCCCGCCGCGCCAATAGAAAGATAAGAACGGTCTTTACGTTTTAGAGATGGTTTTTCCGGCAGGGGAGCAGCTTCTTTGACAATATCTTCCCGCATATTCGGTGCGGAAATTTCCTCTTTGGGTTCTTGCAATACGCCCGCCCAACGGGCGGCTTCCGCACGTTCGGCAAGCTCCGTTTCCCGGGATTCGTCTTCTTTTACAATGCGGTAAGTACCGTCACCGACCGGCACGAGTTTTACTGTTTTCGGGTGATAGGTTTGCGCCGCTGCCGAAAAACAAATTGCAACAGCTGCTAGAGTAAATAATAATTTTTTCATAAAGACGGCCTCTTTTCCGGGGTAATTTGTAACTGAAAACGTTATCAACCATTATAAATTATTTCCCAAAGGTTTGTATCTTCCCATAAAAATGTACGCCGTCAACCGATTTATATCTTGGAAAAATTCACTTACGCAGGTTCCACGTGAATCATAATATGTTTGACGTTCTCAAACTGTTTTTCCACTTTGTCATGGACCAACGAGGCGATATCGTGCGCGCGCGTTAAACTCAAGTTTCCGTCCACGGCAATTTCCGCGTCAATGTAAATTTTGTTGCCAAACTGGCGCGTATACACGCTGTTTACGCGCTCCACGCCGGAAACACCTGCCATAAAATCCCGCAGGTTCCGCTCGTATTCTTCGCCGCAGGAAGTGTCCAACATTTTGGATACGGCATCCTTTAAAATGTCGTACGATACTTTTAAAATGCACCCCGCAATTACCGCGCTTGCGAGCGGGTCCAAGACGGGAAACCCCATCATCGCACCGCCCACGCCGACCAAAGAGCCGACGGACGAAAACGCGTCCGAACGGTGGTGCCACGCGTCGGCCATAAACGCGGAAGAATTTAAAATTTTTGCATAGTAACGCGTGTACCAGTACATCGCCTCTTTCACGATAATGGAAATGACCGCCGCCCACAACGCAATCGCCCGAGGAACGGATAAATCAGCATAATTTCCGGCCAGCACTTTGCGCACGCCTTCGTAGCCGATGAACGCGCCCGTAAGCGCCAAAATCGTCCCCAAAATAAGCGCGGCCACACACTCTAACCGTTCGTGCCCGTAGGGATGTTCTTTATCAGCGGCCTTGGCCGACATCCGCACGCCCAGCCACGCCACAAACGTGGCGAATACGTCGGACAGTGAATGTACCGCGTCGGACACCATCGCGCCCGAATGGCCGAAAATACCCGCAAAAAATTTAAACGCCGAAAGGATGATATTTCCCGCGATACCCACAAACGATACGCGATTTACGATTTGTTGTTCAGTTTGAGAAGAAAGCGACATAAAAACCTTCTTTATATAAAGATACCTATATTATAGCTTTTTAAAAACAAGGCCAACCCAAACGGCTTTTTGTTAAAATATAAGTAATGACCCGCTTAAAAACCGTTTTCTTCGGCACGCCGGATATCGCCGTGCCTTTTTTGGAACTTACCCGCGAACTGACCGATTTGCAGCTCGCCGTCACGCAGGCCGACAAACCCCGCGGCAGAGGTATGGAAATATCGCCTTGCCCCGTCAAAGCGCGCGCGCTGGAACTGGGCGTACCCGTGTTATCGCCCGAAAAATTAAAAGACAGTTTTGACCAAATCGCCGCCGTTCCGTTTGATTTGGGGATTGTGGTGGCGTACGGAAAAATCTTCCGCCCGAACTTTTTAGCCTTGCCGAAACTGGGGCTTATCAACGTACATTTTTCGCTCCTGCCGCACTTGCGCGGCGCGGCGCCCGTACAGCAAGCCCTCATTCAGGGATATACAAAAACGGGCGTTTCCACCTTCTGGATCCGCGAAGGAATGGACGACGGCCCGCTGTTTCTGCAAAAAGAAACCCCCATTCTGCCGCAGGACAACGCGCGCACCTTATTTGAAAAACTCGTTCCCTTGGGCTTGGAAGCGCTGAAAGAAACTCTTACGCGTGCCCAAAACGGCGATTTACCGAAAATTCCCCAAACGGGCGCCCCCACGCTGGCCCCCATGATTGCCAAAGAAGACGCGCTTTTGCGCCCCGCGGAACTGGACGCGGTGACGCTTCACAACAAAGTGCGCGGGCTTGCGTGCGGGCCCAAGCCGAAAGTTCCGTTTACGCACAACGGCAAAACGGAATGGCTGCAGGCCGTACGCACAGAACCGGGCGAAAGTAAACCCGGCGAACCCGGCACCGTCCTGCGCATTGAAAGAAATCAGGGAATTTTAGTAAAATGTAAAGAAGGAAGTTTGTGGTTGTGCGAAGTTCACCCCGCCGGTAAAAAACCGATGCCCGCCGAAGCATTTGCCAACGGACGCGGCGTAAAACCGGGTGACAAGGTGTTTGTGGAATAATGGCCGACAATAATCAAAATTTTGAAGATTTTTTAAATAAAACCAAAAAATCCTCCCGCGCCAAATGGGTGGCGGCGGGCGTGGTGGCGGCGTTTTTTATCGCGCTTATCGCCGTATCGGCCGACTGGGTCATCGGCGCCCTGGTGCACACCCGCAAAGAAGTTACCGTACCCGATTTAACCAAAAAACCCGTCACGCAGGCGCTTGATATTTTAGCCGCCAGCAACCTGGCTTTAAAACAGGCGGGCGTGGAATTTGCCCAAAGCGTTCCCCCCGGCTCCGTATTGCGCCAAATTCCTTCTGCCGGTTCCACCGTGCGCGAAGGACGCGTCATCCGCGTTTGGATCAGCCAGGGCGACGAAATGGTATTCGTCCCCAACACCGTAGGGACCGACTTGCGCGCCGCGCAGCTGGCCGTACGCCAGGCGGGCCTGGTGGTGGATAAGGTGGACAACGCCTACTCCGTCACTTACGAAAAAGGCCTCATTGTTTCCCAATCTCCCAAAGCCGACAGCATGGTGCAAAAAGGCGAAAAGGTGTCGCTCGTGTTATCCAACGGCGCGCCGCCGTCGAGCGTAATTTTGGTGCCCAACTTTAAGAGCAAAAAACTCGCCGAAGCTACCCTGTGGGCCAGCGCGCAGAACATCAATTTAATCATTAAAGAAGATAAAAACTCCGTCTTCCCCAACGGCTCTATCGCTTCCCAGCGGCCGGAAGCGGATTCCCAAATCGCGCCCGACGGCAACCTGGAAGTGGTGGTCAGCCGCCGCGCGGTGAACGACGAAGAAAAAAGCTATCACCTGCATTACGAAATGCCGCAGGGCAAAAAATCCAGCCGCGTGCGCGTAACGTTGGAAGACGCCACCGGTGAAAACGAAATTTTAAACGAAACGAAACAGCCCGGTTCCAAAATCGACCTTGAAATTCCCTACTCCGGCCGCGCCACGGTACGTGTGTTTACGGACGGAATTTTGGTGCGCGAACGGGAGGTTGAGTGAAAAACGCTTCCAAAATGCCCTGCGCAAATGGTAAAATATCTATTGCGCCATCCATCCTGTCCGCCGATTTGTACAAACTCGGCGAAGAAGTAAAAACGGTGGAAAACGCGGGAGCGGACTGGCTGCACGTAGACGTAATGGACGGACACTTTGTGCCGAATTTAAGTTTCGGGCCGTCCGTCGTCAGTTCTTTGAACGGAAAAACAAATTTACCTTTAGACGTACACTTAATGGTGGAAGAGCCCTTGCTCTTTATCGAGCCGTTTGCCAAGGCGGGCGCGGACCTTTTGACCGTGCATATCGAAGCCAAGGACGACGTTGCCTTTGCGTTGGAACAGATTAAAAATTCCGGCGTACAAGCGGGCCTTTCCATCAAGCCCGACACGGATCCGGAACGGATTACCCCGTATTTGGACCGGTTGGATTTAGTGCTTGTAATGAGCGTATACCCGGGCTTCGGCGGGCAATCGTTTTTGCCCGAAGCCGAAGAACAAATCAAACGGGTGCGCCAAATTATTAACGCTTCCGGCCGCGCGATTTGGCTGGAAACGGACGGCGGCATTAACGCACAGACGGCCCCCCTGGCAACCCGGGCGGGCGCGGACGCGTTAGTAGCCGGCAGTGCAATTTTCAAAGCCGCGGACCCTGTAACGGCCCTCAACCAAATCAGACAGGCGGCCTCGGACATTTAATTATCAGTCTTTTGCGCCAACGCAAAAGCATCATAAGGAGAGTTATACATGGCAGTAGTTATCAGATTACAGAGAGTCGGCAAAAAAGCCCAGCCTCAGTACAGAGTCGTCGCGATCGAAAAATCTTCCGCGGTCGGCAAAGAAGCCAAAGAAGTGTTGGGCCAGTACCACCCTTGCAACCCCAATGCGGCCGAACAAGTAAAGCTCAATATGCCCAGAGTGGAATATTGGATGAAAGTCGGCGCGAAACCGTCTGAAACCGTCGCCAGCTTGATTAAAAAAGCCAGCGCCAAATAAACTGCGGTGCGCGTTATGAAAGAACTCGCGACGCTGCTGTTAAAATCCCTTTCTTCTACGCCCGACAATGTGGTGGTGGAAGAAAAAGTGGAGCAAAACAAAGTTTATCTGTCCACGAAAGTGGACGCCGCCGACAAAGGTAAAGTGATTGGCAAAGACGGCTGCATCATTAAAGCCGTGCGCACCGTGTTGAACGCGGCCGCCGCCAAGCAGGATAAAAAAGTTACCCTAAAGCTGGAAGACTAATGAAAATAGACGTTATCACCGCTTTTGAAGAAATGATAGACAACGCACTCTCTCACAGCATTGTGGGGCGGGCGCGCAAAGCGGGGATAATCAAGTTGGCTACGTTAAGCCCCCGCGCGTTTGCGGAGGATAAACACAAAACCATAGACGACCGCCCCTACGGCGGCGGGCCCGGGATGTTAATGAAGGCCGAGCCGCTGTATCAGGCGATTAACAAGTTGCGCAAGAAAACGTCGTACGTCGTACTAACCAGTCCGCGCGGCCAAACTTTTAACCAAGAACTGGCTAAAAAATTGGCCAAAAAACGCCACCTCATTTTCGTGTGCGGACATTACGAAGGAATCGACGCGCGAATTTATCCCGAGGTGGACTTAGAAGTATCTTTAGGCAACTTCATTTTGACGGGCGGAGAACTCGCCGCCTGCACGATGATAGACGCAATTACGCGGCTGCAAAAAGGGACTTTTAAAAAAGACGGCGTAACGGTTACGGAGTCGTTTGAAGAAAACTTGCTGGAGGCCCCGCAATATACGCGCCCGGAAGTTTGGCGCGGGCGAAAAGTGCCGGCAGTGTTACTTAACGGAAACCACAAAGAAATTGAAGCGTGGAAACGCGAACAAGCTTTACAATTAACAAAACAGTTAAGACCCGATTTGCTTGAAACCGCCTCTCTAAAGTCAAAAAAGGTCACTAAGAAAAAAACGATTCGGAGGAAGTAAGTTTTATGAATATCAACGACATTAAACACAATCTCAAAACCAACATCCCGCAGTTTAAAGCCGGCGACACCGTGCGCGTGAAAGTGAAAGTAGTCGAAGGCGACAACGAAAGACTCCAGGCTTTTGACGGCGTAGTAATCGCCCGCCGCGGTTCCGGCATCAGCGAAACCTTCACCGTGCGCAAAATTTCGTTCGGCGTGGGCGTGGAACGCATTTTCCCGATTCACTCCCCCCGCGTGGACAGCATTGAAGTCCTCAAGATCGGCAAAGTAAGAAGAGCCAAACTCAACTACTTAACCAAACTCTCCGGTAAAGCCGCCCGCTTGCAGGAACTCAAAAAACCCGTCGCCAAAACCGAAGCTGAAGCTCCGGCCGAAGCGGCCCAAGAGGCGAAATAAGTTACCCGAGGTAACCGAACTCCGATTCAACCCCGCGCATCAGTTTTGCGCGGGGTTTTTTGTGCTATCAAATCCCCGGGCTGGTATTTATTGTACCCGGTGCCGGGTTGCCCCTTAGGGTACGGCCCGACTATCGGGAAACGCTGTTAACATCCCGCCAGTCTAAGACCTGAATTTAACGCCCAGCCGCAAAACTTTCGAAAGGGCAAAATTCTTTTGGGTCGTAAAACCGCCACTTTCCGCGTTATGTTGCCCACGAGGTAAAGAGATAGAAGATTTAGGCCGACACTGCAACCCAACAGACGAATAAATGATTGTAACCGGCAAAAAAGCTGTATTAGAATGCCTTTTCCAAAGACTTCCGGGATGTACACAGCCAGCAACGGATTCGGCATAATACCCGTATTTGACGGATTTTTACAAGAAAAAGGCCATCCCCCCATGTTTACACGCGGGAGCAGAAAAAACAAAAACCCCTCCGCTTTAGGAGGGGTTTTTGTTCAGCCAATTTATATTTACGGGGTACCGCATCCATAATAAGTTACCGTCCGGAAGCTGGCGTTCGTAGGCAACATAAAACGGTCGTCGCGCCAGGAAGCATTTCTTGTTACGTTCGATCCGCATAATTGATTAATACGATATAAGAATGAATCCGACGCAGTTTCATCACACGGCACATTGACGCTGTTACCCGTGCGAGGGTTCAACCCGTATTCGCAATAGTTATAATAAAGAATTCCGCCGCCTGTTACTTTGACGCAACTATCACCTAACTGACATTCCGCGCCTTCCGCCATACCACTGCCGCAGGTTCTTTCAATTTCACTCCAGTCGTGCAACGCAACTCCCTTACAAGAAAGCAACGTATAATTAATATCTTTAATAGTAGAATTTCCGCTATAGCTGGAATTAATGTCCACCAATAACTGCTGGCTCCAGCCTTTTTTCCATACATATTTAGGCTCTTCCTGTACGGGTTCCGTGCACTCGCAATAATAAGGGCTCATGGCTGTTTTGGCGGCCGTACAAAAAGTCGGCGGCCCGCCCGCGCCCTGCTTCACCCAGGTGCATTGTTTGCTATCCCAGGTAAAGCGGTAGCACCAACCGCCGTTGGCGTCAAAATGACTGCAGTCGCCCCATTTTTCGCCGCTTGAACAGCCGTTGGAAGTGTCCGGCGTTTCACACGTCTTATTCTGCACGCATTCGCCCCATTCTTGCGCCGTCCAGATGCCATTCTCGCATACAAACGTGCGCGTTTGGGTGCCGGTGCCGTCTTCGCAATCTTGTTTTTGGTCCGAGGGTTTCCCCACACAGCCTACGTTTTCCTGTTGTTTCCAGCGGTATCCCGTGTCCTCACCGCAGTGCCATTTCCCCTGCGCTTCGCCGCAGGTACACGCTTTTTTATAAATTTCGCCTTCCTGGTGGCTGTTGTCACAAACCGGCGTGGGAGCAGGATTACATTCTTCCGGATGGGCCGCTTTATATTCAGCGCACGAACAATCGTTACAAACAACGGGGTCCGGCTCGGGATCCGAAATACAACTTTTGGGGGACGGAGTATAGTCCGGCGATTTTTTAAGATCGTCGCAGTTTGGATATGTTTTATTCAGCTTTTCGCAATCGTCGCCGGCACAGCAAATGCGTCCGTCCGCATAAGAAGGAATTCGCAGTTCATAGCTATAACTGCCTTTGCTGGTAGCCAACACGCCGCTGCCTTCCAGCGTTAAGGTATAGTTTTTGGTATCGTTGTTTTTAACGATATCCGCCATGTCGGACAATTTTTTTAAATACTGTTTGTCCAACGCGCAGCGTTTTTCCTGTTCCGTGCGGATGCTCGCCATCAGCTCTTCCGCTTCCGTCGTCTTGCGCGTTTCGATTACTTTGCTGAATTTCGGCAGGACCGCCGCGCTTAATACGCCTATTACAATAACCACTACTAACAGTTCGGTTAGTGTAAAGCCGGTGAATTTAAATCCTTTTTTCATAAGATACTCCTTAGCAAGTTGATTTAAAAGGCTTTAATATAGGATAATATGTATTCTAACAAAAATCAACTCGCCGTAATATACTTTTGGGAGAGGCGCCGGATGCGCCTCGTCCCATTTCCGGGGTCTCTTGAGGAGGGACTTCCGGTGTAAATGCGTTCTTAGGCGTATAACGGAGGCGCATAGCAAGATAAAATTTCCTAAGACTGCTCTAAAACTCTACTGTATCAAAAAAAAAAAAACAATACAACCCCCAGGAAAATACCTCCCACTTATCCCCGCCTGTTCCCTATGCGTAAAAAGCCACCCGCCTCAAAGACCTATATTAATTATGGGTCCTTTTTCACTCTTTACAACCGGGATTTTTTTGTTAGACTAACAGTATGATATCTTTTGCCCCGCTCCGTGTTGCAGCCTGCTGTCTTTCACTTCTTTTGGCCACGAACGCCGTGGCGCAAACAAAGGGGCTGCGCCGTTCGGGCAGGCAAGCGTTAAAAGCCGGCGAACAAGCATCCGGCCAAGTGGCAAAAAACGTACGGGCGGCCACCCGTCAAGCCGAGTTGACGGCAAAAGTCGCTCCCGCCGTTCAAGCGGCCCGGATAAACCGAACCCATCATCACAAATATCCTTCTCCGCCGTGGATTCCCGAAACCAAAATTCAGGAATTATTAAAAATTCAGCCTAATCCCTCGCTCCTTTTGCCAAACATCTGGGAATTGCAAAGCCAATACGGAAACCGCAACATGTTCGGTCTGCTCTCCCTGCGTTTTTACGTGCAGGAATTTGGACTGCTTACCCCGCATTTAAATAAACTTTTTAAACACGTGGCCCATCTAAACGACAAAGGAGTGGAAACCCGTTTTATCGCGCGCATGCGGTTTTTGGCCCAAAACAAAAAACACATTTTACGGGAAATTTCCGGCCGCACGCTTCCGAAAGATAACATCCGCATCCGCTATACGGAAGACGTGGATAAACTGACGGTGCAGAACTTCAACGCGCGCAAACTGGTTTTGTCCGTTGAACAGCGCATGAATCCCGCCGAAGGAAAAGATTTTCCTGTCCGGCACGTAAACGCCCGAAGCGTATTTGAAACACCCGGCGGCCAATTTGCCGTTTACCAGTATGCGGGCCCGATAGATTTAACCCCCAACTTATACCGTTACCTGCTTAATAATACCGACAAACGCGCCCCTTTTACCATCGTGTTTGACGAACAGGCCAAATCCCTCGCCATGTATAACGAGGATAAAACCCTTTGGCTTCGCATTACGCCGCACGAGTACGAAAACCCCAAAAAATTACACATCCATTTAAACGAACAGCGCACGGTTACGTTTACGGACGAAGCAGGCCACCCGCACACGGAAACGGTAAACATCAATCTTTCCATCCCGCTTCTGACGCCGGAAAATATGCCCTCATACCCCAAAGCGGCCCAGCAATTTCTGTATGACAAACTGGTACTGCTGCCCGTTAAGAATTTCCAGGGCAACCGCCGGGTTACCATCGAACGGCGCGCCATTTTTTGACGGAAAAATCCGGCGCATTCCGCCGGAGAATTGCTATAATGGGTATCATGGAAAACAGTCTTCTGAATTTTGACAAAACACAAGCCCTCCGCTTGGAAACCAATTTCCTTATAGGCGTTGACGAAGCGGGCCGCGGCCCTTTGGCCGGCCCCGTAGTGGCCTGCGCCTGTTATATTCCCCCCTCCCGCGCCGCGCTGTTCCAAGAAGTAAACGACAGCAAAAAATTAACCGAACGCAAGCGCGACGAACTTTTTGAACGCTTAACCCAGTCCGACGTTTTATACGCCACCGGTTTTGCCACCGCGGCGGAAATCGACCGTTTAAACATTTTACAAGCCACGTTTTTGGCCATGCGCCGCGCCGCGCAAAAATTTTTGAATATTCCGGGCGCCGTCGCGCTTATCGACGGGCCTTACCCGGCGGCCGGGCTGGCCATGCGCCAACAGCCCGTTATAGACGGGGACGCCAAATCCCTGGTGATTGCGGCGGCGAGCGTCATCGCCAAAGTAACCCGGGACCGTTACATGGCCACGCTGGATACGCTCTACCCCGGTTACGGTTTTGCCGGGCACAAAGGCTACGGCACGGCCAAGCACATGCAGGCGCTGCGGGAACTGGGCCCCTGCAAAGAACACCGCCGCTCGTTCGGCCCGGTGCGTAATTTGCTTACGCCCACCATTTTGCCATGAACACGACCGACGCCGGCGCACTGGGCGAAGAACAGGCCGCCCGCTATTTGCAAGCAAAAGGATGGCGTATCCTGGAGCGGAATTTTTCCGCCCCGTACGGCGAGGTTGACATCATCGCCCAAGACGGTAAAACGCTGGTGTTTGCGGAAGTAAAAACGCGCGCTTACCGCGCGTACGGCGGGCCGCTGATGGCCGTTACGCCCGCCAAGCAAAAGAAAATCGCCCTTACGGCGCAATCGTACTTAAAAGCAAAGGGCTTAAAATTTGATAGTATTAGATTTGACGTGCTATGCGTCCTGCCGCAAGGCGTTGAACACGTGCCAAACGCGTTTTTCCCGCCCAGGACGACTTTATAAGGAGGAAGTTATGACCCAACTCGCGCAAGTGAAAAAAGCAGCCGCATACATCTTAAAAAAGACCAAAAATTTCAAGCCGGAAATCGCCCTCATCACGGGTTCGGGCCTGGCGGGCTCCATCCCGGCGCTGGAAAAAGAAATTAAAATCCCATATTCCTCCATCCCCGGTTTCTTAAAAAGCACCGTTCCCGGGCACACGGGCAACCTGGTTTTCGGCGTCTACAAAGGGCGCAACATCGTCGTCATGCAGGGCCGCTTTCACTATTACGAAGGGCACCCCATGAAAGACTTGGCTATCTCCATCCGCACGTTAAAACTGCTGGGCGTTGAAAAACTGCTCGTGTCCGCCGCCGTGGGATCTATGGACATGAAATTAAAACCCGGCTCTTTGTGCGTTTTAAAAGACCACATCAATTTTATGTGCAACAACCCGCTCATCGGCAATCACGACCCGGCCTTCGGCCCCATGTTCTTTGATTTGTCCGAAGCGTACGATAAAACCATGCGCAAAACCGCCCTGTCCGCCGCCAAAAAAGCCGGCATCAACGCGGGCGAAGGCGTTTACCTGGCCGCTACGGGCCCGAACTTCGAAACGCCGTCCGAAATTAAAATGTTCAAAAAATGGGGAGCGACGGTGGTCGGCATGTCCGTCGTGCCGGAAGTGCTCGTCGCGCGCCAGTGCGGCATTTTGGTGCTGGGGCTTGCCTGGGTAAGCAACATGGGCTGCGGCATTGAAAAGACACCGCTTTCCCACGCGCAGACCATCAGCGAAACGAAAAAAATCGAAGGCAAATTCAAAAAGCTCTTGGAACTCTTGTTCGTAAAATTATAATGATTTAGTCCCGCACGGAATAAACGCCGTGCGGGATTTTTCCGTCCCGTTACTATGGCAAAAGACATCAAACGCCTCGGCAAAGAAACCCTCGTCTACGGCACTTCCACGGTGCTGGCGCGGCTGCTTAACTTTTGCCTGGTTCCGTTTTATACCTACTATTTGCTTCCCGGCCAGTACGGCGTCATCGCCACCGTGTTCGCGGCGGTTGCGCTGTTTAACGTGGTATTTTTATTCGGCATGGACCAAAGCTACCTGCGTTTTGCCAGCGACGCGCAGGACAAAAGCAAAGTCTTCCGCCAGTGTTTTTACGGCGTACTCTTAAACGGCGGCGTATTGGGGCTTTTGTTGTGGCTGTTTGCCGTTCCGGCGGCGCAGATTATCGGCATCCCGCCCGAGGCCGCGCCGTTAATGCGTTTGGCGGCCGTTATTTTACTGCTTGATGTTCTTAACATGATTCCGTTCACCAAACTGCGTTTGGAACGCCGCGCGTGGTATTTTGCGGGCGTACGGACGGTTTCCATCATCGTCAATGTACTGTGTAACGTATTGTTTATTGCGGTACTCCAGCGCGGAATTGAATCCATTTTATGGGCCAATGTGTTTGCATCCCTGGCGTCACTTTTGCTGTTAAGCCCGATTGTTTGGGGTGAACTGAAACAGGGCCGCGCATTTGAATTTGAACCCAAGCTGGAAAAAGAACTCTTTGCCTTTGCGTGGCCGTTTGTGCCGGCGGGAATCGCCAGCCTGCTCGTCAGCGTTATCGACAAACCGATTTTGGTGCGTTTGGTGGGGACGGAACAGGTGGGCGTGTATCAGGCGAATTTTAAAATCGGCGTGTTTATGATGCTGATTGTTTCCATGTTCGACCAAGCCTGGCGGCCGTTTTTCCTGGCGCACGCTAAGGACGCGGACGCCAAAGAAACATTTGCGCGAGTATTATCCTGCTTTGCGGCTGTGGCCTCGTGGTTTTTACTGGGGCTCGCGCTCTTAATGCCGGTTATCATCAAAAGCAATCTGTTTGGGGATTTCCATTTAATAAGCCCCGCCTATTGGGGAGGGCTTCCCATTATTCCGTTTGTGCTGACGGGGTATTTTTTCTACGGGCTGTACATTAACTTTATGGTCGGCCCGGTGCTGACCAAAAAAACCAAAGTACTGATGTGGATTACGCTTTTGGGCGCGGCCGTCAGCATTACCACCAACATAACGCTCGTCCCGCATTTGGGCATTATGGGGGCCGGCTGGGCCGTAATGTTCAGCTACGGGGCCATGGCGTGCGCGCTTTTTACGTTCACGCAAAAAGTATATCCGATACGCTACGAATACGTCAAACTGATGGGCATTCTGCTGGTCTGCGCCGCCACGGCGTGGGCATGCCATTGGACGGGCCAATTCGGCTTTAGGACACAGCTGCTGACCAAACTCCTCCTGCTGACGCTGTACCCGCTTTGGATGTGGCTGATTATTAAAAAAGCCAATTAATACCGATATTCCGTATAGCTGCTGCTAACGCTCGGAGCGGAAGAGGATAATGTTTTACATATCCCGCAGGTTTTTTCGTCAAAACAGCGGCATCTCGCCGTGGTTTCGGTAAATTTTAAGAAGAAACTCGGCAGACCGGTTTGTCCGCAGTATATTTCCCAAAATTCCCCATATACCTTACAGACAAATTTTCTGCCGGGAGCAACCCAAACACTGCCTTCGTATGTTCCCCCAGGCGGCAGGTCAATATCCAAATCCGGCATATTGGCCGTATAAGAACCGTTGGCCAAATAATAAACCTGTTCGGCCTTATAAATACTCCGCCCGATAGTTTCCAACTGCAAATAACGGCTTTTTAACACCGCTTTTTGGTACTGCGGCAGCGCGACGGAAGATAAAATGCCGATAATAAGTACAACGACAAGCAATTCTATAAGCGTGAAACCCCGGTTTTGACACATGGAATATATCCCCCTTCAAAGAATTATCCCCATGTTATCAAAAAAAAAAAACGGGTCAAGACCCCAGGAAATCCAAATAAACAAACTAGATTCCGGGTCTACGCCCGGAATGACGGCAAAAAACGCTGTGCAGAACAGAATAACACTGTAGATGATTATATGATTTTTCAAAACCGTTTTTAGTTGGCGGGATTTAGTTGGGCGTATAGGCGTGCCTGAATGGCACGTCAAGCCCAAGAGACCGCCAAATAAACAGGTTTTGGAAAATTGTTTATCCTTAAAAGACACAAGGGACGAAAACTTTTTTCGTCCCTTGTGCGAAAATCGCAAGTTACCACCAGCCGTTATAATTACCGCACGCTGATAAGCGTCATGTCTAAGGTAATGTTCCCGTCTTTATACGTCAGCTCATGCGGAATTTCCATCTCCCCCTCCGCATCCGCAGGCGCATACTCGTTATAAAAAAGTTCCCCCGTATTTAAGAGCGTAACCGATTCCGCCGCATACGGATAAACCGAACCCTCGGCATATAACAACCGCGTTTTTAAATCTTTCCCCTGGTAAGTTACGGCCGTTTTGCCGTCCTTTACGCGGCGGCTTTTATAAACGCCCGGGTCCGACACCAGCACATTCAAAAATTGCGTAATGCGCCCGCGCACCACGGCGGTATCTGCATCTTTAAATAAATAACGGTAAACCACACCCTCCGGGCTTACTACCGCGTGCAACACCCGGTACGCCGCGCCCGTCATGACCATTACGTCGTAATCTTCCGCGCCGATTTTTTTAATCCGCAGGACGCCTTCCAAATAGTCTTCGTTCATCTGGCCCACCACCTTAAAAGCGGCCTGGGTACGTCCTTCCGTAAAATAATCCACTTTTTTATATTCGCGCACATCCGGCGGGATTTGTTTCACCTGCCGCCCCGCGCACGCGCCTAAAAACAAAATCATCGAAAATGTTAAAATCTTTTTAAGCATAAACGTCCTCCTTATTATGATATTATAATTATTATGCCGACATTTGTCCTTTACCTCTTATGCGCGGGAATTTCGTTCGCGCTCACTTCGGTTGCACTGCCCGTTTTGCGCAAACTGGCCGCAAACGCGTTTTTGGACGCACCCGGCGGCCTCAAAAAACACGCCGGAAAAGTGCCCGTTTTGGGAGGATGCGGCATTTTGGCGGGCATTGTAGGCAGTTTGGTATTTATCCGGCTGACTACATCTTTCCCCTCCGGCACGCTGCACACCCTGCGCGGCGTAATTATCGGCGGCGGGTTTATTTTTTTGATGGGGCTGGCCGACGACCTTAAAAAACCCAAAGGCGTCAGCGTACCCATAAAACTGTTTATCCAGGCGGCGGCCACGGCCGCGCTTATTTATTACGGGGTGGCGATACACGCGTTTACCTCGCCGTGGATTTCCTATCCGCTTACGTTCTTATGGGTGGTCGGGCTGACGAACGCGTTTAACCTCCTGGATATTATGGACGGACTTTGCGTCAGCCAGGCCGTCGTCTGCACACTGGGGCTGGCGGTCATCGCGCTGCCGTCCGAATACGTCTACGTCAATTTCGCCGCGCTGGCGCTACTCGGGGCGTGCCTTGCGTTTTGGCCGTACAATCACGCCAAAAAACGTAAAATCTTTTTGGGCGACAGCGGCTCGAATCTGCTGGGTTTTTTGATTGCCGCGCTGTCTATCGGTACGGGCTATTGCGAAAAATCCGACTGGGGATTTTTGGCCCCGCTCTTTATTTTGGCCGTCCCGCTGTTTGATACGGCGTTTGTCACCCTCGCGCGCTTATTAAAAGGCAAGAATCCCCTCAAAGGCAGTAACGACCACGCCGCCCTGCGCCTTAAAAAACTGGGCTGGAAGCCGGGTTCAATTTTATTTGCCTTTGCGCTGACCGGGCTGACCGCCAACATATTCGCGTTCACGCTGACGCACTGCTGCGTACAAATCGCGGCCTCGCTTTTTATGGCGGCGGGTGCGTTTGGCGCACTGGTTACGCTTTGGCTGTTACATTTAAAAACGGACTTATAATGCACGTACGCACGCTTATTTTAGGCGCGGGCCTGACGGGCCTCAGCACCGCTTATCACCTGGAGGAACTCGGCCAAACGGATTATCTGCTGGCCGAGCAAGATGGCGTGCCCGGCGGACTGTGCAAAAGCGTTTATAAAGACGGTTTCACGTTTGACTATGCGGGCCACCTCCTGCACCTGCACACGGAATACGGCAAAAAACTCGTTAAAAAACTGTTAAAAACCAACCTGCGCCGCCAACCGAGAAACGCCTGGATTTACACGGGTGCCGCGCGCGTGCCGTTCCCTTTTCAGGCCAATTTGTTTGCCCTGCCGCCGGACGTACGCCAAGCGTGCGTGGACGGACTTGTAAAAGCCGCACAAAACAAAAAAACAACCGCTCCCAAAAATTTTAAAGAATGGTGCCTGCGCGCTTTCGGCCCGGGCGTGTATGAAACGTTCATGCGCCCGTACAATACAAAACTCTGGGGCCGCGCGCCCGAAGACATGACCGCCGACTGGTGCGGCCCGTTTGTGCCGCTCCCCTCGCCGGACGAAATTTTAAAAAGCGCCCAAAAACCGCCGCGCAAAAAATTCGGCTATAACGCCTATTTTTATTATCCCCAAACGGGCGGCTGCCAGGCGTTAGTAAATGCCCTGGCCGCGCGCGTTAAAAACCTGCGGCTGAGTTCACCCGTTTCCCGCATTCATTTACGCAAAAAAACGGCCGTTATTAACGGGAAAACCGTTTCGTTTGATTATCTGGTAAACACACTCCCGCTGCCCGCGTTTTTAAAGTTACTGGCGGATGAACCCGCGCTTACGCGCACGGCGGAGAAATTAACCGTTCGTCCCGTTACCGTCTATAATTTGGCGGTGCGCGGAACCCAAAAAGAACCTTTTAGCTGGATTTACTGCCCGGACGAAACCGACCCGTTCTTCCGCGTGGGAATGCAAAGCTCGTTTGCGCCCCAAAACGCGCCCGCGGGATGCCGCTCCTATTATATTGAACTATCCGGGGAACAAACGCCCTCCCCGGCGGCCGAAAAACGTGTTTGGAACGCGCTTGTTCAAAAAGGTATAATAGACAAGCACGATAAAAAGTTGTTTTCCTTTTGGCAATTTTTACCCTACGCCTACGCCGTTTACGATAAAAACCGCCGCAGCGCCGTACAAAAAACACTCGCCCGCCTGGAGCGGCGCGGCTGTTTGTGCGCCGGACGGTACGGAAAATGGGAATATTCTTTTATGGAAACTTCCCTTTTACAAGGCTTGGAAACCGCAAAAAAACTTGTATAATGAGGTGTTATGAAAGTTCTCGTTTTTGGGGGTAGTTTTGACCCCGTCCACAAAGGCCATGTTTCTCTGTTCCGCCGCGCGATGAAAGTAATCGCGCCGGACGCCGCGCACATCGTGCCGGCGTACCACTCCCCGTTTAAGGCCAAGTCGCCCACGCCTTTCCGCCTGCGCATGAAAATGCTCAAACAGGCCTTTAAAGGCATCGGCAAAAACGTGGTGTTTGACGATTACGAACTCAAACAAGGCGGTAAAACCTACACCTACCAGCTGGTGCAATACCTTAAAAAATTATATAAAGACCCCGAAATTTACCTTTTGGTGGGTACCGACTGCCTGAACGATTTGCACAACTGGAAAAACCCCGATTTTATTTTTAAAAATGCCGTCGTGGTGGCCGGCAAACGCAAAGGGTACGACGAAAAACCCGCCAAATTCCGCCACGTATTTTTGCCCGGCTTCTTCCCCAAACTTTCGTCCAGCCGCGTGCGCGCGCACATTTTGGCGTGCGGGGACGTGCCGGATACGGTGCCCGCGTCCATCGCGCCCACCATCCGGCAGAACAAACTCTACGGGCTTGAAGTGCACGACTGGCTCAAAGCGCACTTAAAAACGAACCGCTACCTGCACTCCAAAAACGTGGCCGAAATGGCCGCCGCGTTAAGCGATATTTACGACGTAAACGTGGAATCCGCCGTCCGCGCGGGCATCCTGCACGACGCCGGGAAAGGTTTTTCGGGCCCGGAACTCGTCGCGTTTTGCAAAAAGCACAAAATCAAAGTGCCGTTTTTTGAAGACATCTGCAAACAGGAGCCGGCCCTCCTGCACAGCTTTGTATCGTGCTGGCTGGCCAAAAACCGCTTTGGCGTAAAAGATAAAGACGTACTCTCCGCCATCGCCGAGCACACCCTGGGCAGCCTGCAGATGAGTACGCTTTCCAAAATTTTATTCGTGGCGGACATTTCGTCCAAAGACCGCAAATATAAAGACGCGTTCGTCATCCGCAACCTGGCCCTGCAGGACCTGGACAAGGCGCTTTTGTACGCGGCCAACCGCAAACTTTTGTTTACCATCGACTCGCAAAAATGGCTGTGCCCTTTGGGGATTGACTTATGGAACCATCTCATCAAACAAGAAAAATAACCGGGAGGATACTGCTCCTTGTTTTGCTGGGCGCGACGGCCTGGGCCGCCTGCGCGCAGTTTGCCTCTCCCCTGGCCTCCAATTTGGCGGGCGATAAGAAGGCCCCCGTGCAAGTGACGGTGCTGACCAAACCCGCCATGTTCGTTTCCTATAACCCCCAAACGCGCAAAGCGTCCGTGCGCGTGCTGGGCGACAAATTAAACCAAAAGAGTCCGCTCGAACGCACCCAAAAATTATTGGAAGCGGAAAATATAGCCGTCAAAAATCCCAAATTTTTTGAGCCCGCCGACACCGAACGGGAAACCTTTTGGAACGGCTTTAAACACGCTTTGTCCGCCTGGCGGCACAACCCTTTTTTGGCCGCGCGCGCGGGGTGGAATTATTTATCCGCCTGGCATAACCGGCGCACCAATTTGTCCCCCGCCGAGTTTGCTCTTTTATCCATGGAACTCACCCAGCTGGAGCCGAGCGACTTCGCCGTCACCTTCCCCGCGCGCAAAAAACGCGCTTCCCGCAAACCCGAACCCGTACCCGCCATCGTGCCCGACGTGGCGGACATGGCCCCCCTGGCCCTTAAAGACCGGCCGATTATCGTAGAAGTGCTAAACGCCTCCGGCCGCAAAGGGCTTGCCCTGGAACTGACGCAATACCTGCGCGACCAAAACGAAAAAGGCCAGCTGCGCGTAGACGTTTTGCAATACGACAACTACCCCTCCACCCAAAACTCCTCCTGGCTGGAAGACTACAGCGGCCGCCTGGTACAGGTAAAACAACTGGGCCGTGCCGTGGGCATCAACGGCGAAATACGCACCGGGGCCGCCCCCAACGTAATTTGCGACACGCGCATCATCCTGGGCAAAGATTTTAAAATGCCCCTGTAGCCGTTCCCAATACACGTAAAAAAATGCTAGACTAAATTGATTGCTCTATATACCGTTTTAATGAGGTGGAAATAATGAATACGAAAGAACTTGTTTGCCTGGCGGCCCGGCTGGCCGATGACAAGAAGGCCGAAAATATCAAAGTAATCGATTTGTGCGGGCTTTCCTCGCTGTGCGACTATATTCTTATCGCCACCGCCACTTCCAAACCGCACCTGGACGCGGTGGAAGAAAAAATCAGCAAAAAACTCAAAGAAGAAGGCTACTATAA
Source organism: uncultured Elusimicrobiales bacterium (assembly GCA_910576915.1). GTDB lineage: Bacteria > Elusimicrobiota > Elusimicrobia > Elusimicrobiales > Elusimicrobiaceae > Avelusimicrobium. The sequence goes on from CAJTJT010000005.1 coordinate 59,118, forward strand.
ATCCAACCGCGACGGGGGCGACAGCAACCAGTGGCGCGTGAGCGACTACGGCGGATTTTTGGCCCACGTAATGACCCAGGAAGCGCGCGATTTCTACGCGCTTGACAAAATCTTCAGCTTCGGCAAAGAAATCGATTTCAAAAAACCCGTTAAGAAAACGGTAAAAAAAGCGGCCGCCAAAAAGGCCGCGTCCAAAACGACGGCTAAAAAAGCCGCCGCCAAAAAAACGGCCGTAAAGAAAGCCGCTCCCAAAACCGCGGCTAAAAAAGCAACCGTCAAAAAAACCGCCGTCAAGAAAACGGCCGTAAAAAAGACCGCCGCTAAAAAAACCACAACCAAAAAAACAACGGTCAAAAAAACCGCCAAAAAGAAATAACCTACCATGCTAGAAAAATTGAAACAAGACGTTACGTTAAAACTTTCCAGCGCGGAATATTTTAAAGGTTCCGAACTGCCGGAAGTCGAATTTTCCGCCGCGCCCGCCCATACGGGGGCGGACTTGTCCATGACGTGGGCCATGGCCGCCGCAAAAAAACTGCGCAAGAACCCCATGGAAATCGCCAAAGAAGCGTGCAAAGTACTGCGCGAGATGACCGTCGTGTCCGACGCGCAGGCCACCGCGCCCGGGTTTATCAACTTAAAACTGCAGGACGATTTCATCATCACCACCGCCGCCGACCGCCGATTGAAAGACCCCAATTTGGAAGGCGCCAAACATAACATTTTAATCGAATTTGTATCCGCCAACCCCACCGGCCCCCTGCACGTGGCCAGCGGCCGCGGCGCCAGCCTGGGCGACAGCCTGGTTAAAATCCACCGCGCCCTGGGCTACAGCTGCGACAGCGAATACTACGTCAACGACGCCGGCAACCAGGCCGAACTGTTGGCCGTATCCGTCAAAGCCCGCAAAGAAGGCAAAGAACCGCCGGAAAACGGCTATCACGGCACCTATTTAATTGATTTGGCCAAACGCATCCCCGCGGACCTGCCCGAAGACCAATACGGCCGCTGGGCGATGGAAGAACTCATCAAAACCCAGCAGCAGGACATGAAAGACTTTCACGTCGATTTTACGCGCTGGTTCCGCGAGTCCGACCTGCACAAAGAAGACGCCCCCAAAAAAGCGCTCGCCGCGCTGACCGAACAGGGATATACGTACGAAAAAGAAGACGCGGTTTGGTTCGGCTCCACCAAAGACGCCGAAGCGCAGGACGATAAAGACCGCGTACTCGTACGCAAAGACGGCCGCCCGACCTACTTTTTAGCCGACATCTCTTACCATAAAAATAAATACGACCGCGGCTACACCACCCTTATCGACATTTTAGGCGCCGACCACCACGGCTATGTGCCGCGCATGAAAGCCGCCGTACACGCCTTGGGCAAAGAAGAAAAATCGTTTGTACCGATCATTCACCAGCTCGTCCACCTGACCGAAGGCGGCGAACAGGTGAAAATGTCCAAACGCGCGGGCCGTTTTATTACGCTTCGCGAACTGATGGAAGAAGTGGGCACGGACGTATGCCGCTTTTTCTTCGCGAGCCGCACCCCCAACGCCCATATGATTTTTGATATGGACCTGGCAAAAAAACGCACGAACGAAAACCCCGTTTTCTACGTGCAATACGTACACGCGCGCATCCATTCCATTTTTAAAGCGGCGGCGGAAAAAGGGTTCACCGAATATAATGTGGCCCCCGTCACGCTCACCCCGCATGAACGCGCGCTGATGCTCAAACTGATTTGGTTCAAACAGGTGCTGCGCAACTGCGTGGCCGATTTGAGCCCCCACCACTTGACGACGTACCTGATCGAACTGGCGGGGCTGTTTCATGCGTTCTACGACAACTGCCGCGTGCTGGACGAACAAAATCCCGCGCAAACCAAAGCGCGCTTGTTCATCTGCCAGCGGGTGGCGGAACGCATTAAAAAAGGCCTGGAATTTATCGGCGTAAGCGCGCCGGAAGAAATGTAAGGCAAAAAAACGCATTTTGTAACTACGGGAAGAAAGATCACGCTCTTTTGGGGACGGAGGTTTTTCTTCCCGCCGTATTACATAACAAGGGGAATTGTATGAAAAAAAATATCCGTCTGATACTGGGGCTTATGCTGCTGCCGCTGGCGCTCACCGCGCAAAGCCTGCCCAAAGCCGAAGCCGATTACGCCAAAGGCGATTTCGCCGCGGCGTTAAAAGAGTATGATAACGTCCTAAAAACCGCCACCGGGGAAGAGTTATTGCAAGCCCGGCTCCGCAAAGCGGCCTGCCAATACGGCCTGGGCGAATACTTAAACGCCTACAAAACCATGTACGCATATCCCCTGCCGGAAAACGACATCTGGAAAGCGCGCTTTTTATTATACCGCACCCAAATGGCACAGCAGGCGTCCCGCCGGTACGCGCCCCTGTTAAGCGACGGCGAAATTATGACGGAAGAGGCCCAAAAAGACCCCGAACAATGGACCGAAGCCCAATGGAACAAACAAACCGATAAAGACTACCAAACCCTTTGGGCGCTGCGCGCCGCGCTGATCAACGCGCCGATTGAAAAAGAAACCTTAATTTTAAACTTAAAAGACACCGACACCCAGCGCATCCCCACGCTGTTTGACTTTGCGGCCAATTCCTGGATTTCTTACATCAGAAGCAAAACCCCGGAAGTTTCCCCCCTGGCCAGGGAAGAACACGCGTATCTGGACGGCGCCGCACGGCTGGGCCAAAACGAAAAAGATGCCGCCCAAGCGGCCCAAATCGCCGATATTTTGGAAACGGCTTATCTCTTGGACGGGAAAAACCGCCAAAATGCCAAAATTTTCTGGAAAACGGATTACATTTTACTTCCCTTTAACAACGTCGGTTTTGAAATTAAAGACCGCAAGAAAGCGCTGCAAACCGCCGTTACCCAATTAAACTTGTTAAGCGGGAACGAAACCGCCTCCAAAAGCTGGTGGAGCAAATTAAAAGGCTACATGGCTCCGGCGGAAAATACGGCTTACGCCCGCAGTTACGCCGCCCTGCAAACCGCCCGCCTGCAGTTTAACAACAACCAGGCTCCCGCCGCCCTGCAAACATGCGAAACGGCCCTGGCCAAACTGCCGGACTCTTCGTTTACGCAGGAATGTGCCGATTTAAAACGCACCATCACCCGGGTTTCCTTCTCGCTCAATACCTTAAACGCACCGCTCAACCGCCAAATGCCGCAGCTGACGGCAACGGGAAGAAACCTGCACAAATTATACGTGCGCATCTATAAAACCTCTTTAAAAGAACTGACGGACCTTTCTCTTAAAAACAGTTACCGCCGGACGCTGAACTCCTGGGATTATTTAAACCGCCTCGACCGCGAAAACATCCCCGTATTTTTAGACCGCGCGCCGCTGGCGAAACAATCCTACGACGTAACCTATCAGGAAGTCTACAAACAGCAGTACGCCGAACTTACGCTCCCCGCGCTGGAACCGGGTTTCTATGTGGCGGGCGTTTCCTATAACGAAGCGTTCGACCCCAAACAGGCGCCCGTGCAGATGATGGTTTTAAACGCCACCGATTTGGCGTTTTTCTCCACCGCCGCCATCGAAGGAGACCCGACCGACTATACCGCCGTTTTGGGCGCGAAAGACAAAAACCTGCGCCCCAACGTATTCCGCGTGTATACGGTCAATTTAAAAACGGGCAAACCGGAACCCAACGCTGCCCTGGATATGTTTACCAGCTGGCAGGGCGCGCGCCAAAAGGCGCAAACGGACGAACAAGGATATGCCGCGTTCCAGCGTCCCGTCACCGTTACTGCGTCCGAACGCAGCCATTCTCCGTATATCTTAAACACGCTTGCAAAAAAAGACGACTCAGCCGTCTATTCCGCGCAGACGCTGTATTTCAACTTTTATAACAACGAACCCGTCAAACTTTTCGCGCAGACGGACCGCCCCGTTTACCGCCCCGGCCAAAAAGTACGCCTGTCGGTAAACGCGTTCCAAGTACTGCCGCGCGGATTAAAAACCCTCGGTCAACGGAAAGTGACGTTTACCGTAAAAGACCCCAACTATAAAACCGTCTTTACGGCAACGCCCGTTTTAAACGAACTGGGCACCGCACAAGCCGAAATGACGATTCCCGAAAGCGACCTGCTGGGCCGTTACGAAGTCACGGCCTCACTGAGCGCCAACGGCAGAACCTATCGTTCTTACCATTCGTTCAGCACCGAGGAATACAAACGCCCCGATTATGAGCTGACGCTTTCCGAACCGGAAAAAGCGTTGGAATACGGCAAAACCGCCATTGTAACGGGAACGGCTAAGTATTACTTTGGCTCTCCCCTGCAAAATGCACAGGTAAAATACTCGGTGGAACGCCGGGATTACCTGCCGCCGTTCTACTGGTGGCTGCGCCCGGCAGGCTACGGCAAAGAAACCGTCGCCCGGGGCGAAACCGTCACGGACGCCAAAGGTAATTTTAAAGTGGAATTTACCCCCTCCGTGCAAAATAAAAACGAAGAATTTGCCCAGTACGTGGTAACGGCCGAAGCGTTTGACGAAAGCGGCCGCGCGATTAATACGTCGCGCTCGTATAAAATCAGCTCCAAGCCGCATTTGTTCAAAGTGGAATTTACGCAGGGTTTTTATGACGCAAATACGCCCGGAGCCCTGGCCAAAATCAATTTGACGGACGCGGACGGAAACGGCGTTTCCGGCAAAATTACGCTGGAAGCCGTGCGCCTTAAAAACGAAATCCCGGACCCGGAATCGGCCCTATTGGAAGAAGAATATGCGTACGACTACGAAAACTTCGTATCCATCTACCGCGCCGATACGAACGGTTCCCTGGACGACCTCTATCAAAACGCCGAAAAGGAAGCCTCCGCATTTAAACAGGAACTCAATTTTAAAACGCCCGGCGAGCAAACCCTCAACCTGCCCGCCCTGCCGGAAGGCGTATACCGCTTAACGCTTTCTTCCGCCAAAGCCGCACCGCAGAAAATGGTGTTCATCGTGGCGAAAGAAAAATCCGCCCTCGTTCTGCCGGAAGTAACGCTCGTCCAGCACCCGCAATACTTCCCCGGCGAAACGATGCGCGTACTGCTGGGCGCGGGTAAACTTCCGGGCTCCAAACGCGTGGAAGTGTACCAACGCGGCGGAAATTTCCTGTATAAGAAAGACCTGCTTCCCGGCGGCGTAAGCGTTTACGCGCTCCCGGTAACCGGGGAACTGCGCGGCGGCGTGTCGCTGGCGTGGTTCGGCGCGGGCAATTACCAAATTTTCCAAGGGGAAACTTCGGCAAACGTTCCTTTTGACAATAAAGAACTCGCCGTCACATTTACCCCGCCGCAGACAGTACGCCCGGGTCAACCCGTCAGCTGGAAGCTGTCGGCCAAAAACGCCGCGGGGGCCCCTATAAACGGCCAGGCCAATATCACGGTATACGATAAATCGCTCGATTATTACGTTAAAAACAACCCGTCTTTAACGTTAGCGGAACTGTACCCGCAACGCCCGGGTACGGCGGATTTATCCCGCAGTAACTTCTATGCGGGAAGTACGACTTACCACAAAGAGGAACAGCAACAGGAAGAAACGCTGCCCGTTCTGCCGCTTCCTTATTTGAACCTAAACATGCCCCGGATGACATACGGCCGCGTGTACAAAGGCATGTCCATGGCACGCAGCGCCGCCCCGATGATGGCAAACAAAATGACCGCAAAAGCGGAGCTGACGGAAGCCGCCGCGCTTGACACCCCCTTCTCCGCCGATATGGCCCGCGGCATAGACGACAGCGGAATGGAATACGACGCTGTAACCTCCGGCTCCGACACGGGCGCCGCCGAAGAAGCTCCCCGCACGGATTTTTCGGAAACCGCCTACTTTAACTCCCAGCTGCCCGTAACGGGCGGCCAGGCGGCGGTTAAATTTACCATGCCGCAAAGTTTGACTGCGTGGAACATGTTTGGCTTCGTACTGACCAAAACGGCCGACTTCGGCGCGTTTACGGCCCAAACCGTTACGAAGAAAGACTTTATGGTCCGCCTGCAAACACCGCGCTTTTACCGCGAAGGCGATAAAGGCGTCATCCAGGCAGCTATTACAAACCTGACGGATAAAAAGATTTCCGCCCAGGTTACGCTTTCCGTCCAAAAAGACGGTCAAAACGCGCTGGCCGCGTTCGGGCTTACCCAAGCCGCCAAAACCGTTACGGTGCCGGCCAATTCCACCCAGTTTGCCACCTGGGAAATTACCGCACCTGCCGCGCCCGCGCTCTATACGCTGACGGCCGCCGCCCGCGCCGGGCAATCGGCCGATGCGGAACAAAAAACGTTCCCCGTTCTGCCCGGGAAAATGCGCCTGCTGGCCACCGCCAACAAAGCGCTCAAAAACGGCAAAAACACGCTGGCGCTCAGTGAGCTTGACGGAGTGGACCCCAAAAACGTGGAAACCGTCGCGCTGACGGTAAACCCCAGCCTGGCGCTCTCCGTGATAAACAGCATGCCCAACGTGCTCTCGTCGCCGTACAAGGATTTGGTTTCCACCTTAAACCGCTACGTGCCGCTGGCGGTGGTAAACAAATTCTACACCACCTATCCGCAGCTGAAAGAAGCCGTTAAAAAATTGCCCAAACGGAACGGGCAGACGGCCTCCTGGAACCAGAACGACCCCTTGCGGCTGACGCTTCTCGAACAAACGCCGTGGCTGCGCCAGGCGCAGGGAAACAAACAGCACGCGGCGGACGTCATCGATTTGTTCAACGCGCAGACGGTGGAAAAAACGCTGGCCAAAGAATTGAAACAAATCGCCAAGTTCCAAAACGCAAGCGGCGCGTTTACGTGGTTTGCGGGCGGGCCGGACGACGATTATCTGACGCTCTACGCGCTTTCCTCGTTTGCGCAGGCGTTATCCTACAACGCCCAGATTCCGCAGGCGGAAGCCAAAAAGGCGTTCTCGTACATTGTGCCGCGCATCGAAAAACGGCTGCTGGAAGATAAAGAAGGCTCCGTAGGGGCGGTTTCGTACGCGCTGTATGCGGCGTATACGCTGTCCGCGTTCCCGGCCGAGTGGGCGCAAACGTCCCAGGCCAAGCCGTACATCAAACGCTGGGCGGACTATGCGGACAAACAATCCCGCTTTATGACGCCCCTGGGCCAAATCTACGCCGCGGCCGTCTACCACCGCCTGGGTGACGACGTAAAAGCCGCCCGGTACCTGGACCTTGTCACCAGCCGCATGAAGCAAAATGAGCTTTCCGGCGCATATTTTGCGCCCGAACCGCAAAGCTGGATTTGGTATAACGATACCTTAACCACCCAAACGGTTACGCTCAAAACGCTGCTCGAAATGCGCCCGGATTCGGACAAAATCGACCCCATGACCCAGTGGCTGCTCTTCAACCGCCAGGTAAACGACTGGTCGGACTCCAAAGCCGCCGCGCAGGCCGTGTTTACGCTGTTGGATGTAATGAAAGCCAAAGGTGCGCTGTCGCTGCCCACCACGTACCAAATCGACTGGGCGGGCGAACAGAAAACGCTGGAATTCGAACCGTTCGACTGGACGGAAGACCTGCAGCTTACACTCACCGGGGCGGAAGTTTCCCCCGCCGCGTTTACGGCCACGGTAGCCAAACAAAGCAAGATGACGGACTTCGCGTCCTTAAGCGCGGTATACCGGACGGCCGACGCCAAGGCTTCCCCCAAAGGAGTAATCAACGTATCGCGCGAGTACTTCCTCATCAAAAAACAAGGGGACGAAGTACAGCTGCGCCCGGTGAAAGACCTGTCCGAAGTGTCCGTCGGGGACGAAATCAAAGTGCGCTTAACCATCACCACGGACAGCGCGTTTGAATACGTCCACCTGCAGGACCCCAAACCCGCCGGCTTTGAAAGCGAAGAACTGTTAAGCGGCTGGAGCTGGACCACCGTCCGCTCTTACCGCGAAAACCGCGACGCGGCCACCAACTTCTTTATCAACTGGCTGCCTCACGGCACGCTGACGCTGGATTATGTCCTGCGCCCCACGGTGCCGGGCCAATTCCATGCGCTGCCCGCGCAGGTACAGTCGATGTACGCGCCCGAATTTGGCGCGCATTCGGCCAGCGAAACGCTGAACATCGGCAAATAACCCGGATGTTTATACTTAAGGCCTCCTCCCACAGCGGAGGAGGCCTTTTTTATCCCGTTTTTTTCTCCCCGCGCCGCCTTGCAAAAACCCCGCCTGTATACTATAATGGAGTATACGTTTTAAAGGAGTATTTCATGCCCGACGCACTATCCGTTTTAAGCCCGCTCAACGGCACGGCCGTTCCCCTGGAACAAACGCCCGATCCCGTATTTTCCGAACTGATGCTGGGGGACGGCCTGGCCGTAGATCCCTCGTCTAACATTCTATACGCACCCTTCGACGCAAAAATTTTAAATGTAAACAAAGCCGGCCACGCCGTTGTACTCGTCAGCCGGGGAATTGAAGTGCTGGTGCACGTAGGACTGGAAACCGTCGCCCTGAAAGGGGAAGGATTTAAGGTTTTTGTAAAAGCCGGGGACGAAGTAAAAGCCGGGCAAAAACTCCTGGAATTTGATTTGGATATGCTGCGTAAAAAAGCCGCCAGCCCGCTGGTGCTGGTGGTCGTCACTTCGCCGCAGGGCGCGCCCGTGGCGGGCAAAGCCTCCGGCGCCGTCCAAACGGGGCAAACGCTTTTCTCCGTTCCTTTTCCCGAAGAAGAAACCAAGGCCGCGGAGCTCCCCGCCGGAAGTTTTTTGCAATCTGCGCCGCTGACCGTCGTCAACCTGCACGGGCTGCACGCGCGCCCGGCCGCGGTTCTCGCCAAACTGGCCGCGGGATACCCCCATTTAATCCAGGTGGCACATAACGGCAAAACGGCCGACGCAAAAAGTATTGTCGCGTTAATGGGCCTGGCGCTGGCCTTTCAACACCAAGTCATCCTGCGCGTTTCCGGCCCCAAAGAACAGGCCGCCCAAATACTTGCCAAGCTGGAAGAGGCTTTTAAAAACGGATTCGGCGAAAACCCGGGAGGCGGATTTACGCCGGAAACGGCCGACACGCCCGAACAGACGGATTTTTCCCGCCCCGTCCCTTTGCGCGGCTTATGCGCCTGCGGAGGGCTTGCCAAAGGCAAAGCGTTTGCCATACAATCCAGCACCCTTTCGTTTGAAGAAAATGCACATAATCCCCAGGCGGAAAGCGAGCTTTTGGAACAAACCCTGCGCACGCTGGCGGACAAACTGGAAGCCCAAATCGCGGCGGAAAAAAACAACGAATCGCGCGACATTTTAAACGCCCATTTACTGCTGGTAAAGGATCCGCTCCTCACCGATTCGGCCCGCAAAACCATTCTGCAGGGCAAAACGGCGGCATTCGCCTTCAACGCCGCCATCCGCCGCAGTGTGGATATCCTTAAAAAAACAAACAACCGCTTTTTGATGGAACGCATCGCGGACTTGAAAGACATCCGCCGCGAAGTGCTCTCCCTTTTAACGGGCGCCGTACGTAAGCGGCCCGACGTACCGCAGGGCAGTATTGTGGTGGCCGAAGACTTGCTCCCGTCCGACGTATCCGCCCTGCCGGAACACACCGCGGGCGTCCTGCTGGCGGCGGGTTCCCCCACCGCACACGCGGGCATTTTACTGCGCAACCGCGGGATTCCCACGCTGGTACGCGCGGGAAACGCGGTGCTTCAAATTCCGCCCCAAACGGAAATTCTGCTCGACGCGGATGCGGCCAAAGCCGTCGTCGCGCCAAGCGAACAGCAGCTCAAAGATTTTGATACCCGGGTGCGCCAGTCGGACCAAGCGGCCGAAGCCGCCGACAAAACGGCTTTTGAGCCCGCGCTCACCCAAGACGGCCTGCACATTTTAGTGGAAGGAAACGTATCCGGCCCCGCCGAAACCGCACGCGCCGCCAAAAGCGGAGCAGACGGAATGGGGCTGGTGCGCACGGAATTTTTATTCCAGGGGCGCGCCTTCATGCCGACGGAAGAAGAACAGCGTTCCGTCTACCAGGCGGTGCTGGACGCGGCCGCCGGACGCCCCGTCACTTTCCGCACCCTGGACGCCGGGGGAGACAAACCGCTCCCCTTCGTCAACATCGCACCGGAAGAAAATCCCATCGTCGGCATACGCGGTGTACGTGCGTTTGCCAAAAACCAGGCGTTTTTCCGCACGCAGCTGCGCGCGCTTCTTGCCGTACGTCCCCTTAAAAACGTACGCATTATGCTGCCCATGATTTCGTTTACCGACGAAGTGGACTTTTTTAAACAATTAATTTCCGAAGAAGCCGCCGCCCTGGGCGTGAAAGACGCCGTACAAACCGGTATTATGGTGGAAGTTCCCTCGGCCGCCCTTACGGCCGGGCAGCTCGCCAAACGGGCGGACTTTTTCTCTCTCGGCACCAACGATTTGACGCAATACGCCCTGGCCATCGACCGCGGGCACAAAGAACTCAGCACGCGCGCCGACCATTTGCACCCGGCCGTATTAAAACTGATTTCGTTTACGTGCCAGGGAGCCCAGCAATACAAAAAACCCGTTGCCGTTTGCGGCGCCATGGCGGGCGATATGGCGGCGGTGCCGCTGCTCGTTGGCCTAGGCATTACGGAACTGGCCGTGGGAGCGGGCTCCGTTGCGCGCACCAAAAATCTGATTCGCCGTTTAAACGCCGCCGAATGCCGCGCGGGCGCACAGCATGCGCTGACGCTGGCCACCGCCCAAGAAGTACGCGCCTTCGTGCGGGAAAAATTTGGCGTATAACGTAAAGGAGGCTTTATGAACGCCGTAAAACGTTTTGCCGCTCTGACGGGCGGAGCCCTCGTAAAATTAGGAAAAGCCTTAATGCTTCCCATCGCGGTACTGCCCGTGGCGGGGCTTTTGCTGCGTCTTGGTCAGCCGGATTTATTAAACATCGCGTTTATCAGCCAGGCCGGGGGCGCGGTATTTAACAACCTGCCCGTCATTTTTTCCGTGGGCGTGGCCATCGGCTTTGCCGACGAAAACCACGGCGCGGCCGCACTTTCGGCCTTTATCGGTTACGTAATTATGACCGCCGCCCTCGGCGCGCTCGACCCGTCTATCAATATGGGCGTGCTGGGCGGTATTATCACGGGCGTAACCGCCGGGCTTTTATACAATAAATACAAAACCCTCCAGCTGCCCCCGTATTTGGCGTTTTTCGGCGGACGGCGGTTCGTCCCCATTGTAACAGGCGCGGTCTGCCTGCTTTTGGCCGTGCTGGCGTATTTTATCTGGCCGCCCATCGGGCGCGCCATCGCCGCGTTTGGGGACTGGACGATTAGCTCTGGCAACGTCGGGCTGTTCTTCTACGGGCTCGCCAACCGCTTGCTGATTCCGCTCGGCCTGCACCACATTTTAAACAACCTCGTCTGGCTGCAATTTGGCGACTTTGCCACCGTACAAAACGGTATCGATACCGTCGTACACGGCGATTTGGCGCGCTTTTTCGCGCGCGACCCGCAGGCGGGCGCTTTTATGGCGGGCTTCTTTCCCGTTATGATGTTCGGCCTGCCCGCCGCATGCCTTGCCATGATTAAAACCGCCGACACCAAACGCAAAAAAGCCACCGCGGGGATTCTGCTTTCCATGGCGTTAACTTCGTTTTTAACGGGTATTACCGAGCCCATCGAATTTGCCTTTATGTTCCTGGCGTTCCCGCTTTACGTATTGCACGCCGTGCTGACGGGTATTTCCATGGCGGTCATGAACGCGCTGAACGTAAAACTCGGTTTTACGTTTTCGGCCGGACTGTTTGACTACCTCCTCAGCTACGGAATCGGTACGAACGGTTGGCTGTTAATCCCGGTGGGGCTGGTATACGGGCTGCTATATTATTTCCTGTTTGTGTTTGTTATCACCAAATGGAACTTAAAAACGCCCGGCCGGGAAGACACGCCCGCTGTGCAAACCTCCCCGGCGCAAACAGAAACCAAGCCGGAAGAAACCGCCGCCCCGCAAACGCCGGCGCAAGACGCGCCGCTTACGCGCGGGCAAGCCTATTTGGCGGCGTTGGGCGGTAAAGAAAACATTTTAACCTTGGATGCCTGCGCCACCCGCCTGCGTCTGGAAGTAAAAAATGCAGATGCAGTGGATACGGAAGCGTTAAAACAGCTGGGCGCGCGCGGCGTGGTAAAAAACCGGGCGGGCAGCGTGCAGGTAGTCATCGGGCCGGAAGCGGATTTGCTGTCCGACGAAATTAAACCTTATTTAAAGTAAACGGAGACGGTGTTTTATGCGGTTAGTGGTAACAAATATCAACCTGGGCCTTTGGGCGGCGGCGTATATTAAAGAAAAAATCAGCGCGTTTTCCCCCTCGCCCGAAAAACCTTTTGTACTGGGGCTGCCCACAGGCGGCACCGTGGTGGATATGTATGCCAACCTGCGCCTGTTTCACAAAGCGGGACTGCTTGATTTTAAAAACGTCGTAACGTTTAATATGGACGAATACGCGGGCCTCCCGCACGACCATCCGCAAAGCTACCACAGCTACATGCGCCGCCATTTGTTTGATGAGGTAAACCTCCTCCCCGAAAATACACACATTTTAAACGGCGAAGCACCCGACCCGGCCGCCGAATGCGCCGCGTTTGAAGCGGCCATCGCACGCGCGGGCGGAATTGATTTATTTATAGGCGGCGTGGGACGCAACGGGCATATCGCTTTTAACGAGCCCGGCTCCGCATTCAACACGCGCACGCGCCAGGTGGAACTTACGCCCAGCACAATTCAGGCTAACGCGCGGTTCTTTTTTAACGACGAAAACCGCGTCCCCAAAACCGCTTTATCCGTAGGGATCGGCACGGTAACGGACGCCAAAGAAGTGTTATTCCTGGCCTCCGGCGACAAAAAAGCCCAGGCCGTTGCGCGCGTTATGCAGCCGGGTCAGGACATAAACTGCCCGCTTACTGCTTTAAAACTCCACCCGCACGCTACCCTGCTGGCGGACCCGCAGGCCTGCAGCCAGCTGACGCCCCCGGCACAGGAAAAATTGGCCGAACAAATGGCCAAATCGCCCAACGCCACCCACTGGATGCTTAAAACGGAGGAATTATGACGGATACGTTTATCCTCACCCGCGTGCACGCGGTAACGGACAATACGGTACTGAACAACGCTTCCGTTTGGGTGGAAAACGGCCTTATCCGCCGCGTATTTTCGGAAACGGAACCCTTGCCGCCGCAAACCTACAAGCTGCCGCACCTGGACGGCAACAACGCGTATGCGTTCCCGGGGCTGATTGATTTGCATATTCACGGTTTTGCAGGTTTCGGGCCGGAAAACGGCACGACGGAAGATTTAAAAAAAATGTCGCTCGAGCTCGCCAAACAGGGTGTAACCGCGTTCTGCCCCACGCTGTATTGCGGCAAGCCGGAAGACATGGAACATTTACTGCGCACCCTGGCGCCCGCCGCGGGGACGGAGCAGGGAGCCAAAATTTTGGGGTTTCACCTGGAGGGACCGTTTATCTCGCCCGCCAAACCCGGGGTGATGAAACCGCAGGATATATCGCCCGCCGATTTGGACGTATTCAAACGGTTATATGAGGCGGCAGAGGGTAAAATCGCTTCCGTAACGCTCGCGCCGGAACTGCCCGGCATTTTCCCCGTTATTGAGTTTTGTTTGGAGCGCGGCATTCTGCCCCAGGCCGGGCACACCAACGCCACCTACGACGAATTTCTGGCCGGGGCCGCGCGCGGCGTAACGCACGCCACGCACCTGTTCAACGCCATGAGCCCGTTCACCCAACGCGCCCCCGGGGCCGCCGGAGCCGTCCTGATGCACCCGGATATTTCGTGCGAAATCATCGCCGACGGGGTACACGTTCATCCCGATGTAGTATCCTTTTTAAAGCGCGTAAAACCCGCGGAAAACATCGTGATGGTGACGGACGCGTTAAAACCCACGGGGCAAACGAAAGGGCCTTTTATCGCCAACGGAGAAGAGGTGATTTTCGACGGCGGCGTGTGGAAACGCAAAGCGGACGGCGTAATCGCCGGCTCTGCGCTGACGATGGCGCGCGGGATTCAAAATTTAGTGGATTTTGGGTATTCTCTGCCCGAAGCCGCGGCCTGTGCGTCCGCCAATCCGGCGCGCTTGATGAAACTGCACAAAACAGGCAAATTGACGGAAGGGTTTGCGGCTGATATCACACTTTTAGACGACAGCTTTATGCCCGTTAAAACGTTTATCAACGGAAAAGAAATTTTATAACTGGGTTTCCAACATCAGCCCGTTTTGGTTGCCGCTGATTTTTTTGCATAAATCAGACGCTTCAGCCGAAGCATTAAAGCCTTTCCAATCGCCAAACCCATAATTAGGCGTATAATTTCCCGTACACCAAAGCCGCAGATTTCCGTTGATATCAAGCGTCATGTAAATGGCGTAAAAACGGGGAGCAATACTGTATTTTCCGTCAACTTTTAATAAGTATGCTTTTCCGAACAACCCCTCACTGGGCCTTGTTCCGCCTTCTAAAAAAAATTGAAAATACTGGCTTTGCCAGTTATTCACCCCATACCCGAAGTTTCCGCCGTGTTTTAAGGATATATCCAACCCGTCCACACTGCGGGTATAAGTATCGTTAGCCAGGCGGTAAGCCCGCTGTGCCACGGCCACTTGCCGAAACATAGCAACGGCTTCCGCCGCACGGGATTTTTCCACCGCCGCCGTATATTGCGGCAGCGCAACCGCCGACAATATGCCGATAATTAATACGACAACCAAGAGCTCGATTAAAGTAAAACCTATTTTACTGGACCCTGAAACAAGTTCAGGGTGACAACTAGAAGTAAACCCTTTCATATTCGTTTTCTCCATTAAAAAAGTCATCCTGAGTCTGGCAGCCCGCAGGGGTCGGGAATCTTGTTGTTACGTAACGACGAGATTCCGTACTAAAACACTACGGAATAACACAATGCAGAGACAAAGCCGCCAAACCTAAAGTTTCCTCATGTTATCAAAAAAAAAAAACGATGCAAGCCCTATATAGATTCCTTCTTTTTCTTTCGAAAAGAAGCAAAAGTTTACCTTACTTTTTGTATCGACAAAAAGTAAGCAAAAAACTCGCAGGCCACACCCATAAAATCCAGTTCCGTACGGCGCATTTTACAACTCGCCTACGGCTCAAACAAGTAAAATGCTTCTCCCGTACGGAACGGATTTTATAGACGGGTCAAGGCCTGCCAAACAATAAAAGCAAATAAACAGACTGGATTCCGGGACCACACCCGGAATGACGGCCAAAACAAACGCCGTACAAATTAGAATAAAATTGTAGACGATTGCCTGATTTGCTAAATTCGCTTTAGATTGTGCGGGCTAGTCAGCCGCATAGGCGTGGCTGTAGCCACGTCAAGGCCGAGGGACGCACAAGATAACAGAATTTAGCAAATTGTTGGCCCTTAAAAGTAAAGCGGAGCAGAAAAATACTTTCTGCTCCGCTTACGCAAATCTCAAGTTAACATCAGCCGTTATTATTTACTTTTCAGCTTGGCACATAACTCCGCCAACCCCGACGATATATCCTCTTTCTGCACAATCACTCCCTCCGGCACTTCCAAATTGACGGGAGCAAAGTTCCATATCGCTTTCACGCCCGCACTTACCAGCGTATCCGTCACGCCCTGCGCGGCCGCGGCGGGCAGCGTCAGCACCGCTATTTTTAGATTTTGTTTCTCCACCACCGACGCCAGCTGAGCCGTATGATACACTGGCACGCCGTGCACGGTGCTGGCGACTTTTTCCGGGTGTGTATCAAATGCGGCCACAATTTCAAGACCGTGGTTTTTAAACCCGTCAAAACCGAGGAGCGCCGCACCCAAATGCCCGACACCTACCAAAAACGCTTTATTTAAATTGTTCCAGCCCAAAAATTTTTCGATGACTTCAATCGTCCCCGCCACCTTAAATCCCGCGCGCAGCTTGCTGGGAGCGCCGACGGCCTGCAAATCCTTTTTAACAACAATAGGCAAAAGATGCGTCTCTTCCGCCAGGAAAGTGGAAGAAACGAGCTCCCGCCCGTATCCGTGCAAATTATAAAAAATACGCAAATACTGCGGCAGGCGGCGAATCGTCTGCACGCTGATTTCTTTCCGACGGTGAAACAATCCCACGATACTCCTCCCGGAAACGCCTTTTTGTGGATATTACGATATCCATGGTATCTTTTTACTGCGCGCCTGTCAAGCCCCGGTAAAAACTCCGATTAGAGGAGGTGTTGACATTAAACGGGGCAAAAGATAAAATATAGATATCAAAATATCTATAATCAGTTATTTTGCATACTCAAAGGAGAATTAATTATGGCGGAAAAGAAAACTGCCGCTGCGTGCGAAGCCACGAAAGAAGAATTGTCCATGCTGGACAAGATCGTCGACAAAGTGAAAGCCGCGCAGCGCATTTATGCAACGTTTACGCAAGAACAAGTGGATAAAATTTTCCGCGCCGCGGCCATCGCCGCTGCGCAAAACCGCATCCCGCTGGCCAAAATGGCCGTGGAAGAAAGCGGCATGGGGGTAATGGAAGATAAAGTAATTAAAAACCAATTCGCTTCCGAATACATTTACAACCAATATAAAGACACCAAAACCTGCGGCGTATTGTCCGACGACGACGCTTTCGGCTATCGTCAGGTGGCCGAGCCCATCGGCGTCATCGCGGGCGTGGTACCCACCACCAACCCCACCTCTACGGCTATTTTCAAAAGCCTTTTGGCCTTGAAAACCCGCAACGGGATTGTGTTTTCCCCCCACCCGCGCGCTAAAAAATGCACCATTGAAGCCGCGAAAATCGTTCTGAACGCGGCCGTGGAAGCCGGCGCGCCGGAAGGCATCATCGGTTGGATTGAAAACCCCACCATGCCGCTTTCCAACGCGTTAATGCACCACCCGCACATCAACCTTATTTTGGCTACCGGCGGCCCCGGCATGGTAAAAGCCGCTTACTCCTCCGGCAAACCGGCCATCGGCGTAGGCGCGGGTAACACCCCGGCAGTCATCGACGCCACCGCCAACATCAAAATGGCCGTCAGCTCCATCATCATGAGCAAAACGTTTGATAACGGCATGATCTGCGCCAGCGAACAGTCCGTCGTCGCGGAAGACGCGGTGTATGAAGACGTTAAAAAAGAATTCATCGCCCGCGGCTGCGCGTTTGTCACCGGCAAAGACCGCAAAAAACTAGCCGAAACCATTGTGGTAAACGGAAAACTCAATTCCGCTATCGTCGGTCAGAGCGCGGAAAAAATCGCGGAAATGGCCGGCATTAAAGTGCCCGCCCACACCAAAATTTTAATCGCCGAAGCCAGCGAAGTGAGCGACGCCGAACCCTTTGCCCGCGAAAAACTCTCCCCCGTGCTGGGTTTCTACCGCGCCAAAGATTTCAACCACGCCGTAGACCTCGCGCGCGACCTTATTTTGTACGGCGGCGCCGGCCATACCTCCGTTCTGTATACGGACGAATCCAACGAAGAACATATTGATATGTTCAAAGATATGCCCACCGCCCGCACGCTGATTAACATCCCCTCTTCCCAGGGCGCCATCGGCGACGTGTACAACTTCAAACTCGCGCCGTCTTTGACTTTGGGCTGCGGCTCTTGGGGCGGCAACTCGGTCAGCGAAAACATCGGGGTTAAACATCTTATGAACGTGAAATCCGTCGCGGAACGCCGCGAAAACATGTACTGGTACAAAGTACCGTCCAAAATCTACTTTAAACGCGGCGCGCTTTCGCAGGCACTCGCCGAACTGAAAGGCAAACAACGCGCGTACATTATTACGGACAAAACGATGGAACAGCTGGGCCACGTCCGCACCGTGTGCGACGTATTGGAAAGCCTGGATATTAAATTCCGCGTGTTCTCCAACGTCATCCCGGACCCGAACATCTCCAACGTGCAGGAAGCGCTCAACATCGCCAACTTCTGGCAGCCCGATATCATCATCGGCCTCGGCGGCGGTTCCGCCATGGACGAAGCCAAAATGGTGTGGCTGATGTACGAAAACCCCGACACCAGCTTTGAAGATATCGCCATGCGCTTTATGGATATCCGCAAACGCATTTACGCGGCTCCGCCCTTGGGCAAAAAAGCGACTATGGTGGCTATCCCCACCACGTCCGGCACCGGCTCCGAAGTGACGCCGTTTACCATTATCACCGACGAAAAAACCGGCACCAAATACGCCATTACGGATTACGCTTTGACCCCCGATATGGCTATTATCGACCCGGAATTTGTGCTCGGTATGCCCAAAACGCTGACCGCCTGGTCCGGCCTCGACGTGCTGACCCACGCCATTGAAGCGTACACCTCCGTATTCTCCACCAACTTTACGGAAGGCCAAGCGCTGGAAGCCATGCGCCTCGTGTTCAAATATCTGGAAAGCTCCTACACCAACGGCGCCAAGGATATCAACGCCCGCGAAAAAATGCACTACGCGGCCACCATCGCCGGTATGGCGTTTGCCAACGCGTTCCTGGGTCTGTGCCACTCCATGGCGCACAAACTGGGCGCGATGTATCACGTACCGCACGGCCTCGCCAACGCGCTCTTGTTGTCCTACGTCATTGAATTCAACGCTACGGATAAACCTACCAAACAGGGTCTGTTCCCGCAGTACAAATATCCGTTCGTGAAAGGACGCTACGCCAAAATCGTGGACTTCCTCTTGCCGCACAACAACATGGGCGACGACAAAGACGCCAAAGTACAGAAACTCATCGAAATGGTGGAAGAGTTAAAACACAAACTCAACATCCCCAAATCCTTGAAAGAATACGGCATTCAGGAAAAAGAGTTCTTGGACAACCTGGACCAACTTTCCGAACTTGCCTTCGACGACCAGTGCACCGGCGGCAACGCCCGCTATCCGCTGATCAGCGAAATCAAAGAGCTGTATTTGAAAGCGTACTACGGCGAACCCGTAAAACACGTAAAAGGAAAATAAGTTGTTTTAAGACAAAAAAATCCCCGGAGCATTTAAACGCCCCGGGGATTTTTTATGCAGGTAAAAAATATACAATATCCATTCATCACGGCAAACGATAATACATATAGTAAGAACTCTTATCCGCATTATTGGCTCCGCCCACCTCTTCCACCCCTCCCATCGCCAAACAAATGGTCTTGCCTAAGGATTTGCCCCCTTCGGCCGTGGAGCTGGCCAAACAAAAATTCCCGTTTTCACGAACAGCGTAGGCGGACTCCGTCCATTCCCCGGGCATCTTAAAAGAACAAGTTGTATTGAAATAAGTAAAATGGGTACGGCAATAAAATTTATCCGTCTGATAGGTAATACCGTTGTTGTCCCAAGTCCCCGCAACTCCGCCTTTGGGCAGCTCAATATCCAGCGCATCCCACTCCCGCGCATACTCGCCATTGGCCATATAATACACGCGCTGCGCCTGCGCAATGGCTTTTGCCAATATCATACCTTGCGTAAAACGCGCTTTTCCCACGGCTTTTTGATACTGCGGCAGAGCAACCGCCGCCAATATGCCGATAATAAGCACTACAACCAGCAATTCAATAAGTGTAAAACCCACCCTCATCAGGATAACCTCCTTTCCGCTTTTTCCCAGTGTATCAAAAAAAAAAAACGGGTCAAGGCTTCTCCATAAGCACACAAAAATAGCGCCGCCGCACCCAAAAGCCAAAATGCTATAATACATATATGGGACTCGAAGAAATTGAACAGCAGGAGTATTTCTCTATCGGCGACGTGAAACGCATTACCGGCGTGCCGGAGTATTCCGTGCGTTATTGGGAAGCCGAGTTTAATTTAATCCGCCCCATTCGCCTGGAAAGCGGCCACCGCCGCTACACCAAAGCGGATTTGTATACCATCTTAAAAATTAAAGATTTAATCTACAAACACAAGCTGACTTTGGAAGGCGCAAAAAAACAGTTGAACAAATACCAGTTCCCGTCGGAAAAAAACGAAAAACGCACGCATGCGGACATTAAATTTCTGACGGAAATAAAAGAAACACTGGAAGATTTGTTAAAAGAATGATAAAATATATGTGTAGTCAGAAATTGACTGCACGATTTCGGGGAGTGGCTCAGAGGTAGAGCGCTCGCTTGGGGTGCGAGAGATCGCGGGTTCGATTCCCGCCTTCCCGACCATTTAAAACAATTAATACGGGGCGTAGCGCAGATGGTAGCGCGCACGGTTCGGGACCGTGAGGTCGTGGGTTCGAATCCCGCCGCCCCGACCATTTAGAAAGGCACTTCTTACGAAGTGTCTTTTTTGTTGGTTTGTTTTCCCCTCCCTCGTCGGTGTTTAGGGGCTAGTTATATTCATACCGGTTTTAGAGAACTGTTTTTGGAGTGCAAAAAAGGCCCCGAACGGGCCTTTTTCTCTAACGGGCAAAATGAGAGGATCCACGAAAAACTATTTTAGTTTATACTTTTTGCGTAAATTCGTACTAATGCTTTTAGCATCAAAAAATAAATCCTTAGTTAAAGAACATTGAATAAGAATACTAACTCTAGGTTTTGTTTCTGATACAAGATATGAATATGAAAATGAATAATTATTGTTATTCGTATTGGTGTTTGTAACTACACCAGTCTCTGTTTCAGAATTATTGGACGAGTTCACCACAGAAAAACTCTGATATCCATTTTCCAAACAGACCTCTGCTGCTCTTAACAAAGCAAAATCTTGAGCCCGTTTAATTTCTGTTTCTTCATTAGCATTAAAAGTAATATCATATACGCCAGTTTGTAACATAGTATCAAAATAGCCATTAGATGTTGGCTTTGATGCCGCCTTATATGGAGTTGCACAAGCAGCGCATAACAAAAAAATGATTAAAATAATAAATATTTTTTTCATATTTTCTCCTTTTTTACATATTATCATAATTCTGCCATTCCTTTTCCTGTTCTTTAAACTCCGTTTTTCCCTCTGCTAAATTCATCACTTCCTTCAAGCTCATATTCCGCGGGTTTCTATATTCTAAAATATCCGTCATTATCTTGGGAGACAGATAACACAAATTTAAATACCGGGCAAAAGTGCGTTTATTCATTCCACTTGTCTTTTCCCATTCTCGGGTAGTTTGCCCCTTTTCTATTAACTTCTTCAATTGCCACGCACGCGCCAACCCACGAACAAGGCTTTCATTTAGCTGGCGCACTGTCAAAATATTGTTGGCAGTGCCATTCTGCAAGCGAGTACTGGTTACATTATCTATGTAGAATGTGTCTTTTAGGATAATACTATCCTCCTTTATCTGCGCCCGTACCCCACCGCCAGGTGGATTCTCCGTAATATGCTTCTCCAGAAACGCTTCAAATGCCTGTTTTTTCAAATATATTGCAACATAGCACTCCTTACCTATCTTTTGGCAAATAACCTTGTCCAAATAGGTTTTAGCCTCGTTTGTACTTAATTCCAATGCCGTTGTGCGCGAACAAATATCCCCATAATCCGCATTTTGAATCGTCCTCAACACCAAGTCGTCTAGCTGCCCCACCGATAAATGTGCCCCATTACGAATTACATAGTATTTAAACACTTTGCCACATTGACGTCCTGAAGATAGTTTATAGGGCCGCTCCCGCTCATCCACTAACACATCCCCAAGTAAGGTATCAACACGGATATTCCTACGGTGCTCCCGCAGCCCATTTTTATTGGCGCCGAGCTTAGCCTGTACGCGCCCAAAGACCTCTTGCGGGATAATCCTTTATGTTTCCCGGGATACACCTTTTTAAGTGCTAAATGCGCGATTTTGCCTATATAGACAGGATTCCCGAGAATTCGCTGTATAGATCCGTGCCGGAACAAATGTCCGCCACGTCTATCCCCTGACGCAGTTTGCCAGCATTTACTGCGGTAGCCTTGCTGATTCATCCAATCGGCTGTGGCTTGTATATTTCCCAGTTCTAAATACTTGCTAAAAATCAGATTGACGAGTTCCGTTTCCTGCGGGTTCGGGATTAACTGCTTGTCTTTTAGGTCATAGCCTAGTGGCGGGGTTCCCCCCATCCACAGCCCTTTGGCTTTACTGGCCGCGATTTTATCCCGTACACGCTCCGCTGATACCTCCCGTTCAAACTGGGCAAAAGATAACAGCATATTAAGCGTCAGTTTCCCCATAGAATTACTGGTATCAAACGATTGGGTAATTGAGACGAAATTACAGGAGTTTTTTTCAAACTCCTGCATCATTTTGTGGAAGTCTATAATAGAACGCGACAGACGGTCCACTTTATAAACCACTACCACTTGGATATGGCCAGAACGGATATCGTTAAGAAGCGCCTGCAAGCCCGGGCGTTCCATAGTTCCCCCGCTGATACCGCCGTCCGAATAGGTTTTGGTATATTCCCACCCGTTGAACGCTTGGGACAAGATATAGGCCTTACAAGCTTCTTCTTGGTTTTGGAGCGAGTTAAACTCCATATCCAGCCCGTGTTCGGTTGATTTACGCGTATATATTGCACAGTTAATTTTTGGCATATTTGGTACAATTCTCCTATACACAGTAACGCTTACTATCGGGAGAGAAGTCAAGTATGACAGAAAAATTGTTATTAGCTGAGCAAAAAGAACTATTAAAATCCATTAAATCGGCTCACAAAGAATTGCTCACGAAAACTCGTTACTCTCTAGACAAATCCTTACTAGAACAACACATCAACAATTCCCATGACTTTGAAAACGCTTATTTTAAAGCGACTCTAATCAATGCTTTTTATAGCACTCGCATGGGAGCTGATCTGGTATATCAAGCCGCTCGACACATCGCTAATATACACAATCAAAATCTAATAAAACAAATCATTCAGAAAAATTCTATTGACGAAGATGATTTAAACAATATAAATACCTTTTGTCATAAAAAACTCTCTCGAGATAAATTAAATGAAAATAGAGAAGATTATAATCCCTATTCATTTTTTACTAAATATCTTGCTATACACGACCGCATTGTAAACAAAAAAGAAGAATCAAAACTACCAATCTATGACACATTAGTCGAAAAAGTAATAAACTCATCCGATTTAGTTGCTGGAAGATTCAACTTGCGGAACTACAGCTCACTATTTAAAACACTAAATATCATCGGAGAATATTATGGTGGCTTCTCTTCCATTGACAATATCCTTTGGACCCTTGGACGATTTATATTTCAAAACAAACAGAAAAAAGAAGATCAGATTCTGATATTTAAAAGACGTTTATCTTCAGGATCTATTTCTGAATTGGTAAAAGAAATTATACTTATGCAATAACATTATCTCGTTAATCCAAAAAATTTGGGGCCGCTTATGTGGCCCCGTGTTATTTTCTGCGCTATTGCCGTCAAATTAGGATAGATGTTATTCTCCCACTCGTATTCTTTCTCCCCTTTGACGATAACTTGATATATCTTTCCCTTATATTTCTTAGTTAGGATAGTCCCTATTGCCAAGGAGTACTTATTCTTATTCGCCCGTTGGATATATTTTTCTGGGTTGCTGGCGTATTTATCCAGCCTAGTGATATACTTTTCTGCCAGTTTACAACTATATAATTCACATTGGATAGCATACCACAGAGGACGATATTTACCTTTCCGCCCTCTTAACGGGTAGCGATAGAAAATATCCCAATAGAATTGGATTTTGTCATCGGATAACCCTTTGAGTTCTTCAAAACTTTTAGGTAAATAACATTTATTTCTCATTTAGCACCTTCCGAATACGGTTTAATTTACGGGCAGCTTGACCCTTACCATAATAGGCTTTGGCTAATTCGTCAAAAAATTTTATGGCAAGGAGTAATAACTCTGTATTGTACAGTTTCTTGGGGCGACCGAGCGGATTGCCCGAGCGCCCCTTTACAAACCGCCCCGATATAGGTGGTAACTGGCGTGACGTCATTTGGTAAGTCCAAAGAACACATATCCGCTGATTGGCCGCTTGACTATATCCATAGCCACGCGGGAGATGCTTTTATAGACTTTGCCTTGGTATTCAAAGCCATTTTCAAGCACTTTTACTTCAAAGCTTTGCCCGTGATAAGTTTTAGTAATAACCGTGCCAACTGCAGGCAAGCGTCTGTCGCATTCTTTGGGTGACGCAACAGACAAATCAATAGCATTTTGTTTGGCAATTTTTACAGCAGGTTGTTTAACTTTTTTCTTCATAAAAAACTCCCGATAGTATTTTGGTTTTAGCAAGGCTTTTGGGCCCATCACTATTACCGCTTACTATCGGGAGTAAAGTCAAGAAGAAATCCTGCTCTGAAACAGATAAATTAAAGTAGCTTTTTCAGAGAAACCAATTTACCTTTTTTATCTTTACTTTTCCAAAATAATAGGCCATTATTAGATACTTTGCCTGTTATAAACCGCCCTGCCGCAGACGGAGAAGAAAAAATTTGCCTATTAAAAGAAATATTTCCATTGGACAATAACTTAGCTGTATATTTCTTTCCTTTATAAACTGTTTCCAAAGGAATAACTTTGCGCGACGACACACCTTTTTTTCTGCCAAACAATAATGCATCTTGCTCTTGACGATAAACATCAATACGTTTTCTAAAATCGCTTTCTAAACTTACAGCTTTCCCGCGCGGATGCTGGCGGTTTCCTTTTGGTTCGCAAACAGTAACTAATAAAGATTCCAAATCTCCAATATGTTTTTCATTATTTACAATAAATAACGAAAATTTATCCCATTTTTTATGATGACGGTCTTTTAAGTGCTGGCTCAGGCGACGTTTCAAGTCCACCGCTTTGCCAATATAATACAAATCGTTTCCCTTGTATAAAGCATAAATACCAGGCTGTTCGGCAATGAGTTCTGTGAGCAAGAAAGAATAGTTTTCCAACGCCGAAATACCGATATTCTGCAGTTTTTTAGTTATAATGGCCATGGCTTATTGTATCATTTTTTACTATTTTTTAATAAATATCCCTAATTGATAAGATGGTTTTGGAAAAGCAAGGTTTCAAAAGCAACCGTACTATCAACCAATTACAATTTAATCAAGATTCCCGCTAGTATATATATTTTTCTTTCCCATCCCATTACTACTTAATATTTGAGGAATAATGTCAATTAAAAACTCCTTTCAAAAGAATCTTTATCAACAATTTCTATTCTCCCCTCTGTTATTAACCATTCTCTAATGTTATATGTTCCAGATAGACTTATAGAACTTAATAGATTTTCTTTCCGCGACAAACAGTAATGATTCCAATGGATATTGAACGGGAACTAACTATACGGTCCGTTCTATACAAGCAAGAGTGGGGAGTTCCTTCACAATTACTATTTTTCAATTTGCTGTTAATATATCTACGCATTTTCTTAGTTCAAGCTTTTTTGTGATTGTAGAATAATATAAATCGTAAAATTTAACATTATGATTTTTCTCATGACAATGGGACGCGATGATATTAATAATCTTTCGTTTTTCTTCAGAAGACACATTACGACCAAAAATAATTGATTCTAAATCTGTGATCGAATAGGTAGCGAAACGATTCTCTTCATTTTCTGATAGTGCAGAAAACACATCTCGTTGAAAAATCCGATACTCCTGTTCATAACTCCAGTTTTGAGCTTTGGTACATATATGGTTCATCGCTTGTTTATGATATTCTACAGCCCACCGTTCTACAGGTTGGTAACTTGATAAACAAGAACTAAACGCTGTCTTATCATAGTTACACAACCAAAAATTTTGAATAATAGGCATTGGTAACACACCTAGAGAGGTAAAAAAATCAATTTCGGGATACTCATTAGAATATAAAACTCTAAATGCTGGAACATCGTGAAAATTCTTTTCTATTTTTTCTTCTTTCTCAGTCACTATAATATTACTAATAGAGTATAAATGGAGGCATTTTTCTCCATTATTATGTCTAATTTTATATTGTAGACAAACTCCCTTTTCACTATCAGCATAATGCGCCCACATGGGTTCGTTCTGATAAGTACCGGAAAAACATGCAATACAATATCCATTATAGAGCAATTTAGTAATATTCCGCATATATACTTCCGGAAAATCAAATGTTAATAAACTTATATTATGCGTATTGTGGTCTTTATAAAGATCTTTATTTAAAAGCTCTCGATGGACTTGTTGTTGAATAACAAAATCAGTTTTGGCTTCTTCTATTTGCTCAGCCGAATATTTACCACTTGTGAGAACATCCAATATTTGATTATATCCATCCCAATGGGTAACCATATCATATAGTTCGTTCAAAGCATTTGCTCTATTTTTGCCGAGAAAATAGGACTTTATGACAATATCGATTACGGTATAAGCATACAAATGAATTCCTCGAAAAATCAACCCCATTTCATCAATAGTAAATTTTTTCTTTGATGCCGCCATCTTGCTTGGAAACTGAGCAACCCCCGAAAAAGCAAAAAACTTATTATAAATATCTTTAAACATATCTTGCATTTCGGGAGCTTCTAAAACTTTGATATCAAGAAAAATTGGCAGATTATTTGCATCAATGTCTTGTTTAGGATTTCTAACAGATGCAGAAAAATACAAGTGCGTTAAAGTATAGAGGTAATGTTTGAAAAGTCCTTGAAAAGCAATTGCATCGCCTTGCCAAACCACATTCATATATTTTTCCATTTGATCGTTTAACTCCTCTGGCTTGGCAAAATAAATTGATAAATTTTCTAACTCTTTATACTCAAATAAAGATTTTATTGAGCGATAGCGATATAAGGATTCCATATGTTTATTGTATAGCATTTTCATAATTTAATAAATGCCCATTCTTCACCTACCAAAGTAGATAATTCAACAGGATTTTATTTCCCATAGAAATTAATTTTAATAAGATTTTTACTCCATCACTCAGAAAATAACTTACACAAAAGACAATAAAAACTTATATAATCAATTATGCCTCAAGTAACCACCAAATCCTTTTCCTTAGTCCAAGACGGAGAGCGTAATACTATACGAATGCGTCTAGTCCATTTATTTGCAAAAGAAAAGCCAGGGAAAGGGAAAAAAGACCTAGCCTCCCGATATATTTATTTTGTAGAAACTCTCCAAAATGGCTCCAGGATTTATCTTCAAAGACCCGCTAACTTACATAATGGGTTTGATTTTCTAATATGCATTGAAAATTATAATTTTTCGGCATCAGGACAACGAATACGAAATTATCCAAAACATAAAGATATTATCGATGACTTGAATAGTAAAAAAAGTGAAAATTCAAAAATATATAGGGAATTATATAGTATTTTGAAACGAGTTTATAACTGTCAGGAAATTCTAGAAAAAGATTATAATACAATTCAATTTCAACAAGGATTTCCGGTGGACATGATTATAAAGACTATTAAATGGTTCTTTATAGAGCAAGATATTCGTTATTGGAATTATTCAGGAAGAGGTATGTTGTGGGCAGGGATTCCTCAGCCATAGTCCTATTTCTTAAAAATAAACAAATACTCATGAGCAAGTAGCAAGAAATTGTACTTGATACTATTTGTCTTCCAATACCCAGTTACCTTACAGTTATGTTGTTCTTTGATGATAATCTCTTTGAGAGTAAAACCTACACTTAAAAACTGTTGCATTACCTGAAAGCCTAGAGGTATGACACAACCCTTTTGGCGTGTATCCCCCATCAGCACTGCACAAAACTTATCTTTTTTAAGGACTCGAAAACATGCATCTGCTACTTTTTTTATTTCAGGAAGAAAATCCTTGACCTGAAAATGCGATAAATCCCCCGCCAAATCTTCACTGTATTGAATAATATTAGCATAAGGAGGATGCGCGGCTATTAAATCAATACTATTGTCCGCAATCCCCTTTAAATCACGAGCATCCCCTTGCCGAACCACTACTCTGCCGGGGTTTTCACACTCAAATTTGAGATGTTTACGCGTTAACTTAGTAGCATCGGGATTGATATCAAGCCCAATTCCGTTACGTCCTAGCAACTTTGCCTCTACCAGAGTGGTCCCACTGCCAATAAACGGGTCTAAAATCAAATCGCCCGGATTGGAATAGCGCAAAATAATGTTTCGTGGGATAAATGGAGACCAGTTTCCTCGATATTTGGCATCATGAGTAGCCCAATTTCCCCGTTTTTTGAAACTCCATACGGTATTGGTCTCTAACTCAAAATTTTCTGGTTCCAGCAAGTATTTTTTATTTGCCATATTACTTAAAAAGCGTATGCATAACACCTTGTTCCATATCCTGGATATTGTATAAATGCGGTAACACATCAAAAGTTTCTTCTAAATTGTGCCGGGCAGATTGCCAACCTTTTCCATCGGTAAACCATACAAATGTAAACCCAGGTATATTGGCAGATTCTAGAGTTAATGTTTTATAGCTACGAGCCGTTTCATTCAGTTTGGATCCGCCACCAGCATAAAAGTTGGTTTCTATACCGTAAATCATTGTAGGAGTTTTGACCACAAAATCAAACCGCTTCTCTGTTTTGCCCTGATTAGAAATGGCAGACAAATTTAGACCCCATTTTTCTTGAATATCACTTACATACATTTCGGGATAATAAGCCTTAAGAGCATTATCGTCTTGTTTCACTATTCCGGCCTTCTGCAAGTAAGATTCAACCACATTTTCCATAAGATGGCCACCTCTATTTTTGCGACCATTAGAATCTAGTCCCGTTTCTACACCAGTAGCATAATCTACCAAGTTACTTATCAAATGTCGTTGTAAAAGGTCAAAAAGGCCCGATTTCTGCATAAATTCTGCATATTTCTCAGGGGTTGCGGCTACTTTATCAAATCGATACAATCGAGAGCCATCCTCATCCGTAATTTCTATTTCTTTACCGCGCACAGCCAACAACAAAGGAATGCATTTAAGCACTTCTGGATATCTTTCCATCAAACGAATAAATTCAGACTCAATCTCCGTATTCCCGATAAGCACATTCAAAATGTTTAATTCTACCTTAATAGAATCAATATTCTGATATACTTTTGGGAAATCAATATAGTAATCATATGTAGCAATAGAAGTTTTAAAACCGGACAGCCAGATGTCAAAGTTACGAATCATGTTTATCTCCTAAAAATTTGCAATAAGAAGTTCTTTAATTTTTCCGCGAGCACTGTGTTTGCAATTAATCATACGAGTAGCCAAAACTCTTTCTATATTAAACTCACTATACAATTTATCAAAAAAAGAATCCTTGGGATTTACATTTTGAGGGTCTGAATTACTAAGTAAGATCTTAGCGTGTCTACTATGGACTTTTCCCACATAATGCGCCAATTCTATTTGGGCATCATCATCAAATTCTTCTTTTGTATAAGAAGTAAAACTAGCTGTTTGGGTTAAAGGCCGGTATGGTGGGTCAAAATAAACCATCGTATTTTTATCAATAAAATTGATGGACTCTTTATAATCGGCATAGATAATTTCTACTTTCTGTAATAATTTAGATACTCTCCGTAAATTATCAGCATCACAAATCAATGGATTTTTGTAAGCCCCCATAGGCACATTAAACTCGCCTTTACGATTCACACGGTACAAACCATTGAAGCAAGTATGGTTCAAAAAGATAAACAAAGATGCTTTTTCAATCTTTTGAGTTTGTTGGGAAACTTCCAAGGAATTAAATTTTTCTCGTTTTTGATAATAATACGCTTTTCGTTGTACTTCATTTTTGTTTAGGAATTCTTGTTCAATCAGCAAAAGTATTTTTATCAATTTCTCTACTTGGGTTTTAACAATAACGTAGGTATTGATTAAATCTGCATTAATGTCACTAATATAGGCTTGTTTAACCGGATAATTAGCAAGTACATGAAATAATACAGCTCCGCCCCCAACAAAAGGCTCAGCATATTTATCAAAAGAAGACAATTTGGAAAGCCGTTTATCAATATCAGCGAGTAATTGTGTTTTTCCGCCGGCCCATTTCAAAAATGGTTTAGCAACGGAACGTGTATCCACATAACGCAAATGGCGGTTATCAGCAGGTTTAGGAGTATTGGCTGGGATAAGCCACATATTGCCTATACGGTTTAATTCCGGAATACGATTATTCTGACAGAATGCCAATACTCGGCGCTGCGTAATGTTCCATTTTTCTGCTGCTTCTTTGGTAGTAAGATATCCTTGCATAAAATCCTCAACTATCTATATTATAGTTTTATTCCAAGTTTGGAACAATAGAAATATCATTTCCCACCACCATGGAAATATTCAAAGAAAATCTTTCATACTTTAAAACCTTCTTTACTTAATTTCATCCCTAAAATCTACTACATCAAACTGATTGTAAAGGAAAGTAGCATAAGCCCCCGGCAAACGGGCGTTATACAGAATTCGCAACGTTAATTTTTCTTGTGCAGAAGGCCCCAATGGAATAAGCTCTGGTGTAATTGTTTCTTTTGTCGCATCTATAACATAATCCTGCCCGGGAATACGCAAGTTCAATAGTCCCACAAAATCGCATATATGACCTAACAAGCCAATAGAACGCAAATTACTGTAAATATCCGGATATTGACACATTTTTTCATCAAGGGTTGCGCTAACCAGTACAATTTTTTGCCTTTGTACAGCTACCTGTTTTAAATACCTCACTCTCTTTCATTTCCTTAAGCGGCAAATCATCCACTACTAGAGAACTTACCCCGAAGATGCTTCAAAAGCGCTCCGTTGGGCTGTGACCGGATTTAAATCACTAAACCAAAGCGGCAAGTTTTGGAGGACATGCCCAGCAGTTTTCACATGTTCAAGGTCATGCCCCTCTACACCCAACGCAAGCTAGAAACAGACATTTTCAACTCAGCAGACAACAAATAAGGCAACCACCGTTCTACCGGCTTTGCACAGACATACACCTGTCCGGAAATACGCTGTTTCCAACACAAGGAGTGTAAAATAAAGGCTAAAAAGGCCGTATTCACCTGTTCCTGACTGCCAATTAGCAGGAATAGATCTCCTGCGCGCAGGCCGCCGATTTGCCAATCGAACCCTCTTAGTCCCGTACATAACCCGTTTTGGCCTGTTGCACACGGACATTATCGGTTTGGGCCTGATATTCAATATCTGATAAAAACTTCTCCACCAAGTGATGCGTTTTATAAGTAATCATACTTGCTCCTTATCTTTCAGGTTCATTTCAGCCACGGTATAGCTAAATTCAACGGTGCTGCAAGGCAAAATCCGGTTCTTTACATTTTGCAATGTAACAGTGGTAGGGCCCAGCCTGTCCTTAGCCGTTAGCGAACTGATACAGTCAAAATACGGGTCCACGTCCCCTAAGCAACGCAATTTACCAATTACATTGAGGGGCGTATAGTGACTAAAAGATACCACCGCACTAACAAGGACTACACTTTTAAAAACCCGTGCATATTCCGACAAAAAACCCAAATTACTTTGCCAACGAGTTTGCATAAGGTTTAAATCTTCGGCAATAAACAGCTGTTTCCCTGCCGTATCCCAGAGATGATGTACTTCTTCGTGTAAAAATGTACTTGTATTCGTCTCCCACATATCCAAGGGAGCATTTTGGAATTTTTCAACAGTTTTTTGTACCCGCTCCCGGTTCTTTTCGGCAGATAAAAGATGCGGAGGAATACCCGTTTCCCTGCTAAGTAGCAAGGGGATAATATCTCCGGCTAATTGTTTACAGCAAATCCAACGGGTGCTTAACTGCTGCCGCCAGCACAAATCATGCACTACTGTACTCAAAAAAGCCCGGTTAAGCGCCGCATCCGGCCCGACGAATAAATAACAATGCCCCGGTTGCAAACAACCCGTTTGTCTATTTAGCCCTTCCAATGAGGTTTTATATCCTTGTTGGGCTGACTCCGGCGTCCAAGATATACGCTGTAAAAATTCTTGTAATAGCTGCTGGTTATTGTAGGTTTCCATAGTTCCTCCTGACCCATTACGCCTTACTTGCGCCAAATAAGTCAACTTTATGGTACAAAAGAGAACCGACAACCCACTGTCGGTTCCCTTAATTTTTGCAGCATCTCAATCTACTATATGTTTGCTAACCAAGCGAGCCTATCCCCCACTTCTTCCTCACGCTTTAACAGCTGCGCCAAGGCATCCAGTTGGTCGTCATGCGCCCCTCGGGGGAAAGCATTTACTTCCCGCTTAAATTCCTCAATCCACGGGGCCGACTGCGGAATA
Organism: uncultured Elusimicrobiales bacterium; assembly: GCA_910576915.1. Classification (GTDB taxonomy): domain Bacteria; phylum Elusimicrobiota; class Elusimicrobia; order Elusimicrobiales; family Elusimicrobiaceae; genus Avelusimicrobium. The sequence continues at coordinate 91,270 of CAJTJT010000005.1, forward strand.
AATACCCTGCCGTTTTCAATCAACGTAGATTGGGCGGCAATCCGGTCCTCTTTGCTTCCCTCCGGTTTAATAGCTTGAATCCCCGGTACCCCCTGCCGGTGCAACAACTGGATCAACTCTACCCCAGAAGCCTTATCTTCTATAAACACTTCACGGGCGTTATAGTGTGATTTTAGGCGCTTGACCTCTTTAACCAAGTCAGGGAACAGCAACTTTCTACGAAACACATCCCGTATGTAATACTGCTTGTTAATCACCTGGGCGGTAATACACACAGAATAATCACTCCCGTCGTGCGCTGTCATAGCCGTATCCCAGCTTTGAATAATGCGAAGACGACCACTCTCATTTTTAGGAAGCTCCGTATACCGTTGAAACCAGTCAAAATTAATGACATTTCCCTTTTCGGGGATAGGGCTCTGCTGGTATTGGGCTTGGAAATTATAGTTTCCCAGCGTATTTTGTATCTCTTTCAGCCTTTCCAGGCTTTCTAAACGGGGATTTAAAGCCTCGCCCTGTTTACGCGTCAATACCTTACCGCTATGAAGGTGATAACTCTCATCCTGCGGGGCAATGGCAGGAAGACTCAAAACATCCCACTGGTCCCATTTTTGCACATGGGCTACCAAGTCTTCTTCGTGCACCCGCTGCATCACAAGCAAAATAGACCCTGTGTTTTTATTATCCAAGCGGGTATATAGTGTATTGTGAAACCAGTCATTTACATTTTGCCGCTGTACACGGGATAGCACATCCCCCGGTTTTATGGGATCATCAATAATTAAATACTGGCCGCCCATTCCGGTTAAACGCCCACCGATAGAAGTGGCCAGTCTAAATCCCCGCGCAGCCGTTTCGAACTCGCTGTCGGCCCGTTTGGCCGTGTTTATGCGGGCCGCAGGGAACGCCGCCTTATACCAAGGGCTTTCCATTACTTGACGGGTCTGGCGGCCGAATTTGTCCGCCAAATCCTGACTATAACTAATACAAATAATACGCGCCTTTGGATTATGCCCTAAAATCCACGCAGGGAACGCCACACTGGCACAAACTGATTTTAGGCTCCGGGGCGGTTGTGCAATCACCAACCGCCGGATATCCCCCCGCTGCACCGACAATAATTTATCGGCAATTACTTCCAAATGCCAGTTTGGGGTAAAACTTTGGCTATTGTCTATTTCTAAAAAAGTCCGATGCAGAAAAATTAAAAAATTTTCCCGTACGGCTTTCGCCAAGAATTTGCGCTTTTGTTCAGGATTCATTTCTCTCCCTCCTTAAAATAACTATTCCATACTTCTTGTTCCTGTGCGGTTAATTCTTCAGCCACCGGGACAGGGGAGCTTTGGTTTAGCACTTTAAGAATAAACTCCAAATTGCGGATTTTACCTTGCGCCGCATCCGCTAAACACCGTTTAACGATAGCCACCTTCAAGGACACACGCCGGATGTGGCCGTTCTCCTTTAGGGAGACTTCCTTTTTTAACTCGCGCTCGGCAATTGCGCGAAAGGACTCATCTTTTTTAGGCCTTCCGTGGGGATTGCCCGTCTGCCCCTTCTGCCAACGGTACTTAACCGGCGGGTGTTTATACCCCACATAATCGGGTTTCTTGTATTCTTCGGTTGTCTTTTGTTCTTTGCGTTTAATTTTCATAATTTTTCTCCTCCAAGCGCACGGCTTTTTTAGCCGTTTGCTGTTCCCAACGATAGATGATTACATCGCAATAGTGCGGGTCTATCTCTATAATCCGCGCACGCCGCCCCGTTCGTTCGGCAGCCAAGAGAGTACTGCCACTACCGCCAAAAGGGTCCAACACGAGCCCTTTGCGCGGGCTGGCGTCCAATATAATGTCCGCCAGCAAGCCCACAGGTTTAACCGTTGGGTGAAGGCGGATGTTGGCTTTATTTACCTTGTTTTTAATAAAAATACCGGGGTAGTCCCAGACATTGGTCCGGTAGCGACCGTGGACTCCCAATTCAATGTTATTGGTATGCGGGGCATCGCCGTTTTTGAACACAAAAACAAGTTCGTGCTGGCTGCGGTACAAACTGCCCATTCCGCCACTTAATTTATTCCATACACAAACATTTTTGAGAGTCGTATAAACTGACATTCCGGCCGTTAGAATCTCCCCTATATGGCGCCAATCCATAAAAGCATAGTGCAGACTGCCCTGTTGGCTATATTCGGACAGTAAGCTAAAAACGCCCTTTAAAAACTGGGAAAATTCATTTTGGGACATTTCACCGGAAGCCATAGCAAACTCGCGATAATTATCCCCGCTCCGTACATGGCCGGAAATTTTTACGTTATACGGTGGGTCCGTTACGATAAGGTCTGCCTTTTCCACGCCCAAAAGCCGCTTAAAAGCAGACGTTTGGGTACAATCGGCGCATAACAGTTTATGTTCCCCCAACTGCCAAAGGTCGCCGACTTTTACACGGGAAGGAACCGTTTTTCCCAGAAAATCGGCTTTTTCTTCTGTAGCCGGGTCTTCCGGCGCTAGAAGGACATCTATTTCCGGAGCCGCAAAACCCGTTGATGTGAGGTCGAAATCGCACTCAATGCTTTGAATTTCTTCTAGCTCCACTTTGAGAATATCTTTATCCCAACCGGAAAGCTCCGCCAAGCGGTTATCCGCCAGGATATAAGCCTTCTTTTGGGCCGGGGTGAAATGTGTGATACAAACCACAGGCACTTCAGTAAGCCCCGCCAACTTGGCGGCTTCCACCCTACCGTGCCCTGCTAAAATGCAGTTATCCTTATCTACGAGGACTGGATTTGTAAAACCAAACGATTTAATGCTTTTGGCAATTTGACGGATTTGTTTAGGACTGTGCGTCCGCGCGTTTTTGGGGTACGGCTTCAACTCGGCAATTTTTACTGTTTTCACAAAAAAATGCTCCTTGCCCATAATCTAGGTACATCGGGCAAGGATTATTTTAAAAAACTATCAGAAAATTCCCCATAACAGGAAATTTTATTTTTTTGTTATGGTTTTTTAGAGGTAATAATTTTATTGGCTTTCTTTCGGAGTCTATAATATATTTCAGCGATTTGCTCGGTACTGCCAGTAGGATTCTCCGAGGCCGCAGGAGAGCGTTTCTCTAAAATTTCAGAATGAGTTAACTCCATATCTTTATAGGAAGCAATAAGTTCTTCATTATCAGAAAAAGAAACATCCATTACAGCAGGATTTTCCTTAAAATACCCCTGTATATCTGCCCAATGTTCGTCAATAAATTTTTTTACTTCTTTTTTCGTCAAATTAGCTGAATTTAAGGAAATAGATACAGGTATGCGATACCCCCACGCCCGCTGTTCAATATCTTGCTGCGTTGGGATATGAATCCCCAACGGCGCCCAAATATCATTTATCCGGCTATCCACAAAACCACAATAAAATAAACTATCCATTTGATATTTGAGCGGAGCATGGATATTATGGCGTTTGATAAAATCTGCAATATATTTTTGAGCTTGTAGACGGACAGCCTTCGGTAACAGGTTTTCATAACACCATATGGGTTTGTGTGCCCCGCACTGTTTATTACGAATAGTTCTGTGCTTCCTAACAAAATACACCCCCTCAGGCGGTAAACAAAATATGCGGCGGAATTCTTCGATGGCTTTTATAAGAACGCTATTTTGAGATAACATCTTTACAAACCGGAAAGCTTCTCGGGAATATGGTCTGTTTGAAAATCTTTGTAATTCTTCCCAAGAAAAAACCACTTGATATTTTACCTTCATTATATTCAGCATCTTCAGTCTTTTTGATGGACGCGGATTCGGAACTACTTTGGAAACTAAAAAGCCTAATTTAAGCATAAGCCCTCCTTTTCCCCTATATAGCAAATTTAAACAGGGACGTCTGTCTTAAATACCTGCTTGTTTGGGAGAAAAAGGTTATAATATAAGAGTTGTTGTAGGTACAATTTGCTTTTAGGCTTGTTTTTGGCGTTATGCGTCTGGCATAGCCCCGCCGGAATACTCCGGCGAGCTGAGAAACGGAAACGAAGCCGTCTTTTAGCACGCCCCCTTACGGGAGCGTGCTGGCGGCATATCGTTTTGGGTCGGTTCTCAGCTACCCGGAAAGATTGCCGCTTTTTTCTTGCCTAGTTTATCTTACCAATCAAAAGCGACAAACGTTTGTCGGAAATGTTTTTTAACATTTACTTGATGTATAGGCCCATTGTAAGGCTAAATAACACCAAGGAGGCAATATGTTTTTCTTCTCTAATTCAGAAAAATCAGAAATTGAACGAGAGTACCGCAACTGTATTGGGAATTTACCCTATCAGCTGCCCTATGAACTAAAAAATAAAATTACCCGGGCCGCCGACGACTTAAAAACGCTGCAACTGCGCCGGTATGAAAAGAAAACGGCCCTTTTACGCCAGCAAGAACAAGAGGAAAGACGGGAAAAAGATTCCTTCCAGCAACATAAACGCCAAATTGAACAGCGCTGGCAACGGGAAATAGACGAATTAACCCGCCAGTACAGACGAAAGGCCGAAGAAATTTCTGCCCGTTATAAACGGGAAACAGAATCGCTGTTACGGGCCGACCAGTACACAGAAGAACGCTTAAAAAATCAAATTAAAGACTGCCAACGGGAAATTCAAGAATGGCAACGGAATAACAAATAGGAGAAATATATGGTACTTGAAGAATTTTTTGATGGTCGCAGCGCCCAATATGCAAAACGAATCGAATATTTAATGGAAAGCAGGTTAATGTCCCAAGGGTTTAAATGCTTTGAACCTTGTGTAGATGACAACGGAACAGATTGCGTGATAAAAACTCCCAACGGGCAATTTTTTGAAATCCAAATCAAGGCCCGCAAAGGAGAGACCGGGAAAAAAGGTATAGGCCGTTTTGAGGTAAGAAATCCCGAACCTCGGCACAATTATTATTATCTGTTTTATGCAGAAACCCAAGATATTATGTGGTTATTCTCCTCGGAACAATACTTGAAAGCCTGTTCCCGGCACAAATCCGGCAAGAATATGAACAAAACCTGGGTTATTTTACTTAACGACAGCGGATCTCCCGTTGAAAAATATAAAGAATTTGAAGTAAAAAGAGAGGATTTTAAAAAAATTTTTAAATAAGTGTTATTACAAAAAAATTTAAGGAAAAATTATGAAAAAAGAAAAATTATATTTGGAAAACCTATTTGATTTTGATTGGAACGATAAAGTTAAAATCAAATTTAATCAAACAGAATCTAAAAAGAATAAAAATCCTTTAGAACTTTGGTGCGCAAACCCCGAAACAGTTAATACAGAGTGGTTATTTTGGGAAAAAGATAAAAATCATTTTAGAGTAGGGAACATTGCCCTGTGTTTGATAGATATGGGAAAAGACCGTTGGCTTTTGACCTCTGTCAAAAAAATCAACAAAGTATTACCAGATTTTGGGGGTGTGCACTATGAGGGAACTGAACTTCCTGAATATCACCCCTTTTATGGAAGATTGGTACTTATTTTTCATAAAACAGGCCGCCAGGTCATCCGACGCGCCCATCCCTTAACCAAACAAATCGAGGTATTAGAATTACTACCCGACATATATACTGGAAACCAATTCCCCGGTTATGATAAAGTGCATTTATCTTGGTTTCAGTTAGAACATATTTTCAAATGCAAAAAACCAGACTGGATGAACGCCCTATCCAAACAAAAAGGCATTTATCTGATTACAGATAACCACAAGGGAAAATTATATGTAGGCTCTGCCTCCGGTGAAAATGAGGGCCTTTGGCAACGCTGGGAACAATATGTAAAAAATGGCCACGGAGGCAATCAAGAATTGAAAGCCTTGAAGTTTGACTATATTAAGCGATTTTTTACATATACAATCTTAGAAAATTACAACTTCAATGTAAGCCGGGAAATCATTATAGAGCGTGAACAATGGTGGAAAACTGTACTAGATTCCGTCAAACATGGATATAATAAAAAATAAATCGCTTATAGTAAGATGAAACCTCCTGGGGTTACACCCATGGTATTCTGTAAGGTATACATAATCTCCGCATAAAGTCCGCATATTTTGCGGAGTTTATGCGGAGATTAATTGCATATAACTCTACAGCCTTTGGATAGCCTGCCCCAAAATATCTTTGATAAGAACCTTAAAATCTTTTGGTTCCACAAGCGTAATATGCTCTAGCCAACTGAGCACTGTTGGAATAATCTCGCGGTAATTGGATACACTCGTTTCCACCAAAATATCCCCGTTTTTCTGCTTTTTGAGTATCTTTTGCAACGGGAAATACGCTTTTTTCTCAAAATACGGAGCGAACTCCGCCGGAACTAAAAAAGTCACTTTTTTATCCCGTTTTTCCCCAAACCAGATATTTTGGCTCTCTTGCAGTATTTTTTGGATATTTTTAGTGGGTTTGAATGATTTATCCGTATTAATCGCGTCCAAAATACGGTCTAAACGGAATTTCCGCACCTGTTTATAAGCATTGATACCTAACAGATACCAAAACCCGTCATAATTCATTATTTTTAAAGGTTTTAAATCATAGGTCAGCTTACGGGTGGGATCGGCCGCCAAAGACATTAAAACTTCCGTATGAGTACGGATGCCCTTTTCCAATACGCGTGTGATTTTGGTTTCCTCGTATTTATTGCCCGTTGGCATTTTGATATAGAACGGGGATTCTTCCGGCGCATTTAATACTTTTTGGCGGAGCGACGCCAACGTATCTTGGAAAGGTTTGCCTAGTGGGGAAATCACATCCTGCATAACGAGTAAAAGGGACGCTTCGGTCTCTGTCAAATTCATTTTTTTAAGCGAAAACTCCTCTATAAACTTATATACCCCCGGGGCCGCTTTATAAATAGGAAATCCCCCATCGTCAATATCATTGATATCCCGCTGGATAGTGCGCTCAGTAACGGCCAGTTCCCGCGCTTCGCGCTGCACTTGGATTTCCCCCGAGTCCAAGATATTGAGCAGATACAACAAACGGTTTAATTTTTTAAGGTTTTTCGGTTGCATAATTATTTTTGTATTTCTTCTAAACTTTGTAAATGCATACGCAAGGCTTCCATAAAAGAATCTCTAAGTTTTAAAATATTTTCTGATTGTTTCCAAGTATTTCGGAAATCTTGATACATAGCTTGCCTATTTTTATTAGAATCATCATCTATTCTAAATATTTTTGCAGAGGTTAGTTGATCCGCACAAACAGAGCGTATCTGCATACATTGCTCATAAAGTGGGCGATCAATGAAAGCCGCATTTTTGATAATTATCTTCGACGCATTTTCATATGCCTTTACGGCGTCTTCATATCTCCGAATAATCATTTTTCGCATTTCTTCCTTATCCTCTGGCAAATAATCTCCCGGAGGAAATAGGAAATAAGAAGTTTCTGTCATATTAACCAACGCACTTGCAAGTTCCCTATAAATGGAGAAAGCCAAATCAAATCTTTGGTTCCCAATATATACTTTCTTACCAAGTTCAGCTTTATATTTTTCCAACTCTTCTGACAGTCGGTGAGCATATTGTTTAGACAGTTTATCAGCAAGAATCCCGCTATACCACTTGACTAGAAACCCAACTATTGTTCCACCACCACCTAGACTAACTATAACAGCAGCCGCTGTATTCCAAATTAAATTCATTTTTTCCCCTCCCAATCATTAGTACTCACTGTATAATATAAAATTTAGTTTATAAACTTGTCTCTAATAAAATAATCATATCCAAATTATAAAGCACTCTCTTGCCAGATATTGTCCGAATTTCTTTTTATTCAACTGTTCGGGATTTCCGAACAGTTTACTTATGATACAGTCCATCGGCTTAAACAATATTTGCCGAGGATTTATTAGACTACAAATGCTATTCCAAAAAAATAATTTTCCTTTTCTGATTTCCTTGTTAACTCCCTGTTTTAAAGTTTAGGGAATTAGCGGTAAAGTATATTAATTAGCCAATACAAATACAACATCATTAATTAGAAAAATCCATAAATATATCAAAAACATTACTTTTTACCCTGTTTCTTACCTGATAAACAGGGAATTACAAACACTGGTCTTACAGCAGCCACTAGTCCCGACTCCAAGCCCGACCATTTAAAACAAAAAACCGCTTTATGCGGTTTTTTTGTTTTATATGCTTGCTGGGCGAGAGCAGGCAAACTGACCCTGCGGGCCACCAACATGCGCCGGGATGAGAAGTCCGGAGCGATGTTTTTGTTTGCGCGCGAATAATAGTTTCTACGCACAAGGCAAAACCGCGAGGGCCGGCCCGAAGGCAATTTTCGTCAGAAAATTGACCGCAGTGGAATTCCGCCTCCGCGGACTGGCCGCAACAAAAAGCACACTAATAATTAACGCAAAAAAGGCCCGTTTCCGGGCCTTTTTTAATAAATCAACAAATAAAACTATCGGTACAGCTGTTTAATGTACGGATTGACGACTTTTTTCAACAAATTGGCCGGAGCCGCATTTACAAAACTAAACCAGCGGTTTGTAGCGTACAGGGAAGTTCTGTCCAACACCTTACCCGGCACAACCGAATACACCTGTACGTTCACCCGGATTTTATCCCGCATGCCGGACCAAGGCGTATTGCGGTCTTCCCAATGCGTAATAACCGGGTAGACCAGCACCTGCGCCCCGATATTACCCGCATACGCCAACGAGTCATCCAAAGACTGTACTTGATTTGCCAGCACTACGTTCCCGGCTTCAAACGATAGCGCTTCAAAAAACGCTTGCTGCACCTGCTGGCCGGAATAATCGTATTTAATATTTTGATAGACGCCGTCCTTCGGCAGCGCTACCAGCACTTTTTGCTCCCCGGAAAGAACAGGGGCTGCCGACTGAACGGTTCCCATCCGGTCGATATCGGCGGTAGCACACCCCGCCAGTACAAATAATGCGCCCAGCCATAAAATTGTTTTTTTCATAATTTACGCTCCTTTTTTATATAGTAGCATATTGGCATAAAACACGCCGCGGCACAGCGTATCGTTTCTGGCATAAAAAATCCGGCCGGGAAATGGCTCCCGGCCGGAACAGTTAAAGTTCCCTTATTTTAAATACTCATTAAAAAAGGAAACAATTTTATCAAACGGGATTTTCTCCGGGTTGTCGTATAAATCCACGTGGTTGGCGCCCGGGATAAGCAGCAGTTCTTTATTTTCGCCTTTTAATTTTTTGAAAGCGTCTTCGCTAAAGTAACGGCTGTGGGCTTTCTCGCCGTGGATTACCAGCACCGCATTTTTAATTTCCCCGCTGTAGGCCAAAATGGGCATCGTCATAAACGAAAGGGAAGACGTTTTATTCCAGCGCCCGTTGGAGTTAATGGCACGCGGGTGGAATCCGCGCGGCGTTTTATAATAGGCGAAATAATCCTGAATAAACTGCGGTTCTTCACCCGTCAATTTATCGGGTAAACCGTCCCCCGGCGCATATACGCCGGTTTTGGCGTCCCGGGTGCGCTGGGCGTTTAATTCCTCGCGCAGGGCGTAACGTTGTTCGGGCGTCATCGCGTCAAAATAGCCGTTGGCGTTCACGCGGCTCATGTCGTACATCGTGGCCGTAACCGTCGCCTTGATACGCGTATCCATCGCGGCGGCGTTTAACCCCATCCCGCCGAAGCCGCAAATGCCCACAATACCGATTTTTTCCGGATTCACCCCGGGGTATACGCTTAAAAAATCAACAGCCGCGCTGAAATCTTCCGTATTGATGTCGGGCGACGCCACATGGCGGGGTTCCCCGCCGCTTTCCCCGGTAAAAGACGGGTCAAACGCCAGGGCGATAAACCCGCGTTCGGCCAGCGTCTGCGCGTAAAAGCCGGACGCCTGCTCCTTTACCGCGCCGAACGGCCCGCTGACGGCAATCGCCGGCAACGCTTCCGCGCTCTTATTTTTAGGCAAATATAAATCGCCCGCCAGCGTAATACCGTAACGGTTTTTAAACGTTACTTTTTTTACGTCAACAGACGCACTTTTTGTAAAAACTTTATCCCATTTTCGGTTGTTTGCATCGGTTGCTTCTCCTGTAATAAATTTGTTTTTGCACATCCCGCCAGCAAGACGAGAGCCGGCACAATTACCCATTTTAATTTCATAGGCACCTCCTTTTAGTATTGTAACAATCCCGCTTAATTATATCTAATACTTTGCAATTATAGTTAGATATTGATAAAAGCTATTTCTATTGCTACAATAAATTTATGGAACTGCGCCTGCTAAAATACTTTGTACACGCCGCCCGGGAGGGTAACATTACGCGCGCCGCCGCACGGCTGCACGTGACGCAGCCCACCATGTCCAAACAGCTCAAAGATTTGGAACGCGAACTGGGGCAAAAACTCTTTATCCGCAGTAATTATAATATTAAGCTGACCGAAGCGGGAGAACTGCTGCGCAAACGCGCGGAAGACATTTTGGAACTGGCGCAAAAAACGAAAGAAGAATTACGCTCCGCAGACGAAGCCGAACACGGGGATATTTACGTGGGCTGTGCGGAATCGGACGCGATGAAACACTTTGCCAAAGCCGTCCGCGCCCTGCAGAAAAAGCATCCCCGCATCGCGTGCCACTTACACAGCGGCAACGAACAAGACACCGCAGAACGGATTGATAAAGGACTGTTGGACTTTGCCGTTATCACCAGCAGCGTAAACACGGCTAAGTACGATTTTTTAGAACTTCCCTTCCGGGATAAATGGGGCCTTGTGCTGCGCAAAGACCATCCCTTTACCAAAAAGAAAACCGTCCGCTTGAACGATTTATTCGGCCTGCCGCTTATCTGCTCCCGGCAATGGCTGGAGCAGGACAGCGCACGCTGGCTGGGAGAGGATGCAAAAAAACTGACCGTCACAGCCACTTATAATTTAGCTTATAACGCCGCCATTTTGGCAAGAGAAAACATCGGCTGCGCGCTGACATACGATAAACTGGTAAACACGGGGCCGGACAGCCCCCTGTGCTTCCGCCCGCTGGCCGGAGTGCCCTCCCCCAATATGTTTGTAGTGTGGCGCAAAAACCAACTATTTTCACGCCCGGCCAGGCTGCTGCTCGACGAATTAAAAAATAACTTTGCCTAGCGGCTTTGGCGGTAAGATTCCCCCCATGCGGCAATCGTATCCAGCACGGGGCGCAACGAGTCCCCAGTTGGGGAAAGCGTGTACTCCACCCGCGGCGGAACTTCGGCGTATACTTTACGCAACAGAAGGCCGTTTTCTTCCAGGTCGCGCAAGTTATCCGTCAGCACTTTTTGGGAACATCCCACACTGCGGCGCAGCTGGCCGAAACGCTTGGTGCCGGTCAGCAAATCGCGGATAATTAAAATCTTCCATTTATTACCCACCAACTGCAAAAACAACCCCACCGGGCACGGATGAAAATCTTTTTTATTCAACATAATTACCGCCTTATTAGTTACTTTTTTAATACTAGATTATAAAATAGTGCCTACTTTACAAAATAAACCTAAACCGATAAGATAAGTATATCAAATTTATTTTAAACAGGAGAACAGCATGAAAAACTTAACCGTAAAAAATTACGAAAAAGAACAGGGGCAGAAAATTGCCGCCAACGGGGCGGAATTTATTTTAAAAGAAATTATCCCGGCTTCGGACGTTACCAAATGCCACGCCAACTTTGTGGAAGTGGAACCCGGCCACTTTGCCTACAGCTACCACTGGCACGAAGTGAACGAAGAAGTATTCTATATTATTAAAGGTACGGCGGCCGTACGCACCAAAGACGGCGAAATCACCCTGCACGCGGGCGACGCGGTCACTTTCCCGGCCGGGCCGGAAGGCGCGCACGTCATCCGCAACGCGTCGGAAACCGAAAAACTGGTGTATTTGGACTTCGGCACCGAAAGCCCGGTGGAAATCGCGCACATGCCGGACATAAAAAAAATGCTCGTGCTGGCCCCTCACGCCAAAGGAATGGCGGACGACGTAATTTAACAAACACCCAAAATACCGCAACTCCCCCGCTACCGGGGGAGTTTTTTATTGTTCCGCTCCGAAACCCGCACATTTAATCAAATTACACAAAAACTTTTGCTAGAATGAGTTATGCGCATCAAAATAAAAAATCCCCATGCGGCTGCCCATAACCAAACTTTATTTATTACGGGCGTATTCTCCCTGCTGATTTTGGCGGCGGCAGTTGCCCTATCATACCTTTCCGGCGGCCCCTTCGCCGCGTGGAACAACCTCGGCGACACCATAAATAATATGTGCGAGGATGAATTCCTCTGCCGCTTGGGTTTTGCGTTTTTATTTAAACTTTGCCCGTTTTTGATTCCCGGCATTTTTGTGCTTACCCTATGGGAGAAACGGACAAAATTCCGTTCGCCTCTCCCCGGCACCTATTTTACGCACGTTACCTTTGGCAAAGACGGCGTACTCCTGGAAAAGCCCAATCCGGCGCAAAACGTATTTTTCCCGTATGGGGAAACGGCGCTTGATTTATCCGTTACCGTGCATCAAATTTCCACCAAAAACGGCGGCCGCGTAACGGCCGTATCCAACGTAAAATTTACGTTTACGCAAACGGGCGGCGACTGCAAAACCATAGAACTTTTTCCGCCGAGCAAAGTGCTGCCATTCCTATGCAAAATACTGGATAAGCGCACTCGGTATGCCCGGTTTTATTATAAGATCACCCCCTTGCGCCTGTCTTATCAGGAGGCCGCCGACGCCCTGCGCCAAAAACTGGATAAATACTGCCAAACGGGTTTTATGTCCGAGTTTGACTCGCCGCTTGCCCGTATCATTTTGCTTGTTGCGGGGCTCGGGTTTACGGCCATCGGAACCGGCCTATCTGTTTTTCTTTTCCTAAATAGTCAAACCGCCAAAGATTTTTTCCTATTTATTCCCCTGGGGTTGTTCCTAATCCCCATCGGCCTCTATTTTACGGCAGGAGCCGTTAAAGACATGTACCGGGAGCGCAAATCCCGCCGGAGATAATTATGCGTATTAAAATAAAAGACCCGCGCATAACTCCAAATCATAAAGATATATTGATTACAGGCCTTTTTTCAATTATATTGCTTGCCTTCTTTGGCGTTTATGCGACTCTGGGCCCTTTCCCTCCCCGCTGCCAAGACTCCAACCATTTAACTTGTTTGCTTGAGTTTTTGTTTCCCGTTTCAATCCCATTGATAGCCGTCAGCACATTTATATATAGTTTGTGGCTAAAATACACCAAATTTCGCGCCCCTCTCCCGGGCACTTATTTTACCTATATGACGTTCACCCCGGACGGCGTACTGTTAGAAAAACCAAATCCTGCACAAAACGTATTTTTCCCATATAAGGGAACGTCGCTGCGCGTAACCATCCACGTACAAAAGTATTCTGTAAGAGGCCGCTCGCGGGTTCACTTTGAAAAGATAGAATTTACATTTACTCAAAAAGAAGGTCCCCGCGAAAAAATACAGTTGTTTCCCCCGCGCCACATAATGCCGTTTTTGTGCAAAATACTGGACAAACGCACTCTTTTTCACAAATTTTCGTACCATGCCTCCACCCGCTCCAACCGGGAAGAGGCGCAAAGTGTGCTTAAAAAAATGGACACCTATTGCGAAAGAGGCTTCATGCCGATATTTGACTCTAAGTATGAACGCAACGTCTACTTTTTGCTGGGCGTACTAATGGCCCTGGGTGCAGTATGGACGTTTTTCTCCATAGAATTTCTCTTTCTCTTCTTTTTATCCGTACGGTTCTTGGGCCGCCCCCTGAAAGAGATGTACTTAGAACACCGCGCCGCCAAAAAGCAAAAGGCCCGTTTCTAACCCGAAAAAACCGCTTTCCAATCCCGGTGCCGTTTTCTATAATATAGGAAAGAAACCGCCGCCCCGCGCGGCGCGCCTACGGAGGGGTAAACATGGATATCACCACCATTAACAAACAAGTCCAGCAGGAAAGCCTTTTTTTACAGGATTTAAGAAGAGAAGTCGGTAAGGTAATCGTAGGGCAGGATGCGCTGGTGGAAAAAATGCTCGTCGCGCTGTTGGCCGACGGCCACATTTTAATTGAAGGCGTGCCCGGCCTGGCCAAAACCCTGGCCGTAAAAACCCTGGCGCAAGCCATCCACGCGCAGTTCCAGCGCATTCAGTTCACGCCCGATTTGCTGCCCGCCGACATCACGGGCACCCTTATTTTCAACCCCAAAGACGGCATGTTCTACCCCAAGCGCGGGCCTGTATTTTCCAACTTTGTTCTGGCCGACGAAATCAACCGTTCCCCCGCCAAAGTGCAAAGCGCTCTTTTGGAAGCCATGCAGGAACGCCAGGTAACCATCGGCGAACAGACCTATAAACTGCCCGAGCCGTTTATGGTAATGGCCACGCAAAACCCCGTGGAACAGGAAGGCACTTACCCCCTGCCCGAAGCGCAGGTGGACCGCTTTATGCTTAAAGTGCTCGTTACGTACCCCACCAAAGAAGAAGAAAAACTGATTTTGGAACGTATGGCGAGCCACCAAAAAATCGAGCTTAACACCCAAGTCACCCCGGAGATGATTTTAAAAGCCCGCGCGGTAACGGACGGGATTTACGTGGACGAAAAAATCAAAAACTACATTGTGGACCTGGTTTTCGCCACGCGCGACCCGAAAGCCGCCGGCCTTGAAAAACTGGCTTCGTTTATTTCCTACGGCGCCAGCCCGCGCGCGACCATTTTCCTTACCCAGGCCGCCAAAGCGTACGCTTTCTTAAACGGGCGCGGATTCGTAACGCCGGAAGACATCAAAGCCGTCGGGTTGGATGTACTGCGCCACCGCGTGCTTTTGTCTTACGAAGCCGAGGCCGAAAACATCACGTCCGACCAAATCGTCAAACAAATTTTCGACGCGGTGGACGTACCGTAGTTTTTCCCGGGGGTAACACGTGGATACCGCGGACATTTTAAAAAAAGTACGCCAAATTGAAATCCAGACGAACAAACTGGTTTCGGAAACGTTCGCCGGGGAGTATTTAAGCGCGTTTAAAGGACAGGGCATCGAATTTGCCGAAGTGCGCGAATACAACCCGGGCGACGACATCCGCGCCATCGACTGGAACGTCACCGCGCGCACGGGCGTACCGTATATCAAAAAATACAACGAAGAACGCGAACTGACGCTCATTATCGCGTGCGACGTATCCGCCTCTCTCAAATTCGGCTCCACGGATAAATTAAAGCAGGAAGCCGCCGCCGAACTGACCGCGCTCTTTGCTTTTTCGGCCTTAAAAAACAGCGACAAAGTAGGCCTGATGCTGTTTTCGGACCAAATTGAACTGTTTGTTCCCCCCAAAAAAGGCAAAAAACACATCCTGCGCCTGATTCGCGAAGTGGTGGCCTTTGAACCCAAAAGCCGCGGCACCGACATCGGCCTATGCCTGGAAACCTTATCCAAAGTCGTCAAACGCCAGGGCATTTTAATTTTAATTTCCGACTTTTTGGCCCCCGCGGACGCATTCTCAAAACCCTTTAAACTGGCCGCCAAAAAGTTCGATTTAATCCCCGTCGTTCTAAAAGACAAACTGGAAGAAAAAGCGCCGCGCTTAAACGTCTGCCTGGAAGTAACCGACCCCGAAACGGGCGAAGAAGACGTCATCAGCCTGGCGTCCGGAGAGCTCGACGGCGAACTGGCAGCCTACCAAGCCCGCCACGGGGCCGAACTGCGCGCACTGTTTAACCCGTATAAGATAGAATCCATCACCGTGGATACGGCCCAGCCGCCGGCGGACCCGGTCATTTCGTATTTTAAACGCCGCGCCAAAAAATTGAGGAAATAACCGTGAAAAAATTTCTCTTTCCTTTTTTACTTGTCTGCCTGCTTACGCCGCTTGCGGCGCAGGAACTCAGCCTGATTGAAAAGCAGGCGCCCAAGCGCATCGCGTTTGCGCAGCCGTTCGCCCTGCAATACGATTTCAGCCATACGCCCGGCTACCGGGTGGAACTGGACGAAGCGTCCCTCTCGCCCGACTTTGAAATAAAAGACCGCGCCGAACGCCAAAATTCGCCCGGCACCGTAACGTTCGATTTTACCGTCCTGCCGTTTGCGCTCGGCAAATCCACGTTTACCGCCACGTTTGTGCTCACCCAAAACGGCAAAACGGCCGCCAAAGCGGAGGACGAAACGTTTATCACCGTCATCCCGGCCAAAACGTTTGACGACAAAAACTTCCGCGAAATCCGCCCGCCGCAAATTCCCGCCGGCTGGCTGACCTGGCTGCTCGCCGCGCTGGCGGCCCTGGCATTGGCGGGCGTATTGTGGTTTTGGTACAAAAAAACGCAGGAAAAAAGTTTGGCCGTTTTACAACAGCAGGCGGAGGATAACCGCCCGTCGGACGAAATTGCGCTTTCCAAAATAGACGCTCTCTTAAACAGCGGCCTGTGGGAACAACGCCATTACAAACTGTTCTATATTACGCTGTCCGACATTCTGCGCGAATACCTGTGGCGGCAGTTTAAAATAGACGCGTCGGCCGATACGTCCGCCGAACTCTTGCGCCGCGTAAAAAACATGCCCGCCATGGCGCCTTTATTATACGCGCTGAGAAGTTTTTTAAGCTCCGGCGACCTTGTTAAATTCGCCAAAGCCGTGCCCGAAGAGGCCGTACGCAACAAAGATATCCAGCTCCTGCGCAAAATCATCCGCGAAACCTCCCCCAAAGAAACCCTGCTGCCGCCCAAGGAGGACGCATGATCTACTTTTTTATTATCAGCACGGGGCTTTTGTTGGGCGCGCTCGCGGCGTCGCTTTTTGTACGGCGCGACTCCAAATTCATGGCAGCGGCCATCCTCGGCACCGCAGCGCTGACCTTTACGTCCGCCTGCGCGCTGATTTTCACCCGCATCGCCGGGGAACAGGCGGGATTTATGAATCCCTGGGCGTTTGTATTGCTTGTCATCCCGTTTGGGGTGTTTTTAGCGCAGACCGTTTTCCGCGGCGCGTTTGCCCGGCGGATTAATTATTCCATGGCGCGGTTAAAAGTACAGCAGGCCTCCTTGCGCGTACTTTTCACACGGTGGCTGCCGCTTACGCTTTATACGGTTGCGCTTATTTTGATGACCGTCGCCCTCGCGCGGCCCGTCCGCATCGACCGCACCGTTCTTCCCCCCTCCGAAGGTATCGACATCATTTTGCTGATGGACGTTTCCGCCTCCATGCAAAAACAGGATTTCTACCCCAGCCGCTTTGTGGCCGCCCAACAAACGGCGGCGCGTTTTATCTCTAAACGCGTCAGCGACCGTATCGGCGTGGTGGCGTTTGCCAAAGCGGCCATGCTCCAGGCCCCGCTGACGCTGGACCACGACGCCCTGCAGGAATACATTTCTTCTTTATATCTGGGCATTGTGGACCCCAATTATACCGCCATCGGCGACGCGCTCGGGGTAGCCGCCAACCATTTAAAAGACAGCAAGGCCAAAAGCAAAGTTATCATCCTGCTGACGGACGGGGACTCCAACGCCGGCGCCATCGAGCCGCTGATGGCCGCCAAAGCCGCGGCCGCGTACGGAATCCGCGTCTATACCGTCGGCACCGCAAGCGCCCCCGGCAGCAACCCCTATTCCAACCAGGCCGACGAAATCAACGAAGGGCTGATGATGGAAATTGCGGAACTGACGGGCGGGAAATACTACCGCGCCAACAACGAAAGCGAACTGACTAAAATTTACGATACCATCAACGAACTGGAAAAAACGGAATTTTCCCCCAGTTCCACCGTCAGCCGGACGGATTATTTCCAGCCGGTTTTACTGCTTGCGCTGTTATGCGCCGCCCTGGGGCTTGCGCTTGAAAAATTAATTTTAATAAAGGTGCCTTAATATGGAACTTTTTGCACGTCCCGTTTATTTGCTCTACTTTGTACCCGCCGCGGCGCTGACCGCGCTTGTGTTTTGGGCGGGCCGAAAATTAAAAGAGCGGGCCGTTAACGCCCTGTTCGGCCGCGCGGCTTACGCCAAATTAACGGCGCACCTGCGCCCAGTGAGCGCGTGGCGCACGGCCCTGTTCTTTTTGGCGGAGTTCTTTTTATTCGCCGCGCTGGCGGGCCCCCAGTGGGGTACGGAAATTATTGAAGCGCAGGGTGCGTTCGCCCAAACCGTCATCGCCGTGGACGTATCGGCCTCCATGCGCGCGCGGGACCTGCGCCCCGACCGCCTGGATAACGCAAAAAACATGCTCCGCATGCTGGTAAACAATTTAAAAGAGGAACGCGTCGGGATTATTGCGTTTACGTCGCAGGCGTTTATCCAATGCCCGATTACAACCGACGACGACGCCCTGCAATACTTTATTTCCGCTTTGCGGCCGGACATGCTGCCCGTAAACGGCACCTCGCTGGCCGCGCCGGTATCGCTTGCGGCAAAAATGCTGGCCAAATATCCCGGACAAAAAGCCCTTATTTTGCTGACGGACGGCGAAGACCATTCGCCCAAAGACCTGGAAACCGCCCAGCAAACCGCCGCCAAATACGGCGTGCGGGTAATTGCCATCGGCATCGGCACCAAAGAAGGCACCCTTATCCCCGCCCGGACGGACGCGGCGGGCAACGTGTCCGAATATAAGAAAGACAAGCAAGGTAATACCGTCGTTTCCAAGCTGGATGAGAAACCCCTGGTCGAACTGGCCCAGGCCACCGGCGGCGTATACATTTCCTACACTTCGCCCGCCCAGGTGGCGGCGCGGGTGGAAGAATCCCTGCGCGGACTGGATAAAACGCTTTCCAGCGCGGTAAAACGCGCCGCTTATAAAAACCGCTACCAAATCCCGCTTTTGCTTGCCATGCTGTGCCTGGCGGCGTATTTGCTGTGGCCGCGCGGACGCAAACCGCAGTCCGGGGAAAAAAACGCATAAAAAAGGTAAAATAGAATTATGAGAACGCCGCTTTTATTTTTACTGCTCCTCACCGCCGTACCCGCTTTTGCCGGGGTGCAGGCCGGGCTGCGCGAAGGCGGCAAACTGTTTGAAGAAAAAAAATACGGCCAGGCCCTGGCCGCTTACAACCAAATCCTGCGCGACAAGCCGCAAGACGAAGCCGCCTCTTTCGGGGCGGGTGCGGCGGCCTATTATTTAAAAGATTACGGTTCCGCCGAAGCGGCTTTTAAACAAGCCGCCCGTCAGGAAGGAAGCCTCAAAGAGGACGCGCTTTTCAACCTGGGCAACGCCTACTACCGCGCGGGCGACAAAAAGAAAGCGGCCGAAATCTACCGGCAGGTTATTTTGCAAAACCCGAAAGACAAAGACGCCGTGCACAATTTACAGCTGATTTTGGAAGAACAGCAAAACCAAAACAATAACGACAACCAAAATAACCAAAATCAGAACCAAGATTCCCCCAACCAAAGCGGCGGCGGCGCGCAGAACGACCAAAACTCCGCCGGGGACCAGACGCAAAACTCTTCCCAAAACCAGGAGAATAAAGACGCGGCGGACCGCATTATGCAAATGGCGCGGGAAAACGAATACAAAAAACCGCAGTCGGCCGGAGCCGCGCAAGACGACACGGTGGAAAAAGACTGGTAACTATGAAAAAAACGTTTTTAATCCTTTCCCTTTTATGTGCAACCGTGTGGGCCGCGGCCCAGGCGACGGTGACGGCTTCCGTCGACAAAAACGCGCTCACCTTAGACGACGAACTGACGCTGACCGTACGGGTGAGCGGGGTATCGGGCAATATGGTAATGCCCCAGCTGCCCAGCCTGCCGGCTTTTAACGTCTACTCGCGCGAAGTGGAACAAAACACCGTAAACGACAACACCACCCTGGAATTCCGTTACGTCATGCTTCCGCGTTTTGCGGGCCCGGCCACCATCGGCCCGATTACGTTTACCCACGGCGGCAAAACCTATAAAACGGCTCCCATTTCCGTGCGGATTTACCGCACCGCCCAAAGCCTGCCCGCCGCCCAAAAAGCAAACCGCACCCGGACCGCGGAACGGGCCGACCCCTCGCTGCCGCCGCTGGAAGCGTCGCTGGCCAACCAGGCGTATGCGCGCGGAAACGAAAACTACTTTTTGGTGGCCGCCGTCAGCAATAAAACGCCGTATGTAAACGAGCCGTTTACGCTTGCCGTACGCTTTTACTATTCCCAGCCGTTTTACGAAGCGCCTTATCAAAAGCCGTCCGTCACCAACCTGTTTATGCACTCGGCCTCCACGGCCCAGGGTACGCAGTCCATCGGCGGAACACTGTACCGCTACGAAGAACAACGCTACCAACTGGCCGCCGCCGCGCCCGGCGCGGGCCTGATCGGCCCGGCTTCGGTACGCTACCAGACGGGTTCCTCGCCGCTTTCCGCGTTTGACCGCCTGTTCGGCGGCGCGGCCGTATCCGAAGAACAAACCGCCGAATCTTCCCCCATCACCATTCACGCGCAGGCCGTACCCGCCAATGGCAGACCCGCCTCGTTCTACGGAGCCGTAGGCCAGGGTTATACGATTACGGCCGCGGCCGAACCCGCTGCTGTGGAAGCGGGTGAAGCGGTTAACGTGACCGTTACGGTCAAAGGGCCGGATAATTTAAAATCCACCGAAGATTTGACGTTCCCGTTCCTGGCCGGCTTTAAAATCTATCCCGCCGCGCCCGAATCGGGCTCTTTGCCTTCTGCAAACGGCCAGCCGCGCGGATACAAAACTTTCAAAACGGTGTTAGTGCCGGCGGCCTCGGGCGTTTATGTGGTGCCGGCTGTAAAATGGTCTTATTTTGACCCGAAGACAAAACAGTACGTCACCCTTAACACCCACCCTATCCAGCTGACGGTCACCCCGTCCACCAAAACGGAAAGCGGGTTTAACTTTGCCAAAGCATCCGGCGCCTCCGGCCTGCAAACGCTGGGGAGCGACGTGCGCTACCTCAAAACCACCTACGCGCCCGAACCCGGCGCGCTTGCCAAACTGGCCGCGTGGAAAAATTTAAACGCTTTATTTTTGGGGCTCCTGGCGGCGGGTGCGCTGTTTGCCTCGGTGGGGCGCAAGTCGCTCGCGCAGAAACGCGCGTATGCGGCGGCCAAAAACGCCCTTAAAAAAGCGCCGTCCGAAGAAGCGGTGGCGGACGCCGTTTCCGGCTACTTGCAGGAAAAATTAAAAATAAGCACGGGCAGCCTGCCCTTAAAATCCATTTTGGCCGCGCTGAAAGAACGCGGCGTAAAACCGTCCACGGCGGAAGCGTTTTCGCTGTTGTGGCAGCGGCTGGACGCAGCGCGTTTCGCCCCCAGCGGCCACGGCGCGCACAGCGCGACGAACCTGTCCACCCAGGCGCAGGACGTACTCAAACTGCTGGAGGAAGAATGCAAATGAAACGCACAATTTCTTTTTTCTTAACGGGGTGGCTCCTGCTGGCGGCGGGTGCGGCCTTCGCGCAAAGCGCGCTCCAGCAGGCGGAAGACTCCTACCGCCAGGGTAAATTTTCCAACGCCCTGGGGGTGTACGAAGATGAGCTGAAAAATCGCCCAAACGACCCTTTTCTTTACTACAATATAGGAAACTGCTATTTTAAGATGGGCAGCAAAGGCCTGGCCGCGGCCAACTATTACCGCGCTTTTAAACTGGCCCCGCGCGATGCCGACATCCGGCACAACCTGTCGCTGGCGCTTGCCGCGGGCGGAGAAAAACTGGTTCCCGCCGGCATGCCGGGCGCGCTGCATAAAGCGTTTTTTGCGCTGTCCTACGAGGAACTGAGAGGCCTGTTCTTTTTGCTTTTATGGCTCTGCTGTACGTTGGGAAGCGTGTGGCTCGTCAAACGCAAATTCGGCCGCGTACTCGCGCTGTTTGTGGTTACGTTTGTATTATGCGGCGGCTGGATGGGGTGGCGGCATACGCTGGAAACTGAACCGCTGGCCGTAGTGGCCGCGCCGTCGGCCGAAATACGCAGTGGGCCGGGCACCAATTTCCCCGCCAGCGCCAGTGCGGCGCAAGGCCATTTACTCCTTGTGCTGGACGAGAAAGACTCGTGGTTTGAGGTCATCGTCAAATCCCAGGGCTTAAAAGGCTGGGTGGAAAAAAGCGCCGTTGAAAGAATTTAATTTTTTAAAAAGAGGTGTTTATGTTTGTTCAAAACCAAGCCGACGAATTAATCAAAGCCGTTACGTACGTGAAAGAAAATCTGGCGGATAAAGTGGAAGAACTGGCCGCCCAGGTTATCAAAGCCTTCAAAAACGGAAACAAAGTTATTTTGATGGGCAACGGCGGCAGCGCGGGCGACGCGCAGCACATCGCCGCCGAGTTTGTGGGACGCTTTAAAAAAGAACGACCCTCCCTGCCGGCCCTGGCGTTAAACACCAACACCTCTACGCTTACCGCCATCGGCAACGACTATTCGTACGATGTGGTTTTCTCCCGCCAAATTGACGGGTTCGCCAAAGAAGGGGACGTGGTAATCGGCATTTCCACTTCCGGCAACAGCAAAAACGTGTACCTCGCTTTGGCTTTGGCCAAACGCAAAGGCTGCTTTACGGCCGGATTTTTGGGCAAAGACGGCGGCACCATTAAAGAAGTGTGCGATATTCCCCTCACCGTTGCCGTTAAAGACACGCCGCACATCCAGGCCTGCCATATTTTTATGGGCCACTGCATGTGCGACCTGGTCGACCAAGCGTACTAATTTATGAAAATAGCCATCGGATGCGACCACGCGGGTTTTCCGCTTAAAGAAACCGTACTCCAAACGGTCAAACGTCTGGGGCACGAAGTGACCGACTGCGGCACCTTTAGCTGCGAACGGGCCGACTATCCCGACTATGCCGACAAAGTGGCCAAACTGGTGGCCGCCGGACAGGTTGAACGCGGCATTTTAATCTGCGGCAGCGGCGTGGGCGTTTGCGTAGCCGCCAACAAAACCAAAGGCGTACGCGCCTGCGTCTGCCACGACGCTTACAGCGCCAAACAGGCCGTAGAGCACGACGCGTTAAACGTACTCTGCCTGGGCGCGCGCATTATCGGCACGGCCGTGGCCGAAGAGCTGACCGAACGCTTTTTAAGCGCTTCTTTCCAAGCGGGCACCCGCCACGAAATGCGCTTAAATAAAGTAAAAACGATTGAAGATTTGAATTTTAAATAAGACCCCAGCGGTCTTTATAAAAAGGATGAAGAAACATATGAATACACATGCAACACCCTTGGCCGAAGGAATTATCCGGGAAGGCGAAATTAAACTGGAAGGACTGGAATTTAACACAAAATTCTGGGCCAAGGACCCCACCCTTTGGAAACGCGATAAAGACCACATGGAATTTATCCCCAAATTCCTGGGCTGGCAAAAAGTGTACGACTGGACCCTGGAACGCCTTGAAGACGTACTCGCTTTCGCCAGCGACGTAAAACAAAATTTTAAACATTGTGTTATTATGGGCATGGGCGGTTCTTCGCTCGCGCCGGAAGTATTCCGCTCCGTGTTCGGCAAGCAGGAAGGCTGCCCCGAAGTCATCGTGCTCGACACCACCAACGCCGACTGGGTCGCCGCCGCGCGCGCGCGCATCAATCCGGCCGAAACGCTGTTCATCTTCGCCAGCAAATCCGGCGGCACGGTGGAACCGTCCTCCCAGTTTGCGTATTTTATGGACGAAGTGAAAAAAGCCGGCGTAAAAGAACCGGGCAAAAACTTCGCCGCCATTACCGACCCCGGCACCGGCCTTGAAGAATTGGCCAAAAAACACCATTTCCGCAAAACGTTCTTGAACCCGGCCGACATCGGCGGACGCTTTTCCGCGCTTTCGCTGTTTGGCATCGTACCCGCCGCCATTATGGGCGTGGACGTACAGAAAATTCTGACGATTGCCAAAGAACAGGCCGCCACCTTCGCGCCGGAAGCCCCGGCCAAAGACAACGCCGCCGTAAAACTCGGCGCGTTTATGGGCGCGTGCAACGTCAACCACTCCAAAGACAAACTGACTCTCTTGACCCCGTCCGATTTCGCCACTTTCGGCCTGTGGGCGGAACAGCTGGTGGCCGAATCCACCGGCAAAGAAGGCAAAGGCGTCGTGCCCGTGGCGGGCGAAACGCTCCATAAAAATTTCGACTACCGCGATGACCGCTTCTTCGTCTACCTCTCCACCGGAAGCGAAGACGACAAACGCGTGTCCGCCGTAGCCAAAGACCTGGCCGAACGCGGCTACCCGCTTATGACCATCGAAATGCCCAACCACTACTACCTGGGCGCGATGTTCCTGCTGTGGGAAATCGCCACCGCCGCCGCCGGCGCCATCCTGGCCATTGACCCGTTCGACCAACCCAACGTACAGGAAGCCAAAACGCTCGCCAAAAACATTTTGACCGAGCTCAGCGAGGGCAAAATCCCGGCGGAAATTAACGCCCCCCTCCTGGTTTCCAAAGATATTGCCGATGAAGTAAAACTCAGCACTCTGGCCCAGGATTTCTACTCCCTGCTGGAAAGCAACGACTATGTGGCCGTGCTGCCCTATATGTATCCGTCCAAAGAAGTGGACGAAGCCCTCTTGGGTCTGCGCGATAAAATTATGGCCCGCACCAAACGCGCTGTAATGTTTGGTTACGGTCCGCGCTATTTACACTCCACAGGCCAGCTCCACAAAGGCGACGGCAACAACGGCGTATTTTTGATTTTGTCCGCCGATCCCCAAAACGACGTCAAAATCCCCGGCCAAAACTATACGTTCGGCCAGCTCTGCAACGCGCAGGCGCTCGGGGACTTTCAGGCGCTTGAATCCAAGGGCCGCCGCGTCATTAAAGTACACTTGGCGCAGCCCGTGGCGGAAGGAATCAAAAAAATCAGCGATCAGTTCTAATTAAACCAACCCTAAAGGGCGGTCCGACCGAGGCCGCCCTTTTTATTGTTATTCATATGAAAAAAGTTTTTATTCAAACCTATGGCTGCCAGATGAATATTGCGGACTCGGAGGAAATGTTTTCCCACCTGGCCGCGCGCGGTATGACGACGACCGACAACCTGGACGAAGCCGACGTCGTCCTTATCAACACCTGCACCGTGCGCGACCATGCCGAACACCGCGCCGTTTCGTTCCTGGGCCGCCTGGGCGCGTGGAAAAAAGAACGCCCCGGCCGCCGCGTGATTTTTGCCGGCTGCGCCGCCCAGCGCATGGGTGAAAAATTAAAAAAACACTACCCGTTTTTGGATATTTTGTCCGGCGCGAAAAACATCGAAAACTTTGGCGACACGCTGGAAAAAAGCGGCCTCTTTCCCCCCACCGGCCCGCAGGGCGAACCGTTAAAACCGGGGCTGACGGGCTACGTAACCATCATGCGCGGGTGCAATTTTGCGTGTACTTACTGCATTGTGCCCACGGTGCGCGGGCCGATTAAATGTTTGCCTCAGGAAGAGATTTTGGAGCAAGTCCGCCGCAAAGCGGAGCAAGGCGTCAAAGAAATCATGCTGCTGGGCCAAACGGTCAACGCTTATTCCGACGGAAAAACCACGTTTGCGGATTTACTCAACCGCGCGAGCGAAGTGCCCGGTATCGAACGCGTGCGCTTTACAAGCCCGCACCCCATCTATTTTACGCCCGCGTTTTTAGAAGCCGTGAAAGACAATCCAAAAATCGCGCGCCACGTACACTTGCCCGCGCAGAGCGGGTCCTCCAAGGTGCTGGCCGAAATGAAACGCGGCTATACGCGCGAAACGTTGCTGGAAAAAATCCGCGCGCTTAAAAGTATCGGCATGAACATTTCGACGGATCTTATCGTCGGCTTCCCGACGGAAACACAGGAAGATTTTGAGCAGACCCTGACTCTCGTGGAAGAAGCGGGTTTTTCCGCCGCGTTCTGCTACAAGTATTCCCCCCGCCAGGGCACGCCCGCCGCGCTGATGAAACTCCACCCCGATAAAGTACTGGAAGAAAGGCTTGATATTTTGTTAAATACAGTAAGAGGCCTTTCCGAACGCGCGTATCAAGGGCAAATCGGCACGGTGCAGGAAGTGCTGATGGAGGACGCGAACAAAGGTCGCTCGTCGGGCAATTTTTGGGTAAAAACCAATAAGGAATACCCGACGGGAAGCGTAGTAAAAGTAAACATCGAAAAAGCAGACGGAACTTTATTATTTGCGAGGGACTGATTTATGAAGAAAAAGAATTTTTCTGAAAAACGCAAACATCCGCGTATGCCGGTTATCAGCAATTTAATTGAACCGGTCAACTTACACTACAAAACGGAAGACGGGAAGGAAACGTCGCTCGTGGCCATTTTGGCGGACTTGTCGGCCTCCGGCATGCGCATGATTAGCTTTTTGGGCGCGCCGATGGCGGACCGCTTCTCCATCAGCCTGCAGCTTCCCGGCGCGGGAAAAATGGAAGTGGGCGCAAAACTCGCCTGGGTGAAACAGCGCGAAAACGTATACACGATTGGTATCGAATTTATCAAAGTGGCGGAAAAAGACGCTAAAATCATCAGCGAAATGGCCGACGATTTTAACGACTGCGATACGCGCATTTTGTTAAAACTGCCCGACGTGTGCGTACCCGAATGTAAATGCAATAAAATCTGCAATAAAATCCAAAAAGACGAAAGCCTTTTTGAAGACAAATAGTTCCAATCTACAAAACTTCGCAAATGAAACTCCCCAGTATTTTGTAAATACTGGGGCGTTTTATAGAAGGAGTTGGCCTAATGGGCAAAAAGTTTATTTTACAATCGTCCAACGCTGATCTCCTATACTGGTATCCGCGCCCAAACGTTGACACATCTGTTTTGCCCAGTCTATATCCGCAGAAGAGTCCGTTCCGCAAACGATGGAGTCGTTTTCCTCGGTCTGCCAGCGGTAGGCGATTAAATACGGCTTTGTTTTATGATATGCGGCGACGGAAATTCCGCCATCTACGTAATTAAAATACTTGCTTTCCGGCACCTCCACATCCAACGCCGTGAAATCGGACGCATATGCGCCATTCGCCATATAATACACTTCTTGCGCGTCCCGCAACGTTTTAAGGACGGCCAAAGCCTCGGCGGCGCGCGATTTTTCCACCGCCCATTCATACTGCGGCAACGCCACCGCCGACAATATGCCGATGATTAACACAACGACCAAAAGTTCTATTAAAGTAAAACCGTTTTTTTGATACATAAAAGCTCCTCCGTCATGCGTCATTCCCGGGCGTGCAACGTCCCGGGATGACAAGTAAATAAACTTAATTATCCCCATGTTATCAAAAAAAAAAAACAATACAACCCCTCGACACATGATCCTTTATGTCTATAAATTTATAGAATATACATATGAAACCTATCGTCCTCTGCGGCCCGACCGCATCCGGCAAAACCGAACTGGCGCTTGAACTGGCGCGCCAAACGGACGGAATCATTCTGTCCGCCGATTCGCGCCAAGTATACAAACGCCTCACCGTCGGCACTGCCAAACCCGCGGGCACCTGGCAAAACGGTGCATACAGGGTGGACGGAGTGCCGTATCACCTGGTAGATTTTTTGGACGTAACGGACACCTTTAACGCCGGCGCATTTAAAGCGCGTGCCGGGGAAATTATACAGAACAATCCCGGCCGCCAAATCATTTTTGCCGGAGGAACGGGGATGTATCTGCACGCGTTTTTTGTAGGGATGGATGAACTGCCGCAAAGCACCCCCCAAACGAGGGAAATGCTCCAAAAACTGCTAGCCGAACACGGTAAAGAAGGCTTGCACACTGCTCTACAAGAAAAGGACCCAGCTTCCGCCGCGGCCATTCCCGCCGGAAACGTCCAGCGCACGATGCGCGCGCTGGAACTGTGCCTGCTGACGGGCAAACCGGCCAGCGAACTAAAAAGCGGCAATTTCTTCAAACTGCCGGACGAAAACGCCTCCCAATGGGTTTACTTAGATTGGGCCAAAGAAGCGTTACACGCGCGCATTAACCTGCGTACGGACCAGATTTTTGACGGCATGGCCGAAGAAGCCCGCACGCTTCTTACCGAAGGATACGCGGAAGATGTCCCTGCCCTAAAAAGCCTGGGATATCCGCAGGCGATTGCGTTTTTAAAAGGGGAACTTGCGCGCAAAGACGCGGTGGAACGCGTCACCACGCTGACGCGCCAGTATGCCAAACGCCAACGCACTTGGTTTAACCGCTATACAAACGCGTTGCGTATCGCACTTGAACACCCGGCGGATTTTGACGCAAAAAAAATCGCGCGGGACATTTTATCCCGCGCTTAAAAAGTTCCGGCAAGCGTCCTAACAAATTTCAAAAATATCACCGTATACCGTCGTTTGCGTAAAACGACCCATACTGCGGCCCAGTTTTTTCAATTTTTCCGTCGGCGCACGCATCAAAAAACAACCCTCTTTTACACCCCATATAGGGGTATACCAATAGTTAAAAGTTAAACCGTATTTGTCCCAACCTGCACCGATATAACCGTCTTGATCCAGCGCATAGCTAGAACCGTCCGACAAATATAACAAGGAAGAATTCGCCTCCACAGGATCTCCCCGTTCTTCCCCCGCCAATGACACATCAAGTTCCGAAAAACTGACGGGATATTTCCCGTTGGCCAAATAATACACTTCCGCCGCCTGGCGAAGCGTTTTTAGGTTGGAGAGCAATCCTGCGGCACGGCTTTTTAAGACGGCATTCTCGTACTGAGGCAGTGCGACAGCGGACAAAATACCAATGATTAAAACAACTACTAATAACTCTATTAACGTAAAACCGCTTTTTTGATACACAAAAGTTCCTCCGTCATGCGTCATTCCCGGGCGCGCCGCGAACCGGGAAGCCAGAATAAAATAAGGATTACTACTTTTATTAAACTGACTGGATCCCGGGTCCACGCCCGGGATGACAAGCAAATAAATTTAATTATCCCCATGTTATCAAAAAAAAAAAACAAATCAAGGCCTTCTTCTTACTTTTTGTGCCGACAAAAAGTAACAAAAAACTCGTGAACCTAACCCCATAAAAGACATTTTTAGACGGGCATTTTTACAACTCGCTTTGCTCAAACAAATAAAAATGCTTTTTCCGTCTAAAACGTCTTTTATAAACGGGGTAAAGGTTCACTCCCACAAAAAACAAGTATATTTTTTCAACGGCACCAAAAAAGTACAATATATATAATGGAAAAAGTGATTTTAGTAGGCGTTTTTCTTAAAACGGAAACACGGGATACCAGTTCCTTGGACGAACTCGTCCGCCTCGCGCACACGGCGGGCGGAGAAGTGGCGCATATTTTCCGCGTACGCGTAAACGCGTTTAACGCGGCCGCGCTGATTGGCGGCGGAAAAATGGAAGAAATCGCCCAAACCGTACGCGAACTAAACGCCCAAACCGTTATTTTTGACGACGAAATCACCCCCGCCCAACAAAAAAATTTGGAAAAAGTAATCCCCGCCAAAGTAATCGACCGCACCCGGTTAATCTTAGATATTTTCGCCCAGCGCGCACGCACGCAGGAAGGGAAACTGCAAGTGGAGCTGGCACAGTTAAAATACTTACTCCCCCGCTTGGGCGGCCAGGGAACCGCGCTTATGCAGCAAAAAGGCGGTATCGGCCTGCGCGGCCCCGGCGAAACCAAACTGGAATACGACAAACGCCGACTGCGCCTTCGCATCAGCAAGTTGGAAAAAGAAATCGACCAGGTAAAAGCCGAACGCAACCTGCGCCGCACGCGGCGCGGGCAAATCCCGCTGCCGCAAATTGCGATTGTCGGCTACACAAACGCGGGGAAAAGCACCCTTTTAAACGCGCTTACGCGCCAAACCGCCGTCTACGCGGACGACAAACTTTTCGCCACGCTCGACCCCACCACCCGCCGCGTACGCATGCCCGCGGGCGGCGAAATGCTGTTTACGGACACGGTGGGTTTTATTCAAAAACTCCCGCACAGTTTGGTGAGTTCTTTCCGCGCCACACTGGAAGAAACCACGTTTGCCGACGTTATCCTGCACGTACACGACGCAGCCTCCCCGTTGGTTGATATGCAGGCCGCCACCGTACGCAAAACCATCGCGGACCTGGGCTCCAAAGAAACCCCGGTTATCGACGTATTTAACAAAACCGATTTATTATCTCCCGCCCGCCGGGAGCTTTTAAAAGCCCGGCACCCGCACGCCGCCCTTATCAGCGCGGGGCAAAACACGGGCCTTACGGAACTGCTCCAAAAAGTAGAAGACGCCGTGGCGCGCCGCTGGAAACTGCGCCGCTTAAAATTGGAACCCGCCCAACTGGGCGCACTGGGGAAAATCTACGAAAAAGCCCTCGTCACCGGACGAAAAGAATTGCCGTCCGGCGCCTGGGAACTTACCCTCATGGCTACGGACGGCAATTACGAAAGTTTGCTAAAATTGCTTAAAAATCCATCGGAACGCCGTTAATCATTTTTACAATCTCTTCAAAATTCTTTTTAACGGGCTCTGTGTATCCCATATCCGCCCCGATGACGCGCAAAGACGGCACTTTATTGCGGATAAAATTGAGCGTTGCGCCGTTAAACCCGGTAAACATAAAATAATCCCGCGCGTTTTTAAGCGTCAGCACGGCTTTTCCCTCCGCGTCATAAAAAGACGCGCTGCCGTTTCTGGAATACATCAGAGAGGACACCAACCCCACCAAATCGCCCTGCGGGGTAAAAACGCCGCCGCCCGAATTGCCGCGGCGCACGCCAAAACCGGGCGAAATAAAATGCTGCAGTTTTTCCACAAAATAAATATCGTCGGACGGAGATTGCAAATAAAATACTTCGCCGCGGACCGTCTTGGGCACCACAATCCCCGGCCGGAAAAGAGAATTTCCCAAATTGGCGGAACTCACCAGCCGCCCGCCGGAAGCGTTCAGCTGGTCCTGCGTTTCGGGGCTGTCGGGCAGGAGGGCGTAAAAAGTTTCCTGCGTAATGGGCTCCCACACGCCCTTTTTCTTGGCTTCATACGAAAAATCGGCCGATTCCGGCTCAAAGCGGATTAGAGCTACGTCCACACTGCTGATACGGTTCTGCCCCGGGAAAAACCCCGGATAAATAAACACCCGCTGGGAAGACGTGCTGTGATACACGCGCGCCATTTGGCGCAGTTCCGCCTCGGCCAGCGTAATTTGCACCGTACACGGCTGGGAACCGCTGCACGCGGTATACACGCAGTGGGCGGCCGTCAAAAACCAGTTTTTATGAATCCGCACCGCCTGGCAGGCATACACGGCGGCTTGCGAATTGTACGTTTTATCCGTCCGCCAAACGTCAATTTCTTTTTGCACCAAGAATGCGTTTTCATTCACGCGCGGGCCTTCTTCTTCCTGCGCGTGCGCAAACGGAAAGAAACCGCATAAACACAATAATAAAAGCGATAATTTTTTCATATTATTAGTGTATATAAAAAACTCCTAAAAAACCACTTTTTTGGATAAAGCCCTGTTGCCCAAACGCCAAATATAATATAATGAGGATATGACTATTACCGTAATCACTCTCGTTTTGTTCAGTTATTTACTCGGGTCCGTCCCGACCGGCTACCTCATCGCCAAACGCGCCATGGGCATTGACATCCGCGAACACGGTTCAGGCAACCCCGGCGCCGCCAACGTTTACCGCACCGTCGGCAAATGGGCCGGTATTTCCACTTTTTTGATTGACGCTTTAAAAGGGTTCATCCCCGTTTGCCTCGCCCGCCATTTCTGCCCGGAAAATTACTGGGTGGCCATCGCGTGCGGCGTGATTGCCATTTTGGGCCATATGTGGACGATTTACCTTAAATTCCGCGGCGGCAAAGGTGTTGCAACCTCCGCGGGCGTATTTGCCGCTTTACTCCCCGTGCCGACGGCCATCGCGTTTGCGTCTTTCGTCGTGTGCGTGGCGTTGTGGGGCCGCATTTCCATCGGTTCCATTGTGGCGTGCATCGTGCTCCCCATTTGCAGCTTTTTTATCGGAAAACACCCCCTGGCCGTCAACTTGATGGTAACGGCCATCGGCGCACTCGTCATTTACAAACACGTTCCCAACATTAAACGCCTGCTTCAGCAAAAAGAACTTAAATTTGAAGACGGCGCCAAAAAGAGAAAAGAACATGAAAGTAAATAAAATCACCGTTTTCGGCGCGGGTATCTGGGGCAGCGTTATCGCCCAGCATTTGGCCCAGAAAGGCTACAGCGTTTCGCTGTGGGAATACAACGAACAGCTGCTCAACGTGCTTAAAACCATGGGCCGCCACCCGAACATCCCCAATTTTAAAATTCACGACAATATCCGTCTGACGGCTAGCGTGGAAGAAGCCGTAAAAGATACCGATTTGATCGTTTTCGTCATTTCTTCCAAAGCCATCCGCACGTTCTGCCGCGAACAATTAAAACCCTTTTTAAACGGCCGCGCGGTACCTGTAGTCAGCGCGTCCAAAGGTATTGAAGACGGGACTTTTAAAACCATTTGCGAACTTATCGAAGAAGAACTACCGCAGCTGAAAGATAAAACGCTCGCATTTTCCGGCCCCAGCTTTGCGCTGGAAGTGGCGCAGAATGTGCCGACCAAAATCATGCTGGCCGGGAAAGACCCGGCGCTCGTGGACGAAATCCGCGACGTAATGAGCGGGGACCCGATTATCGTCGTCCCGGCTTCGGACCGCCGCGGCGTGGAATACGGCGGCGGCATTAAAAACGTGCTTGCCATCGGATGCGGCGTTATCGACGGTATCGGCGACGGAGCCAACGCCAAAGCCGCCCTTATCACCCAGGCTTTGCAGGAGATGAACGACATCATCGTCAGCCAGGGCGGGCAGGCGGGAACCGTTTACAGCCTGGCCGGATTCGGCGACGCGATTTTGACGGGCATGTCCGCCATTTCCCGCAACCGCCGTTTGGGCGAAAAGCTGGGCGCGGGCCTTTCTTTGGAAGAAGCCAAGAAAGAAGTGGGCACGATTGCCGAGGGCGTAAACTCCGTACAAAGCGTGTACGATATCGCCCGCAAAAACAACCTCAAAACCCCGATTATTGACGCCATTTGGCAGATTGTCTGCCAGGGCAAAAAACCCTATGTGCTGTTGCATGCCATGGGATTTACCAACCGGGGCAATAAATAAACGCGTAAGAAAGCGATTTTTCACAGTCCTTTGTGCCTATTTTTAGGCGCGGAAGACTGAGTGTATACCAGGTGTATCCGAAGTTTTGCGAAACACAGCATAAGGACAAAGAAAATGAATAAGGACGATGTAATCCGGCACTTAACCCGGCATGTTTTAGACAAAAAACAGGCCAAGATGTCGGTAGATAAAGTTTTTGAAATTATTAAACACGGTTTGAAACGGGACGGCAAAGTAGTAATCAGCAATTTTGGTTCGTTCCAATTAAAAACGGCGCGCCCCGTAACGCGCCACAATCCCAAAACGGGCGAAAAAGTACAGGTGCCCGCCAAACAAAAAGTGCGTTTTAAACCGTCTGAAAATTTACTAAAGAAGTAAAAAAATCCCGGCGCAGATGCCCGGGACCAGACAATTTAAATCCCCGGGTTTCCCCGGGGATTTTTTATGTTTTAAGGAAGCGTATAACGCGTAAATCCGCTGAAAAGCGCATTTGCCGTGGGGTTCGTTCCCCCCAGGCTTTTGCATACTTGCTGGGCAACATTATCCGACGTTTGCGCATGGCAAAAAATACCGCCCGTACACTCGCCGACCGACATCCGTTTTTCATAACGTAAAGCGCCTGTGTTCCACGTCGTTCCGTTGGAACCGTGGACGTCACAGTTGGAACCGTGCTTATAATTAATGGAAAATTTCCCACAATTTGCCCAGGAAGGATCCGCACTGCCGCCTGGGAACGTACAGCCGCCGGGAAGCCCGAAGTCCAACTCGCTTAAATCATTTGCAAACTGACCGTTTGCCATATAATACAATTCCTGCGCGCGCACGACGGCATCCACCAAAACCATCTGCTGGGTAAGGCGGCTTTTTTCCACCGCCACGCGGTACTGCGGCAGTGCAACAGCAGACAAAATACCGATGATTAAGACGACAACTAACAACTCTATTAACGTAAATCCCATCGTTCCGTTGTCATCCCGGACATGGATCCGGGATCCAGGCTGTTTATTAGTTTTTGTTTTCTTTGGTATGAATGCTGAAACAAGTTCAGCATGACGACTAAGCGTAAAACCGCGCTTTGTCATTCCCGGGCACCCTGCGGGCTGCATGGTGAACCGGAAATCCGATTTACAATAAGGATTACAATTTCTATTTAATAACCTAAATTTCGGCTCCGGCGGCGCGCAGCGTGACGGAATGACGGCATTTTGATACATGGGATATATCCCCCCTTATACTTGACTTATTCCCATGTTATCAAAAAAAAAAAACGGGTCAAGGCCCAGAGCCTGGGCTCCCCTCTTGTCTGCGCTCTTCTGATTAGTTTAGGCCACACTATTTAAGACATACCCCAAAGTTAGTTTTTACTTTTTGCATCGGCAAAAGTAGCAAAAAACTCGCAGGCCGCACCCATAAAATCCAGTTCCGTACGGCGCATTTTACAACTCGCCTGCGGCTCGGACAAATAAAATACTTCTTCCGTACGGAACGAATTTTATAGACGGGTCAAGGCCTGCAAAACGGGAAAAACAATACCTAAACAATGAAACACCCCGGGCTAAAGCCCGGGGTATTCTGTAAGATATTCATAAAAAAGCCGGGGCGGAAATCTCCGCTCCGGCTTGTAAACCTGCTTGGTGCGTGTTTACACCACTTGTTTGAGTTCAACAGGCAAGTCGCGCTTTAAAATCAGCACGGCGCTGTGCGTATTGGTTTTCTTATCCAGCCCAAACACGCTTACGCGGTACGTAACCACCATTTTGCCGTCTTCTTCGCGTACACTTTGGATTTCAAACACCTTATCCGGAAGGTTGCTGGTGGATTCCAAAACCAGTACGTCCTGCTTGGAAAAATCCGCCACCGGGTAGCTCCCGCGCGCGGTGCGTTTGAACGCTTTGTATTCCTCCGCCGTTTTAATCAGCTTCACCGCCACGGGCGCATTAATCATGGAAATACTGCTTTTGGGTTCCGGTGCGGCGGGCTCATCGGCAGACGGCGTGGAGGTATGCGTCAAATCCACCACCGTTTCCGAATCTTCGTCCTCTTCTTCCGGCGTAACTACACGCCCGGAGCGGGTATAGATTTTTTCCATCCCGGGAATGTTAATTTTGGAAAGCTGGGACGGCACGGAAGACTCCACATAATCCGGCTCTTCCACCACCGTTACGCCCTCGGGCACGTCGGCGTTTTTCATATTAATCGTTAAAAGGGAATCCGTCGCGTGCACGGGCACGGTGTTATTTTCCGCCCGGGCAAGACGGTACACGTCCCACACCCGCATGGCGGCCACACCGGCCAAAAATACGGCAATCAAAATCCCCGCCGAAAGCAGGTTCTTTTTAGCGTTCATTATTTTTTCTCGTACTTGGCCGTGATTACGGAGCGCAGACCGCCGCGCGGCGTAAACACGCCGGTTACGGTCGCTTTTTTGGGCTGGCAGGCTTTTACCACGTCGTCCAAAATTTTATTGGCGATGTTTTCCATAAAAATGCCCATATCGCGGTATTCAAGCAAATAGTATTTCAGCGATTTAAGTTCCAGGCACAGTTCGTCCGGAATGTATTCAATCGTAATTACGCCGAAGTCCGGCAAGCCCGTTTTGGGGCATACGGACGTAAATTCCGGCAATTCGATTTTAATATCGTAATCGCGTTTGTATTGGTTGGGCCAGCACTGAATGGCCGGGAGAACGGCGTCCGCGTTTTTGCGGGCGTGGTCGGAAGTGTAACCGAAATCAATGTCATGCGTCGTCATTTTATTTTTAATAACCTCACAGAATTTAATAAAAGCAGTAATACGACGGCCAAACTGCCGCCCGTCGTCCAATGCCAGCCGGAAGCGTCCGGCATGCGCCAAAACAGCCACGCCGCCAGCGCCCCGCTGAGCAGGAAAGCCGCCACGGCGTTAAATGCCGCCGCGCGGCGGAGTCTCGTATTTATTGTAAACAAATCTTTCAGCGGATACAAGTCTTTGCGTTTGATAATAACGTCCACCCAGTTGTTGTACACGTTGCGG
Source organism: uncultured Elusimicrobiales bacterium (assembly GCA_910576915.1). Taxonomy (GTDB): domain Bacteria; phylum Elusimicrobiota; class Elusimicrobia; order Elusimicrobiales; family Elusimicrobiaceae; genus Avelusimicrobium. The sequence goes on from CAJTJT010000005.1 coordinate 127,265, forward strand.
CCGGAGGCGAACACAATGCCCGCGTCCGCGCGCAAAAGCGCGATAATATCGTTAAAACCGTCCCCCACCATCACCACGCGCTTGCCCAGCCCGCGCAGATTGGTGACGATTTCCGCCTTGGTTTTGGGCAGTACGTTAAAGTTCATTTTTTCGATACCGGCCTGTTTGGAAAAAGACGATACGGACGACTCGTTATCGCCCGAAACCAAAATAATGTCTTTGCCCTTGGATTTTAAGTAGTCCACCAGTTCCCGCGCGCCGCGGCGCAGTTCGTCGGCCAGCGTCAAATAACCCAAAAATTCGCCGTTTTTGACCACGCAAATAACCGCCGCTTCCACCTTGGAAACTTCTTCGGGCACTTCTACGCCCTGTTCTTTAATCCACTGGATACGGCCCGCCAAAATTTTATCCGTACGCGTGGACGCCTGCACGCCCAGGCCGGGGAGTACGTCAAAACACAGCAAACTTTTAGTTTTCACTTTATGTTTTTTGGCGAATCCGTTTACGGCGTCGGCAAACGGACCGTCCACCATTTGTTCGGCGGTGGCAACCGTTTCCAATAATTTTTTACGCAGCGATTCCTGGGCCGGAAACACGCCGCAAACGCGCAGTTCGCCGTATGTCAGCGTGCCGGTTTTGTCAAAGAATACGGTATCGGCGCAGACCAGTTCATCCAGCGCGTAAATGTTTTGGATTTTAATTTTTTTGGCGCGCGCGCCCGATTTGGCAAAAAACGCCGGGAATACCCCCGCAAAAACCAAAGCCGGCGGACAGGAAAGCGCCAAACAAAACAAGAGGACGCCCGCATAATGCAGCCACGCTTCGAACCCGGCCGCATACGCGCCCGAGGTGTACAGCGCATACGCATACGCACCCGCCGAAAAAAGAAGCGCAAACGGGAACAGGACCGCCGCAAAACCGTCCAGCGCGCTGGCAAAATTTCCGCGGCGCAGTTCCCCCGTTTTAACGGCGTCAATCACGTTCATCAGGGCAGACTGGGCCAGCGGAAGCGTTACTTCCACGTAAATTTCGGCCGATTTATTCAGCGTACCCGCATAGACGGGGCTGTCCACCCGTTTGGAAGTGGGCAGCATATTGCCGGTAACCAGCTGTTCGTCGATAGACGTTTTGCCTTTTTTAACGATACCGTCGCAAGGCAGCCGTTCCCCGGGTTTAACAAAAATAAGTTCGCCGGGTTTTAATTCGCCGGCAAACACTTTTTTAAACTGGCGGCCGACGCACAAGCGGCCCGATTTGGGGAGGAAGTCGTCCAGCTTTTTAATATATACGCGCGTTTGTTCTTTTTCGCGCGTCAAACGGCGTTCCGCCCACAGGGAAAGCGTCAAGAGAAACGAAACGTACACAAATAAATCCGGCGCGGGCCCGTATAAAGGACGCGTTGAAAATACGTTCAGCGCGGAATATAAAAACCCGGAGTAGACGGCCACCGCCGCAAAAAGCGCAAACGTAAAACGGCCGGACAGCAAATCCCGCCACGCGCAGCGCACGAACACGTCCGCGCAGAACAGCACGTTCATCAGCCCCAGGATGAAAACGCCCACGTTCGAGTGTTGGAACGTGAGCGAAAAAAGAAGCAGTACAAACAAGCAGCACGACAAGAAGAAGCGGTACGTAAACGATTTGGACGGTACCGTTAGCGCGCACGGAGTGCAGGAAGAAGACGTAATGCCGGACATATAATTAACGCGGGAAAAACCGGTTTGCAAGCACGCGTTCGCGGCCTTCTTCGGTCCTCATCAAGCGGATTTTAGCGTCGTAGCGGCGGGCGTTTTTCGGGTCCAGTTTTTTGGCCACCATATAGTTGGCCGTGGCGCTGACAGGGTCTTCAAGCGCCAGCATATCGCCCATCAGTTCGTAGGTGGGTACGTATTGGTTGGCCAATTCTTTCGAGCGCACGAGCATGCCCAAAGCCTGGTCCGTTTCGCCTTTGCGGAATAACAAATCGCCCATATAATAGTAGGCAAGCGCATATGTGGGTTTAATGGAAACGGCTTCTTCCAAATCCGCATACGCGTTGGCCGGGTATCCCATGCGGATAAACACGCGGGCGCGTTCCAAATAAGCGCGGGCGTCGTTGGGGCGGAGGTGGATTAAATAGGAAAAATCGTCCAGCGCGGCGTCGTACATGCCGGAATCAAAATACGCCAGCCCGCGGTTTAAGAACAAAAGGGGTTCATCGTCGCGCAGTTTTAACGCGCTGTTAAAGTCCTGCAACGCGGCGGTGGTGCGGCCCTGGCGGTAATACGCGATGGCGCGGTTCATAAGAGCGGTAAAATACTTGGGGCTGCGGGCGATGGCTTCGCTTAAATAGACGGCGGCATCCGCGTTGCGCCCGGTATCCACATACAGCGCGCCCAGGTTGTTGTACGGTTCGGCCACGGCGGGATTGACCTCAATGGCGCGCAGGTAATCGGCTTCCGCGTAGGAGCGGTTTTTGGCGCGTTCTTTGGCGTCTTTCACGGGCAGACGTTCCCACAAAACGCCGCGGTTGATAAGGGCCGCATAATGGTTGGGGTTGCGTTTAATCAGGCGGGAATAAATTTGGATGGCCTGCGTAAAGTTGCCTTTGGAAGCGGCCAGCTGGGCCTGTTTAAAAGTTTTCTTTTCCGTCCCGCACGCGGCCAGCAAAAGGACCGCCGCAAACAAACCTAAAATTTTTTTCATTTTTCCTCCCTTTTCCCTTTACGGCTGAAAAACAACGAGATAAACAGCATACATCCGCCTACCGTAATGAACGAATCGGCCACGTTAAAAACGGGCCACACCCTAAAATCCAAAAAGTCCACCACGTAGCCTAACGTTATTCTATCATAAAGATTGCCCACTGCACCCGCCAAAATAAAAACACAGCCCCATTCCACCCATTTTCCGTAGGAGCAAAGTTCTTTCCAGCTTTTTATCATATAGGCCACAATGGCCAGCATAATAAAAATCAGCAGCAGGTTCCCCCCCTGCATCATGCCAAACGCCGCGCCCGTGTTTTCCACGTAGCGCAGGTAAAAAAACGGCAGCAGTTTGACGGGTTCGTCCGGCAGCCAGAACAAAACCGCAACCTTGGAAAGGTGATCCAGCAAAAAAATACCGAGCGCCGCGCAGGTAACGGCGCGGTGCTCTTTCATCCAGGAAACGGTTTTATTCCAAAAATTACGCACTTACTTTTTCTACCTCTTCCACCGTAAGGCCTTCTTTTTCCAGCACTTCGGCGCAGCGGGCGCAAATATCGGTGTGTTTGGCGTCGGAACCGACGTCTTCTTTCCACTGCCAGCAGCGGGCGCATTTCACGCCCGAGGCGTGTTCGGCCGTAACGGTGAGGGGTTCATCCCCGTCCTGCACTTCCACGGCGGACACGATGGCGATTTCCGGCCACAGCGCTTTGGTTTCTTCCAAAAACGCTTTCATTTGCGGGTCAGAAGTTTTGAAAATTACTTTGGCTTCCAGGGCCGAACCGATAACGCCTTTCTGGCGCGCGTCTTCCAACGTTTTTTGGACGGCTTCGCGCACGGAGCGGATTTTGTTCCATTTTTCTTCCAGTTTCACGTCCGGAATGAGCGAAGCGTTCGTGGGCATGTTGGAGAGGAAAATGCTCTGCGGTAAATCGCGCCCCAGGGCGGTTTTGCGCAGTTCCTGCCAGGCTTCTTCGGCGGTGAACGAAAGCACCGGGGCCATCAGCTGCAGAAGCGTCACGGCGATTTCGGCCAGCACGGTCTGCGCGCTGCGGCGCGCCGGAGAAGAGGCACCCAGCGTGTACAAGCGGTCTTTGGAAGCGTCCAGCATAAAGGAAGACAAATCCAAAATACAGAAGTCCGTAATCGCACGCATCGCGCGGCGGAAGTTAAATTCCGCATAGCCCGCGTGGACTTCCTGAATAAGCTCATTCAGGCGGCCCAGCATGTAGCGGTCCATTTCCGCCAATTCTTTGCCGGGAACTTTGTGCTGTTCCGGGTCGTAGTCGGACAGGTTCCCGAGCGCATAGCGCACGGTGTTGCGCAGTTTGCGGTACGTATCGATGGGCCCGCCCAAAATTTCGTCGGAAATGCGGACGTCGCCCTGATAGTCGGAGAACGACACCCACAGGCGCAAAATATCCGCGCCGTATTTATTGATGACGTCTTCCGGGTCCACGCTGTTGCCCAAAGATTTATGCATGGGGCGGCCTTGCTGGTCGAGCACCATGCCGTGCGTCAAAATGGTTTTGAAAGGAGCCGTGCCTTCCAGCGTGTAGGAAGGGATGTACGAGCTTTGGAACCAGCCGCGGTGCTGGTCGGACCCTTCGGAATACACGTCAGCCGGGAAGGTGATGCCGCGGTCTTTAAGTACGGCCGCCCAGGAAACGCCGGAGTCGAGCCATACGTCCAAAATGTCCGTTTCTTTTCTAAATTCGGTGCCGCCGCATTCGCAGTGGTAGCCTTCCGGCATGAGTTTTTCCACCGGATCGGTAAACCAGAAATCGGAACCTTCTTCCATAGCGCGCGCTTTGATAAATTCAAAAAGGGTATGGTCGATTTGCGGTTTGCCGCATTTTTTACAATACAAAATGGTAACCGGCGTACCCCAGAAACGCTGGCGGGAAAGACACCAGTCCGGGCGCAGGCCGATCATGGAACGCATGCGTTCTTCGCCGCCCGCGGGATAGAATTTGACGTTATCCAAATTCTTCATGAGTTTTTGGCGCAGGCCGTCTTTATCAATGTTCATGAACCACTGTTCCGTGGCGCGGAAGATAATCGGGTTATGGCAGCGCCAGCAGTGCGGATAGCTGTGCGTGATTTCCTGCTCTTTGATAAGCGCGCCGAGTTCGTCCAGCTTTTTAACCATTAAGGGGTTGGCTTCAAACACGTGCATGCCTTCAAAAATGCCGGAATCTTTGGTATAACAGCCCTTTTCATCGACGGGGCAGAACGCTTCCAGACCCCATTGTTTGCCGGCGGCGGCGTCTTCTTCACCGTGGCCGGGGGCGATGTGTACGATACCCACACCGGCGTCCATGGTTACAAAGTCGGTCCAGATGACCGGGTTTTCTTTATGCGTAAGCGGGTGATAATACTTCATCCCCACCAAATCGGCGCCGGCCACTTTGCCGGCCTGCGTGCAGTCGAGCCCGGTGTTCTTTAAAAATTCTTCGGCCAGTTTTTCGGCCACGATGTAGTATTCGCCCGTTTTGGCGTCTTTAAGCACGGAATAATCTTCCGTGTTGGAAACGGCAGCCGCGCAGTTGGCGGGAATCGTCCACGGAGTGGTCGTCCACACGGCGAGGCTGACGGGTTTGGTGTAATCCAAATCGCCCAGGATTTTTTGGTCCGGGTTTACGAGTTTAAAACGCAGGTAAATGGACGGGGAAGAAATGTCTTTATATTCGGTTTCCGCGTCGGCCAAGGCCGTTTCGCAATGGGAGCACCAGGTAATCGTTTTCTGGCCTTTGTAGACGTAGCCTTTTTCAATCAAATCCAAAAACACGCCGATGGTGATGCCTTCGTAGCGCGGGGCCATCGTAAGGTACGGGTTATCCCAGTCGCCCTGCACGCCCAGGCGTTTAAAACCCTGGCGCTGAAGGTCGATAAATTTGGCGGCAAACTCGCGCGCTTTTTTACGGAAAGCGGGCACGTCCGTGATGTGTTTTTTGTCCTGTTTTAATTCTTTTAAAAGAGCCTGTTCAATGGGCAGGCCATGGCAGTCCCACCCCGGCACGTAAGGGGTGTAGTAACCCGTCATCGCGCGGCTTTTAATAATAATATCCTTAATCGTTTTATCCAAAGCGTGGCCGATGTGAATTTTGCCGTTGGCGTAGGGCGGCCCGTCATGCAGAACAAAATGTTTGCCGGCTTCGTTCTTTTTAAGCATGGCTTCGTAGAGGTTGATGGACTTCCAGAAGTCTAAAATTTTGGGTTCTTTTTGCGCCAAACCTGCGCGCATGGGAAAATCCGTCTTGGGAAGCAAAACGGTATGGGAATACTTATTCTTTGCCATGATACAATTCACTCCGTATAATTAAGGATAATTATATTATAGAAAATTTAAGGGGAGAAAGAACGCCCGGCCGGACTATTCTTCCGTTCCGGTTTGTTTATGCAGGTAGGCGTGGAGTTTTTCGAGCGTTTCGCGGCTGACGGCGTGTTCCATTTTGCACGCGTCCATATCGGCCGTTTTGGGGTTCACGCCCAGCACTTGGCGCAGGAAACGGCTTAAAATGGCGTGGCGTTTTTTAACGTCTTCGGCGGCGCGGCGCCCTTTGGCCGTCAGTTCAATGCCGCTGTAGGGCTGGTGACGCACGTAACCCGCTTCGGCAAGGGATTTCATCGCGCCCGTTACGCTGGGGGTTTTTACGCCCAGCATGTCGCGGATGTCGCTCACGCGGGCGACGCCTTTATCGTTGGCGCAAAAAGACACGGCTTCCAAATAATCTTCCATATTGGCGGACAGCTTCATAATTTCCCTCGTGCGCAAACGGCGCGCGGATTTTGTATATGGTAGCATATTTTCCGCCGGAAAAGGACCCTTGCTTTTCCCGCGGCGGAAATTTATAATAGGGGTACAAGCCGCATCAGGAGGGAGTATGGATACAAACGCTTATATTACCGAGTTTCTGGCCGCCCAAACCAAAAAAGACCCTGCCCAAAAAGTCTTTCACCAGGCGGTGTTTGAAGTTGTCAGCACGTTAAAACCCGTACTGGAGCAAAATCCCGTTTACATTAAAGAAAAAATTTTGGAACGCATCGTGGAGCCCGAACGCACCATCATTTTCCGCGTTCCGTGGCAGGACGACAAAGGCGGCGTACACGTAAACCGCGGTTTCCGCGTGCAGTTCAACAGCGCGCTGGGGCCGTACAAAGGCGGTATCCGCTTTCACGAAACGGTAACGCAGGATGCGCTTAAATTCCTGGGCTTTGAACAAACTTTTAAAAACAGCTTAACGACGCTCCCCCTGGGCGGAGGCAAAGGCGGAAGCGACTTTGACACGCGCGGCAAATCCGCCGCCGAAGTCATGCGGTTTTGCCATTCGTTTATCAACGAACTGTACCACCACATCGGCTATCACACCGATATCCCGGCCGGGGACCTGGGCTGCGGCGCGCGCGAAATCGGCTACATGTTCGGGCAATACAAAAAACTGACGAACGATTTTACCGGCGCGTTTACCGGCAAGAAACCCAACTGGGGCGGCAGCCTTTTGCGCCCGGAAGCCACAGGCTACGGCGTAGCGTATTTTGCGCAAAACATGCTGGCCACGCGCGGGGATGATTTAAAAGGAAAAACGGCCATTGTGTCCGGTTGCGGCAACGTGGGCATTTACGCGATTGAAAAACTGACCCAGCTGGGGGCGAAGGTCGTTGGGTTTATGGACTATGACGGCAGCATTTACGACGAGCACGGCGTAGACGAAGAACGGCTGGCTTTCTTAAAAGATTTGGTTTTTGTACACCGCGGCAGCCTGAAAGAATACGACAAAAAATTCAAAGGTGCCCATTTCCGCCCCGGCCAAAAAACGTGGGACATTCCGTGCGACGTAGCCTGCCCCACCGCCTGCGAAAACGAACTGCACGAAACCGACGCCAAAGAACTGTTGAAAAACGGCTGCATGTGCGTATGCGAAGGCTCCAACATGCCCTGCACGCCCGAAGCGATTGCCGCCTTCCAAAACGCGGGGATTTTGTACTCCCCCGGCAAGGCTTCCAACGCCGGCGGCGTGGCCGTGTCGGGCCTGGAAATGACGCAAAACAGCATGCGTATTTACTGGACGCGCGAAGAAGTGGACCAATACCTCCGCCGCATTATGAACAGCATCCACCAAAGCTGTCTGGCCGCGGCCGAAGAATACGGCCTAAAAGGCAACTACATGGCGGGCGCGAACATCGCCGGATTTAAAAAAGTGGCCGACGCGATGCTGGACCAAGGGTTAGTGTAGTACTTTTTGCGTCGGCAAAAAGTACCAAAAAACTCGCGGCCTGCGATTATAAAAATCCATTTTTGGACGCAACCAAACAACTCGGCGAAAACCGCCTCAAACAAGTTTGGTTTTTGCGAACCCAAAAATGGATTTTTATTAACAATCTAATGGCCGCATAAACGGCAAACAGCCAACGGCTGCCGCCCGTTGTCATTCTTGAATTTTTGTTTTAGACTACCGGCCAAAGGGTGCAATAGCGAATTCCAAAAATGGGTTTTTATTGGCAATCTGATGGCCGCATAAACGGCAAAATAACTACTTTATGGAAAGCTAAAAAATACGGTCCTACTGAATATAAACACGTATATATTGGGAATCACTGATAGGGGAATCATCCCCCCAGCGGCGGCAAAAATCGATACCTTTTTGATTGTTTATCTGGGCCGCGCAGTAGATGCGTCCGCTCCAGTCATTACCACCACGAAACGCAAACGAAAAAACCAGTTGGTAAAAAAACGGACCGCCACTGCGATTTATTTCGTATTTCTTATCATCGGCCATGAAAGTTTCGTTACAGCTAAACCCTTTCGGGCATTGGCTGACGGAAACGTCCAACGCCTCTACCGTAGAAGCATAACGGTTGTTTTGCATATAAAACCGGTCCTGCGCGTTCATCACCGCACGACCCCAGGCAAGCGCGGACGCGACGCGGCTCATCTCCACCGCACTCTGATAATACGGCACCGCCACCGACGCCAAAATACCAATGATTAGGACAACGACTAACAGTTCTATAAGCGTAAAACCTTTCTCTCCTCCGTCATTCCGGCACGCTGCGCGCCGCCAGCCCCGGAATCCAGGCTGTTTATTAAGTCTTTTTCCCCTTTGATATGGATGCTGAAACGGCGACCCGCTGGGTTTCAGCATGACGGCATTTTTATACATGAGAGACATCCCCCTTTTACTCAGAATTATCCCCATGTTATCAAAAAAAAAAAACGGGTCAAGGGGCGAGCCGCCCCTCTCTTACCCACCGCGCCCTTTTGATTATTTGAGCCACACTGTTTAGGACATGTCGCTTAGCCACGTAACAACACTTGCCAGGGCAGGCGTTGGTCGGCACGCAGCGCCCTTTTGATTTGCTGGACCACCCTGTTTAAGATATTATAGATACAGTAAACTACCACGGGCTTCCGCCCGTGGCTTTTACGCTTCGCGCGTTTCAAACAGCCATGCTGTTTGGCAGGACTCT
>CAJTJT010000006.1 GCA_910576915.1 uncultured Elusimicrobiales bacterium
GTCCTGCCAAACAGCATGGCTGTTTGAAACGCGCGAAGCGTAAAAGCCACGGGCGGAAGCCCGTGGTAGTTTACTGTGTTTTGGGCTCGGGGAGCGTATGGGGCTCGCCTGTTCATAGTTGGCGACATGGCCTAAATAGTGTGGCCTAAACTAGTCTAATGAGTGGAACAAGATAGCCGCGGCCTGGAAGGCCTTGCTTTGTTTTTTTTTTTTGATAACATGGGGATAAATCAAGTATGAGGGGGATTGGTCCCATGTGCAAAAAGCAAGGTTTTACGTTAATAGAGCTGTTGGTAGTCGTTTTAATCATTGGTATCCTGTCGGCGGTAGCGCTGCCGCAATACCAAGTGGCGGTGACAAAGAGCCGCTTATCGGCTGTGATTCCTACTACAAAAGAGATGGCAAATGCATTGGAACTGTATTATTTGGCCAACGGCGCGTATCCGCCGGACTCAACGGAAGATTTTGGGTTTGACATCAGCGTTCCCCCGGGGTGTACGCAGGCCGGAACCACCCAGGCTAACCATTGTCCGGACGGTACGGTGTATGATTTGCTGGATTACGGAACGCCTACCGTATTGGGCGGGAACAAGAACGCCAAAATCGGCTATGTGATATGGCTGGACCATTCTGCCCGCCCGGGTGTGCGACAATGCGTGGCGGCAACGTCTAACGCCACGGCAAATAAAGTATGTAAAAGCATGGGCGGGACGGTTTCTTCCGGCGCAGTGACGCGTTATTTTGCGTCCACTTTAGGCGAAGCTACCACCAGTTACGACTTGCCTTAATTCCTGCCGTTAAAAAACCCGGAGCATTTTCTGCCCCGGGTTTTTTGTGTTTTAAAAATACAAGTCCCGCTTGCCGGATTTAATGTTTTTTAGGTTCTCATCAATCATCTTGCGGATAGGAGTCCCTTCGGCAAACGCTTCTTTGGCCGTGCTGTCGATAAGCGCATATCCCTTGGCTTTTAAATCCGCGGGAGCGAAATCCTCCAGGTATTCGGCAAATGTAAACATGGCATTGGGCAGACAGTGGGTTTTGATAAGGCCCGGTTTGGCCATATCCATAAAGTCTTTGCCTACGCGGCCCAGGCGGTAACAGCCGGTGCAGAAAGACGGCATGTGCTTGGCGTCCACCACCGCGCTGATGACTTCGGCCAGCGAGCGGTCGTCCGTCAGCGTGAACTGGCTGCCGTTTTCTTTATCGTACGAATATCCGCCGGGGTTTACGCGCGACGCAGCCGAAATTTGCGATACGCCCAGTTCCAAACAGGCGTTGCGCATGGCGGGGGATTCGCGCGTGCTTAAAATGATGCCCGTATACGGCACCGCCAGGCGCAGGACGGCCACGCACTTTTTAAATTCGTCGTCCGTCAGTTCGTCGTTAGGATGTTGGCTGAATTCGGAACCTTCGGCGGGTTCGATACGCGGAATGGATATCGTGTGCGGCCCGACGCCGTAGGTTTTATCCAAATACCAGGAATGTTCAAGTGTGGCCAAAATTTCGTACTTGTGGTCATAAAGGCCTAAGAGCGGGCCGATGCCCACGTCGTTAATACCGGCCTGGAGGGCGCGGTCCATGGCGTCCAGGCGGAACTGGTAGTCTTTTTTGGCTCCGGCGATGTGTAACTGTTCGTATGTTTTTTTGTGGTACGTTTCCTGGAACAGCTGATAGGTGCCAATGTTGCATTTTTTGAGTTCTTCAAATTCGGGTTCCGTCAGCGGCGCGATATTGACGTTTACGCGGCGGATGTTTTGGCCGTTCCAGCGCGTATCGTAGATGGTTTTGATGCTGTCGTACACGTATTGCAGGCCGCCGCCGGGATAAGCCTCTCCGGCTACCATCAAAATGCGTTTGTGCCCCTGCTGCAACAGCGCAGTGACTTCCTGTTTGATTTCATCCTGCGTGCTGGCATGGCGTTTTAGTTTGGTGTTGGAGCGGCGGAACGCGCAGTAGACGCATTCGTTCGTGCAAATGTTGGAAATATATAACGGGGCGAATAATACGATGCGGTTGCCGTAGATGGCTTCTTTGACGTATTTTGCCGCGTCGAAAAGGGCTTGCAAAAGTTTGGGGTCCGTGATGTTGAGCAAGACGGCCGCTTCTTCCAAAGAGATTCCTTTGAGTTCTTTGGCTTTGTTTAAAATGGCGGTTACTTCACCGTCGGTGTGGGACTTGGCGTTTTCCAAGGTCCGCTGCAGTTTTTCATCATCAATAATCATACTTATATCATAGCACTTTTGAAAGGGGTTGGCAGTAGGGGGAGGACAGAGAAAATTGGTATTTGGGAAAAACGTTGTCATTCCCTCGAGGAAGATGTCCGCAGGGGGCGGCGTGCGTTATTCCAGAACGTGTAGGCGGCGCGCTAGCGTTCGGGAATCTGTTGTTATTTAACAGTCATCCCGTAGAGTTTTTGTACGGGATCTCCCTTTTATTATTTGTTTGGTTAAAATCGGTAGATCCTGAGCAGAGACTTCTCAGGATGACCCCTTTTAATAACAGAAGTAGATCCCCGAACGCGGCGCGCCACCGACCTTAGGGGATGTCCTCGCGGAGAGAAAAGTTCTTCATCGTTTAGGCATAAGAAAACCCCTCGGCCAAGGCTTCGGGGTTTTCAGCGTAAGTGCTAAACTTACATTTTAATACGTCTGGTAACGTTCTCTTTTTAAAGCATTCAATCACGTCGCCTTCGGCGACGCTTCTTGAATGCCCTTCATCGTTTGGGCATAAGAAAACCCCTCGGCCAAGGCTTCGGGGTTTTCAGCGTAAGAAATTCTCTTACATTTTGATACGACGCGTAACGTCCCGCGAGTGCATAAAAAGCCCCGCGCTTGTCGCGCAGGGCTTTATGCTTAACAACTTTTCGCGGTCCGTCGCTTGAATTAAAATTTACATTTTAATTCTTCTGGTTACATTTTCTTTTTTAAAGCATTCAATTACGTCGCCTTCGGCAACGCTTCTTGAATGCCCTTCATCGTTTAGGCATAAGAAAACCCCTCAGCCAAGGCCTCGGGGTTTTCGGCGTAAGAAATTCTCTTACATTTTGATACGACGCGTAACGTTTTCTTTTTTGAAGCATTCAATCACGTCGCCTTCGGCAACGCCTTTGAACCCTTCAATCAAGATACCGCATTCATATCCTTTTTCGACTTCTTTCACGTCGTCTTTGAAGCGTTTGAGGCCGCCAATCTTGCCGTGGCCCACTTCTTCACCGTTGCGTTTTACGCGCACTTCAAAGCCGCGCGTAATCGTGCCGCTTTCCACCAAAGAGCCGGAAATCAGGCCGGAGCTTAATTTCATCACTTTTTTGATGGTGGCGGTGCCCACTACCGTTTCCACCACGTCGGGTTCCAATAAACCTTCCATGGCGGCTTTGATATCTTCCAAAAGTTCGAAGATAATCGTATAGCGGCGGATTTCGATTCCTTCACGTTCCGCTTCCGCCTGCGCTTTGTTTTCCACATCAACGTGGAACCCAATCACAACGGCGTTGCTGGCTTTGGCCAAAAGAATGTCGGACTCATTGACGTTGCCCGGAGCGGAAAGAATAATATCCACTTCCACTTCGTCGGACGGAATACGCAAGAGCGCGTCTTTAATGGCTTCGATGGAGCCCTGCACGTCCGCCTTTAAAATAAGGCTTAATTTTTTGACGCGCGCGCCGTTTTCGTCATTTTTGCCCAGGCTCATCAGCGACATCTGCTTGCGGTGCGCCTGCGAATCCTCTTTCTGCGCCAGTTTGCGTTTTTCGGCGGCGTAGCGGGCTTCTTTTTCGCTGGGCATGATGTAGAGCGTGTCGCCCACTTGCGGCGGCTCGCCGTTGATACCCAAGATTTCAGCCGGCACGCTGGGGCCGATTTTCTGGTAGCGCTGGGAGTTTTCGTCAATCAGCGCGCGGATGCGGCCGTAGTTCGTGCCCACGATAAACGGATCGCCCACTTTCATGGTGCCTTTCTGTACGAGGACCGTGGCCACCACGCCGCGTTTGTTGTCGCGCTTACTTTCCAAAATGACGCCTACGCCCGGTCTGTCCGGGTTGGCTTTGAGTTCCATCATTTCGGCCTGCAGGGCAATCATTTCCAGGAGTTTATCAATGTTGATATTTTTCTTGGCGGAAATTTCCACAAAAATGGTGGTACCCTGCCATTCTTCGGGCACGAGGCCGCGGGCGGCGAGGTCCTGTTTCACACGGTCCACGTTGGCGCCGGGGAGGTCAATTTTGTTGACCGCCACGATAATCGGCGTTCCGGCGGCTTTGGCGTGCTCCATGGATTCAATCGTCTGCGGCATGATGCCGTCGGTGGCAGAAACCACCAGCACCACGATGTCCGTGGCCTGCGCACCGCGGGCGCGCATGGCGGTAAAGGCTTCGTGGCCGGGCGTATCCAAGAACGTTAAAATCCCGCGCGGCGTTTTGACGCGGTACGCGCCGATGTGCTGGGTGATGGCCCCGGCTTCGCCCGCCACGACGTTGGATTTCCGAATAGCGTCCAACAGGCTGGTCTTACCGTGGTCCACGTGGCCCATAATCGTAATCACCGGGCTGCGGGGTTTTAAAGAGGCCGGATCGTCCTGCGTTTCCATCAGCGCGGCGGCTTCTTTGGTTAAATCTTCTTCGGCCAGTTCGGCTTTAAAACCGCATTCGTCCACGATAAGTTCAATCATGTCTTTTTCAAGACGCTGGTTAATCGTGGCGAAAATGCCCATCATCATTAATTTTTTGATGAAATCGTTGGTTTTGATGTTCATCTTTTCGGCCAGTTCTTTTACGGTCGGCTGGCCGACAATTTTAATGACTTTTTCGTCTTTCTTGGGCGCTTGCGGCTGCACGGGTTTGGCGTGGCCGTGGCGGTCGAAATTGCCGCCTTGCGGGCGGTTATGGTGCGCCGGCTGCTGCGCGGGAGCCTGCGGTTTGGGCTGCTGTACGGGCGCGGCCTGCGGACGGAGCTGTTCCTGCGGGCGCGCTTGCGGCGCGGGCGCTTGAACGGGTTTCACTTCCGGTTTAGGTTGCACGGGCGCGGCAGCCGGAGCCGGTTTTTCCACAGCGGGTTTTTCCAAAACGGGTTCCTGTTTTACTTCTTCCGCTTTCACTTCGGGCTTTACTTCCGGGGCGGACACTTCGGCCGTTTTTACTTCTTCGGCTTTCGGCGCGGCCGCTTCTTCCGCTTTGGCTTTGGCCGCGGTTTTGCGCGGTTTGGAAGCCGTCGTTTTCTTGGCGGCGGGCTTTTTGGCGGCCGTGGTTTTTTTTGCCGTCGTCGTTTTCTTGGTGGCCGGTTTTTTTGCGGCGGTTTTGGAAGCCGTGGTTTTTTTAGCGGCGGTTTTTTTCTTGGCGGAGGATTCCTCTTCGGTATTAGTTGTTTTCTTGGTCGTCATTCACTTCCTCCTGCGCCGCGGCGGAGTGTTCCGCTACATATTTTTTGGCGCCTTCAATAATCTTGGCGGCCGTTTTGTCGCCAATGCCCTGTACGGTAGACAGGTGTTCCACGTCCAGTTCCGCAATTTGTTCCACGCTCGTAAAGCCGGATTTTTGCAAAACTTCCGCCATTTTCGGGCCGATGCCTTCTACGGAAGCGAGTTCGGCCTGTACGGCGTTGCTGGCTTCTTTGCCTTCCTGGGCTTTTTGGCTTTCGCTCTTTACTTCCAGATTCCAGCCCGTCAGTTTGGAGGCGAGCTTGATGTTCTGCCAGTCTTTGCCGATGGCGATGGCCAGCTGGTCGTCCGGCACGATGACGGTGGCGCGTTTTTCGGCCAGGCTGTCGATTTTTACAAAATCGGCTTTGGCGGGGGCCAGGGCGTTCATGAGGACGGTGGAAATATCGTCGGAATAATTGATTAAGTCAATGCGTTCGCCGGACAGTTCGTTCATGACCGCGCGGATGCGGATACCGCGCATGCCCACGCAGGTACCGATGGGGTCGATTTTATTGTCAATGCTGGACACCATCACTTTGGCGCGGAAACCGGGGTCGCGCTGGACGCTTTTGATTTCTACGATGCCTTCGTTGATTTCCGGCACTTCCACTTTAAAAAGTTCTTCTAAGAATTTGCCGTTGGCGCGGGACAAAATAACGTACGGCCCACGCTGGCCTTTATCCATTTTGAACGCGGCGGATTTGTAGCGGGAGAGCACCGGGTCGTCACCGATGTTGGCCAAATCATTTTGGCTGAGTACTTTGGTGATGATGGCTTTCACGCGCGAACCGTTGACGTAGCGTTCTTTTTTGATTTGTTCGCAGTAAGGCAAAATAGCTTCCACTTTGCCGAGGTCGACGATGATGTCGCGGTCGGAGAAGCGGCGCACGGAGCCGGTGATTACTTCGCCTTCGCGGGGTTTGAATTCTTTGTAGAAGTTGTCGCGTTCGATGCCGCGCACTTTTTGGATCAGCACCTGTTTGGCGATTTGCGCCGCGATGCGGGAGAAATCTTCCACTTCCAGGGTAATCGTCACCACGTCGCCGGCGGCGGGGTTTTTAAGGTGCGCTTTGGCGTCCTCGACGGTGATTTCCGCTTCCGGATTGGTAACCAGTTCCACCACGTTAAGCGTTTGGAAGGCTTTGATGGAGCCGTTTTCCACGTCGATTTTGGCGCTGATTTGGGCGGTTTTGCCCAAGTTTTTGCGAAGGGCGGAAACGAGGGCGTCTTCAATCGTTTTCAAAATATCTTCGCGTTTGATGTTTTTTTCTCTTTCCAGGCCTTCCAGGGCCAGGATTAAATCTTTGGCGGTTCCTTCCATTTTTGTTGTTCTCCTTTGGGGCTTAATTAAAATTCGAGGACAGGGTCCAGGTTTGCTTTTTTGATGTTGTCGTAGGCGAAGCGGTACTGGTTGGTGCCGTCGTCCAACGTAAAACCTTCGTCGTCGGCGGAAGCGATGACGCCGGTGAAAAATCCGCGGCCTTCAAGCGGCACTTTCAGCACGATTTTTACGCGCTGGGTGAGGAATTGTTTGAAGTGGGCGGGTTTTTTAAGTACGCGTTGTACCCCGGGGGAAGATACTTCCAGGATGTACGCGCCGTCGATTAAATTTTCCATTTCCAAAACGGAATCGATTTTGTCGGTCAGTTCGCCGCAGTCGTCGAGCGTCACGCCGCCGACTTTATCAACGAAAAATTGCAAAAGTTTCTTTTTGCCCTGGTTTTGGATGACCAGGTCCACCAGTTCCACGCCGCCGGCTTCAAGCGCTTTGGCGACGGTTTGTTCGATAGTTTTCGGGTCTCTCATAATTACTCCTTGCTGTAGAGCCTTATTTAAGCAAAGAGCGGCTTGTTTCCAAGCCGCTCTTTACGAGTACATATCTATCATAACATTTGGGGGAGAGAAGTGTCAAATGTTTCCCTAAGCGGGTTAATTCCAAAAGGTCTATTTGCGGGTTTGAATTTTGTTTACGGAAATGATGATATCGTCGGAAATACGCAGTCCGCCGTTGACGTATTCTCCTTCGGGCAGGTACTCGTCTCCTTGGTCGAAGTTATTTATTGCAATAATGGTGTACGGATCGTCTTTTAAGAGTATTGGACCGCCGCTGTTTCCGCCTACCATATCCGCATTGTGGTATATAAAGTGAGAACTCAGGCTGCCAATACGCCCTTCGGAACGCCAAAGTGTATTGAGCGGTTTGTCGTATCCTCTTCCAAGAACGATAATCTCTTTCTGCTGAAGTTCTGCCGTTTTCTTGGAGGTAATCTTGAACCATCCGGTCGTATCTCCCAGATTGGAATCTAAAATGATGATACCGTAATCGTAAGATTTGTATTCGTCATACTTCGAGGATATGTTTTTCCAGTTAAGAGGAACCCACAATTTGACGGCTTTAGCAGAAGGAAAAATCAAATCTTCAGATATTGTTGGCGTTTTATTTACTTTAGAGCCTTTTAGGCCCTCTTTGATTAGTTTTGTAAAATCTTTCTGTCGTGTGGATTTATCTTTATCTCCTTGTAAGCCGGCAGCAGTAACTTGTACTGTTTGATAAAAATGGTTATTCTCGGTTGTTAAACAATGTGCCGCTGTCAGTACGATATTTTTCCCAATCATAGCGCCGGAACATACAACTTTCGTTCCGTCCGAAGCTTCCAATTCCAGAACGACAGCTGCTTTCTCAAACTTTTGTGCTCTTCCTGTAATTTCTTGGCGGTCGTCTTCCCCGACGATCGACATCGATCTAAAATGTTTGACTTCGACGTTCTGTTCTTTTTTGGTTTTTGTATCGTAGACTCTCCAAAAGGAAGAGTCCTCCTGCGCAAAAGCGGGGGAGCAGGCGGCCAATGCGGCTAAAGCGAAGAAAATTTTGTTCATAGCGCGACTCCGAGGTAAATTATATTTTAAGTATAGTCTTTTGATGACGGCCTTTCAAGGATATTTTGGTCCCATATGCGAATAGGACAAAAGCCCTAGTCTGGCACCCCGGGGGGACATTCTGTTCTTTTACGCGTACGGAAAAAAATCTAATTACTTTTTTGCGTTGGTTTTTTGTGCGCTGGATTTTAGAATGACTGTGTGGCAAGAAATTGCCGCGAACAAAAAACTAGGGGGAAAGTAAACATGAATAAACATTGGATGATTGCGGCCGCCGCGTGCTTATTTGCCGGTGCCGCTTTTGCTCAGGACAGTGTAACTTACGGCGAAATCGCCGTTGTGCGCGGTGCAGACGGCACCGTTGTAATGGGGGAAGAAGTAACCGCCAGTAAAGAAGCCAAAGCCGCTAAAAAAGCCGCTGAAGCCAAAAAGGCTTCCGCCAAGGCTCAGATGAAAGCCAAACAACAAGCGGCCGGAGCCAAAGCCACCCAGGCCGCCAACGAAGCCTCTTTACAGAAAGGCGAACCGAAGCTGAAAGTAAACACCACTACCACGACCACCAACGTCTATGACGTCAGCATGAAAGATAAAAAAGGCACCTCTGATTACGGTATCATCGAAGAAAGCGTGACCAACGCGCAAGGCCAAACCACCACGGACGGCGTTGCCTACAGCAACTATACGCCCAGCCGTGCGGCCCGCGCGAACGAAAAACGCGGTGAAGTGTCCTTCGCGGTAGGCCAGACCTATTCTTTTAATAAAGATACTGAAAAAGACCGCTACGCCTCCAACGGTATCGCTGCCGGCGCCAGCGTGTTGTGGGACATGGCTCCTCACTTCGGTATGGGTTTTGACTATATGTTCTTAAACCCGGACGGCAAATCTCATGACGGCCGCAACTATCACAGATTCCGCGCTCATAACATTGCTTTGGGCGGCAAATATACGCTTAACGTATGGGATAACCTCCGTGTTTACATGCCGATGGGTGCCGGTTTGATGAACGCCCGCCTGAAAACCGATGCCGGTGACAGAAGCACCAGCAAAGATAAATGGGGCGCCTCGCTCTACACGGGTTTAGGTTTGCAGTATGACTTCAGCGCCAACATCTTTGCCGGCCTTGAATACCGCTACACCTATGCCTTCGTCAGCGATAAACACCTGTCCGACTTCGGCCGCGACAAAGACCTGCAGTTCCATACGGTATTCTTCCGCTTGGGTACTCGGTTCTAATAAAAATCTGCACAGCCAAAGAATCTGCATAGGGGGCTGGAGGGAGCGTCAACCTGACGCTCCCTTTCTTTTTGATTAAAGAAAGGAATACAAAGAAAGATTTTGTTCTTTTTCTGGTCGCAGAAAAATACTTCTTACTTTTTGCATCGGCAAAAAGTAAGCAAAAAACTCGCAGGCCGGATCCTATAAAACGCACTCTCGGCGGACGTTTTTACAACTCGCTCCGCTCGAACAAATAAAAACGTTTTCCGCCTTGGGGCGTTTTATAAACAGGATAAAGGCCTGCAAAACAACAACAGCAACAAAAAACGCTTTTTATAAACAGGACGAAGGGCGGGAATAAAATAAGGAAACGAATTTAAGGGGGTATGGGTTGTTATTTATTCGCGTACGCCATTCCTAAAACAGTGTAACTTCAGTAGTCAAAAGAGCGCGGACAATCTCCGCGGCCTGGAAGGCCTTGATTCGTTTTTTTTTTTTGATAACATAGGGATAATTCAGGTTTGGCGGCTTACTATACTTACGTTATTCCCGAATGTTTCTATCGGGAATCTGTCGTTTCGCAAGGGCGAGATTCCGTACTAAAACCTTACGGAATGACGCAATAAAAAGGTAAAGCCGCCAAACCGTATATCAATGGAGATTTGTCCTATGTATCAAAAGCAAGGTTTCACATTAATGGAGCTGTTAGTTGTTGTGTTGATTATCGGCATTTTATCATCGGTGGCTTTGCCGAGATACCAGTTAGCGGTGCGGAAAACAAAAGCGTCGGCAGCATTGGCTTTTTCGGAAAAATTATCAGACGCTCAAAGCCTGTATTTTTTAGCTAACGGCGCATATCCGCCGGACATGGAATCGCTTGATATTACGGTCCCTGTTGTAAAACCCTATATGTTTATGTTGGGCGACAACGGTTTTACGGTACGAGCGCACTCATATAACGATTCTAATTTGCCCGCTTTTAATGTTTTTGGCGCACATGCGGGCGGCCCTTACGACCACTTGATAAACCAGCGGTTTTGTGTTGCGGAGAACGATAATGCCGTTGCCGTTTGCAAAGCGTTGGGTGGTGTAAAAAATCCGTCGCGTCCGAATGTTTTTGATCTTCCCATTGCTAAAAAATAATCTCTATTGCATAAAACTCCCCGGGGCAAAATGCTCCGGGGAGTTTTTTCGGCAGTTTTTAAACTTATTTTCCGGCTTCGGCTAACAGTTTGTCCGCCGCTTCGGCCAGGTTCCAGCGGACGGCT
Source organism: uncultured Elusimicrobiales bacterium (assembly GCA_910576915.1). Classification (GTDB taxonomy): domain Bacteria; phylum Elusimicrobiota; class Elusimicrobia; order Elusimicrobiales; family Elusimicrobiaceae; genus Avelusimicrobium. The sequence goes on from CAJTJT010000006.1 coordinate 10,773, forward strand.
TCTTTGTCCGTGCGTTTTTTGTATTCGCACTGTCCGTCTTTTACCGTGCGGCTGCTGACTACCAGGCGGTAGGGCAGGCCGATAAGGTCCATGTCTTTAAATTTCACGCCCGGGCGTTCGTCGCGGTTGTCCAAGAGAACGGACAGACCCGCGTTTTCCAGCTTGGCGCAGATTTCGTCGGCGTGTTTTTTGACTTCGGGGTTGGAGTCGTAGTCAATCGCCACAAGGGCCACGTCAAACGGAGCCATCGGCGCGGGCCAGATGATACCGTTATCGTCGTGGCTTTGTTCGATGGCGGCCGCCACCACGCGGCTGATGCCGATGCCGTAGCAGCCCATAATCATGGGTTTTTCTTTTTGGTCTTCGCCCAGGAAGTTGGCGTGCATCGCGGCGGAGTATTTGGTGCCCAGTTTAAAGATGTGGCCCGTTTCAATGCCGCGCGTGAACGAAAATTCTTTACCGCAGCGGGCGCATTTATCGCCGGCGGAGGCCATTTTCAAATCGGCGTAGACGTCTACTTTAATATCGCGGCGGGGGGTGACGTTAATGGTGTGCACGTCTTTTTCGTTGCCGCCGGACACGCCGTTTACGATATTTTTAACGTAGTTATCGGCGTAAATCATTACGTTCGGATTTTTTTCTTTCAGGCCCTGCGCGCCCGCAAAGCCGACGAACGAACCCGTTACCTGGGTGTAAACTTCTTCGGAGGCTTTTTCCAGCTCGTTGCATTTTAAGAGCGCTTTGAATTTAAATTCGTTGAGCTCGTGGTCCCCGCGTACAAGGGCGACGATGGGTTTTCCGTCGGCGGTAAAGACCAAAAGTTTAATCAGCTTGCTTTGCGGCATACCCAGCATTTCGGCCACGGCTTCAATGGTGTAGGCTTTGGGCGTGGCTTTTTGTTCCATAGGCTTTAAGTCGGCTTCGCTAATTTCGATGTCGGCCGGAGGCAAAATTTCGGCTTTTTCCGTATTGGCGGCGTAACCGCAGGTGCAGTCGGCGATGGCGTCTTCGCCCGTGTCGGCCAGTACCATAAATTCGTGCGAAAAGTTACCGCCGATGGAGCCGGTGTCGGCTTCCACCGCTTTAAAGTTGAATCCGCAGCGCGTGAAAATGCGTTGGTACGCGTCGTACATTTTTTGGTACCATTCGTTGGCGGATTCGTCGGTGGCGGCGAAGGAGTAGGCGTCCTTCATATAAAATTCGCGCGCGCGCATTACGCCGAAGCGGGGGCGGATTTCGTCGCGGAATTTGGTGCCGAACTGATACAGGCACACGGGCAGCTGTTTGTAAGAGGATACGTCCTTGCGGATTAAATCGGTAATGGCTTCTTCGGCGGTGGGGGAAATGCAGAAGCCCGCTTCCTTGCGGTCCGTAAAGCGCAGGAGTTCTTTGCCGTAGAAGGTCCAACGGCCGGATTCTTCCCACAATTCTTTGGGCTGTACGACGGGCAGCCACACTTCGTTTGCGCCGGCGCGGTCCATTTCTTCGCGCACGATGTTTTCCACTTTTTTAAGGACGCGTAAGCCCAGGGGCAGCCATTCATAAAGTCCGCTGGCCACTTTGCGGATGAGCCCCGCGCGGATCATCAGTTTGGCCGACAGGGTGTCGGCGTCTTTGGGGGCTTCTTTGAGGGTGGGTAAATAGTAATTTGATAATTTCATTTTTGTATCCTTTAATTGATAATTTTTCCAGTTGTTTAAATCTATATGGGAAACAATTTCCCAAATTTGGCGGATTTTCCGCCGCGGGTTTATGCGCCGCTATTTCTTCCACGTGTTGATTTTATCAATTAAAAAATCAACCCATTTTTCCTGCGGCAGTTTGAACATCGTTTGCCCGTGTTCAAAATATAAGCCCTCGCCTTTGCCGCCCGCAATGCCGAAATCCGCGTCGCGCGCTTCACCGGGGCCGTTTACCACGCACCCCATGACGGCGATTTTAAGGCCCGTCGCTTTTTTAAGCAGGTCCTTGTCGCTATAAATTTTTTCTTCGAGCGCGTGTACCGTACCCGTCACGTCCACTTGCGTGCGGCCGCAGGTGGGGCAGGAAATCAAGTTCGGGCCGAACTCGCGCAGGCCGACGGCTTTCAAAATTTCATACGCAGTGCGGACCTGCATGCGCGGGTCTTCGGTAAGCGAAACGCGGATCGTCGCGCCGATTCCTTTTTGAAGCAGCGTCCCCAACGCTACCGCGCTTTTAACGGTGCCGCTTAAAAAACTGCCCGCTTCGGTTAATCCCAAATGCAGCGGGATATCGCTCTGCTTGGCAAATAATTCGTTAGCGAGTACAGTGCGTTTGAAATTGTCTGACTTGAGCGAAACCACCACGTCTTTAAAGTTCAGCTGTTCCAAAATATTGGCCTGTTCCAAGGCTTCGTTGACCATTACTTCGGCCCATTTTTCGTCGGAAAGCTCCATTTTGCCTTCCACGCTTTTAAGGTACTTTACGCTCCCCGCGTTTACGCCGATACGGATGGCGACGCCGTGGTCTTTGGCGGCTTTGACGACTTCTTTCGTGTTCTCCGCCGCGCCGATGTTGCCCGGGTTAATGCGCACTTTATCTACGCCTTGTTTAATGGCTTCGAGCGCGAGTTTATAGTCAAAATGAATGTCCGCCACCAGTGGGGTATGGATTTGTTTTTTAATGTCCCCGATAGCAAGGGCGGCCTGCATATCCGGCACGGCCACGCGGTTGATTTCGCAGCCGGCGTTTTCCAGTTGGATGATTTGCGCAGCGGTGGCGTTAGCGTCGCGCGTGTCGGTATTGCACATGCTCTGCACGCGTACGGGGTGGCCGGTGCCTAAAGTGAAAGGCCCTACTTTTACTTCTCTAGTCTTGTACATTTGTTTTCTCCGAAGTGTTTTCCGGGGCCGCTTCTGTTTGTACGGCGGCGGTTTTGGGTTTAAAGAAAATACGCTTGATGTCCGCGTACGACGCGTACACAACAAGCAAAATCAGCAAATATAAGCCGATGTTAACGGCGATGTTAAGCGTTTTTTCCGTCGGCAGTTTTTTGGTGAGGCCTTCCCACAGATAGACGAGGGCGTAGCCGCCGTCCAAAATCGGAATCGGGAATAAGTTAAACATCCCTACCGCCACGGACAGCATGGCGATTAAAAAGACGAAATCAAGCAAACTGCGGTGCGCGGCCTGGTGGATGACGTTTACAATGCCAATCGGCCCAGCCAGTTCCGGCGCTTTTTTGCGGCTGAGGCTTTTCCATAAAGAAGAGAGGGAATACTCCGTCCAATACCAGCACTGATAGAAGCCCAGGCCCGCGGCTTTCCACCATGGTACCGCATTAAATACGGGCATGACGGTAACGCCCAGCACGTTTTTGCCGTTGAAATCCGCTTCTTTGACGGTGGCAGAAAACATTTCCGCGCCGCGCTCATAGGTTAAGTGCAAGTCGCCTTTGCGGTCCGCCAGCGATTTGGTTAATTCTTCCCAGTTATTGATAACCGCCCCGTTAATTTGGCGGATGACGTCGTCTTCCTGCAGTTTTAACTGCTCGGCGGGGTAGCCGGGGGCCACCGCGCCCACGGCGGCGGGGAGTTTGGCGGGATCGGTTTCCGGCATGCCTTTAATATAAATCAGCACGCCGAAAATCAGCGCGGCCAGCAGATAGTTAAACAGCGCGCCGTTAACCACCATAAAAAATTTGGCGTACCATTTTTTTGCCGCAAATTCGTACGGCTTGGGCGGCTCTTTGGCGTCCTGCGGGTGGAACATGGGGCCCGCGGGTTCCACAAATCCGCCAAAGGGAATGGCGCGGATTTGATAGTCCGTATGGCCCACTTTTTTGTGCCACAGAATTTTGCCGAACCCAAACGCAAATTCGTTGACGCGAATCCCGGTCAGGCGGCAGGCGATGTAGTGGCCGAACTCGTGGATAATTACAATCGGGCTTAGCACTACGATAACGGCGATAACGGTTAAAAGCATGGTTTCTCCTAAATGGCGGCTTTTTTATAGGTCTTATCGGCCAGCACGGCTGCGGCGGCTTCGCGCGCCCACTGGTCGGCCTCGGCGGCTTGGTTGAGCGTTGCGTCGCCTTTGGTTTGCGGGGCGGCCTGTAAGACGGTGTAAATCAGTTTCGGGATATCCGTAAACTTGATTTGCCCTTTTAAAAACGCGTCCACCGCAATTTCGTCCGACGCGCTTAACACGGCAGGCAAGATGCCCCCTTTGCGGGCGGCGGCAAGCGCAAGGTCCAGGCACGGAAAACGGTCGAAATCCGGCTCGAAAAATTCCAGCTTGGCGGCTTCAAACAAATTGAGTTTTTTCACCGGCCCCGGTATGCGTTTGGGGTACGTGATGGCGTACTGAATCGGCACGCGCATATCGGGCTCGCCCATTTGCGCCAAAATCGCGCCGTCGTTAAACTCCACGGCCGAGTGTACGATAGACTGCGGATGAATGACGATTTGCACTTTTTCTTCCGGCAGATTAAACAGGTTCATTATTTCGATGGATTCAAACCCTTTGTTCATCAGGGTAGAGGAGTCAATCGTAATTTTTTTGCCCATTTTCCAGCGCGGGTGGTTTAAGGCTTCTTCGGGCGTGACGGTGGATAAAGCCGCTTTGCGTTTGGCAAACGGGCCGCCGGACGCCGTCAAAAATACTTTGGAAATATCGCGCGAAATTTTATGGTAATTGTATTCGTCGGCTTCGCCCGCGAGGCATTGGAAAATGGCCGAAGGTTCGCTGTCTACGGGCAGGATAGCGGCTTCCCAGCGTTCGCATTCTTTCATGAGCGTTTTGCCCGCCATAACCATGGGTTCTTTGTTGGCAAGCGCAATCGTTTTGCCGGCCTTAATGGCGGACACCAGGGGGGTAAAACCCACCGCGCCCACCACGCCGCTGACGACGAGGTCCGCCGTCGGCAGGGAGGCCATAAAAGACAGACTGTCGATTTCCGGCGGCAAGAGCCGCGTGCCCTGCGGAATCTGGTCCTTGATTTTTTCGTAGCTGGCCGGATTTAACACGGCCGCAAAGCGGGGTTTAAACTGATGAATTTGTTTTAAAAACAGGTCGGTATTGTTATTGGCCGACAACCCCAGCACGCGGTATTCTTCGCCCAGCCGCGCAATCACGTCCAGCGAAGACGTACCGATGGAACCCGTAGAGCCTAAAATAACGATTTGCTTCATAACGTATAAAGCACCAGGTAGTAAAATAACGGGGCGAGCAATAGGTACGAGTCAAAGCGGTCCAAAAATCCGCCGTGGCCGGGGAGCAAATTGGAAGAATCTTTTACGCCCGTGGAGCGTTTGATGACGGATTCGGCCAGGTCGGACACTTGGCCTACGACGGCAATCAAAAGCCCCATCCAAACGGCGGCCTGTACGGAAAAAAGCGTCGGCAAAAATAAATGCCGCATGAGTACGGCTCCGCCCACGGCCAACAGGGTCCCGCCGATGGCGCCTTCCCACGTTTTTTTCGGGCTGACTTCCTGGTTTAGTTTATGGCGGCCCAAAAAGCGGCCGCAGAAGTACGCGCCGGAATCGGAAATCCAGACGGTTACCATCATAAAAATCGTTAAGTATTCCCCGTAGGTAGGAATCGCGCGCAGGTTGATTAAGTGCGCCAAAGACCACGGAATCAAAAAGACCCCGGTAAACGTGTTGCAGACGCGTTCCCAAGAGCGTTTGGGGGTGAGAACTTCAATAAAAAGTACGCCGAAAATAACAATGCTTACGGAAAGCGGATAGAGGTTGTCCGGCAGGTGCATGCCCGGCACGGCGGCGCGGCCCAATACGGCCACTACGGCCATCAAAATGCCGAAAAGCATCAGGCTTAGCATGTGCACGGGTTTTTTGCCGGCGGTCAGCGCCAGGCCGTATTCGTACAGGCACAGGAGGATTACACAACCCACAAAAGCCATGTAAACCACGCCGCCAAAATGGATGGCGGCCAAAACAACGGGAATCCCAATCAGGGCGGTTAAAATTCTGGGTAATAGCATACCCTCTTATTTTACTATATTTGCGCGCGTACGGGGGCGCTCAATGCAGGGGCTTTTCAAAGGCATTGCGCGGGGTTCCGTCCGATACGTAAATAACGCCCCGGTAAGAAAAACCCTGCGAAAGAAGCAGTGCCGTCATCGGACGGTTGTTTTTATGCGTATCTGCACGCAGTGCGGTAAATTTCCGTTCGGCGGTTTGGGCTTCCCAGTAACGGCAGATTTGTTTGGCGTATCCGGCCCGGCGTTTATCCGTCCGCACCGCCAGACGGTGCAAAACAGAATAAGGGCCCGGGGTGAGCCAGGAGCCGTTTTCAATCCGGCGGTAATTAGGTTCTCCGTCAAAAGAAAGGGCGAAATAAGCCACGGTTTGGCCGTCTTCTTCCAGCACGCGGCCCCAACCGTGCGCCAAATCATGTTGCAGCGTCTGCAGGTTTGGATAGCCGTTTTGCCACTGGTCAATGCCTTGGGTTTTAAAAATTTCCTGCGTTTGGCGGATGATAGAAAGGGCTGAAGTTAAATCGGCGGTTTCTGCCGGGCGGATGCGTATCATTTGCGTTTTGCCACCATGGCTTTTGTTTTGGGGAGGTTCAGTTCCCACAGGGCGTTGGTGGCCACCCAGCGGGCGGATTTGTTGTCTTCGTATAAATCCAGAATTTCCTGCGCGCAGGCGACGGCTTTTGGCGTAAGGCGCGGGTTCTTTTTTCCGATGTTGCGCAAAGCCCAGTTGACGGCTTTGTATACCATCGGGCGCGCGTCGCACGCGTGGTTTTTGATGAGCGGAAGCATTTTTACCAGTTCTTCGTCCGTCGTTTTTGATCGCGGGACGGACAAAGCCGCCAGCACGGCAAAGCCGGCACGGCGGACAAATTCATCTTCCCGCTTCATCCAGCGTTCGGCCAGTTTAAGGGGATTTTTGACGCGGGCAAACAGATTGCCTGCGCAGAGGTCGCAAATGTCCCAGGAGTTGAGTTCCTGCGCCCAGGCGTCGAGCTTTTCGCGCGTCATTTGTTTCGGGTCGGCCAGCATGGAAGCCATAATGCGCGCTTCGTGCACGCGGGTTTCCCATAAAGCGTCGGCCAGCGGCTGGTCCGGGCGCGGAAGGCCCTTTACCAGCAGGCGCAGCGTTGTGACCGGGGTTCCGACGGCGTACTCCGTTTGGATGCCAAAGCGTTTTTGCATTTGTTCTTTAAAAGCGGGCGTGGCGTGGCGTTTGATGCGGTTGACCACTTCCGCCGCGCGCGAACGGGTAACGGGGTTCATATTACAGGCCTCCAAAACGGCGGGTGCGGGCGCGGTAGGCGTCCAGCGCTTTGTTAAATTCCGCTTCGGTAAAATCGGGCCACAGAACGGGCGTAAAGTAGAACTCGCTGTACGCCGCCTGCCATAATAAAAAGTTGGAAAGGCGTTCTTCGCCCGAGGTGCGGATGATAAGCTCCGGGTCCGGCAGGGCGGAATGATAAAGGTGTTTTTGCAAATCTTCCGGCGTGACGGAGGTTTTCCCTTCGGCAATCAGCGCGTTGACGGCGTGCGTGATTTCCTGCCGCGCCCCGTAATTAAGGGCTAAATTAAGCGTGAGTCCGGTGTTTTTGGCAGTGGCGGTGACGGCGTAATCTATTTTTTCCAGCACGCGGGCGGGGAGTGGTTCTCTTTCGCCGCTTACCCACAGCCGGAAATTATTTTTTTCCGCTTCTTTGGTGTATTTGTCCAGCGTCTGCTCTAAGAGCTTCATAAGTCCGTCGATTTCTTCCAGCGGGCGAATCCAGTTTTCGGTGGAAAACGCATAGAGCGTTAAAAATTCCACACCCGCTTTTTGCGCAGCTTGTAAGGTGCGCTCGACGGCTTTGGCTCCGGCGTTGTGCCCGGCCTGGCGCGGCAAAAGGCGCTCTTTGGCCCAGCGGCCGTTGCCGTCCATAATAATGGCTACGTGGCGGGGGGTGAAATTAGGTAAATTTTCGGACATAATAGATATTTTAGCTTTTTTGGATAGGTTTGTGCGGGTGGTTATACCCCTGTGCGCCGCACCCTGCGGGCCGCACCTTGCAGGCCGCACCCTGCGGGCCGCTTCCTGCGTGCTGTTCGCGGCCTGCCGTTCAATATCTGCTCCCGGACGCTGCGCGCCGCCGGGGGTTGTATTGTTTTTTTTTTTTGATAACATGGGGATAAATTAGAGTAAAGGGGATATTTCCTATGGTAAAGAAAGCCGTCATTCTGAATTTATTTCAGAATCCAGCCTTTGATTCGTCTGCGGGTTTTACGCTTATAGAATTGTTGGTGGTCGTACTTATTATTGGTATTTTGGCTTCCGTTGCTGTTCCCAAATATATGTTGGCGGTTAGAAAAACAAAAGCAACGGCGGCTTTGGCATTTTTGGAAAAATTGTCCGACGCGCAATCCGTTTACTTTTTGGCCAACGGAGAATATCCTCCTGATATTGAATCGTTGGATATTACTCCGCCTGTAGTGAAACCTTATTCGTTTTCTTTGGAGGACGGCGGATTTACGGTTCGTGCCCATCCCAATAACCAAGGCGGGGTGCCGATATTATATGCATACGGAGCTTATACTTGGCCGCATTACGGGCACCTGATAAACCAACGTTATTGTATTGGCGGCACGCCGGAAGCCGCCGCCGTTTGCCGTGCGTTGGGGGGAAGGCAGGACGCTACGTACTCTTATCGGTTTTATTTGCCCTCTGCCCAGAAATAGACAGACACAATAAAAAACCCCGCCTAAAGCGGGGGTTTTTGAGTCGTGTAGAAACTTAAATCTTCATGATTTCGGCTTCTTTGTTTTTAATCACCTGTTCGATTTGGGCGATGTGCGCGTCGGTGGCTTTTTGCACGTCGGCTTCGTAGCGTTTCAAATCGTCTTCGGTAATTTCGGCCGCTTTTTGGGCTTTTTTGAGTTTTTCCAAAACGTCGCGGCGTTCGTTGCGTACAGCCACTTTAAAATCTTCGCTCATTTTAGAGATATTTTTGGCAAGCTGTTTGCGGCGGTCTTCCGTCATGGAAGGAAGCGTAATGCGGATGACTTTGCCGTCGTTGACCGGGCTCGCGCCGAGGTCGGCTTTTTGCAAGGCTTTATCGATATCGTTTAAAGAGCTCATGTCCCACGGCTGTACTTCCAGGGTTTTGGCGTCCAATACATTGATGACGGCCATTTGTTTAATCGGGGTAGGCGTGCCGTAGTAGTCTACGCGGATGTTTTCCAAGAGTCCCGCGCTGGCGCGGCCGGTGCGGATGGTGGCCAGGTCGCGTTCCAAACGGGCGACATGTTCGGCCATGCCGGTTTTGCTTTTGTTTAACAGATTGGTAATGCCTTCCATAATAACAGAACCTCTTTTTAAAGTATTTTTTAAATTATAGCAATTCTTGCCGGGGTTGTGTTCTCTGCCCGGTTATTTAGTGTTTTGGGCGGGCACATTGGGCGCGCCTTGCGTTTGCGCGGGCCCGCACGCACCCGCAAAAAGTTGGCATACGTCCGGCGCGGGTTTGATTTCCGGCAGCGTATAAAAGGGCTGTCCGTCCATCAAAATACGTCCGTCCCGCAGTTCCCAGGGTCCGTTTATTTCGCCCATGTCGTTGCCGTCCGGGTAATGGACGTAAGGCTTGCCGGGAATAAAATAATACTTGCCGAGTACGCGGCCCGTATTGTCCGTTTGCGTCAGGCGGAACGAATCGCCGCCGTCAAACCAAATTTGGGTAACCAGGTTATTTTCCCCGTCGTATTCCGTGGCGCGTTTCGGGCGGCCGTCGGCGTAGTAGATTTCCAAGAGCGGCAGGCCGAGCGGCGTTTTTTGCGTAACGGTGATGAAGGAGCCCCACTCGTTTAACCGGTAACGCGTTTGGGCGTTTTTCGTCCGGCAAAAGTAGGGTCTTCCGTTTTTAAAGAAAGCGCAAAATCCCGCTTCTCCCCATCGGCAGGTAAGGTCTTGGGGGGCGTCGGCCGGAAGAATCGCTTTATCGCAGGGTTCTTCCTGCCAGGGGGCCGGGGGTTCCTGTACGGCGGGTTTTACGTCGGCGGCGCTGCGTTCCAAACGGCGTTGCCGTTGGCGTTCCAGCGTTTCTTTAAACGCGCTCATTTTGGTTTGCAGCTCTTGCTCGGAAATTTCTTTTTTGGCGTATTGCTGTTGAAAATAATTTACGCCTAGCATAAAAGCGGCGGAGCGGGCCAGCGGGTTTTGATTAAGTTTTTGAATGCCCCCGATGGAGGATTCCGGCAAAAACGGTTTTAATTCTTCCGTTTCCAGCCGGGTTAATTCCAGTTCTGCTTCATAGTCGGGGTCTTTGTCGTCATACGGTTGGGCGGCAAAATTTTCCTCCGGCTGAGGGCGGGAAATTTCTTGGGTGTAGTCCGCCGGGGCATCGTTATGCTGCGGCCGGTGGGTTTTTGGTTGGGACAATACCCTCAGCAATACCCCGATGCCGAGCAGGCCTGCGGTCAGCAGTAATAACAGAACAAGCAAAATCCGTTTTTTTAATTTATCCATATATAAAAAGGAGCCCGCCGTTGTTGCGGCGGGCGTGTATGATTAATAAATGACCGTTCCCACTTCTTCGCCGCACAGGGCTTTTTTGATGTTGCCTTTTTTGTGCAGGTTAAATACTTGTACGGGAACTTTGTTTTCCAAACACAGCGCGAGGGCGGCCGTATCCATAAACTGAAGCTGTTTGGCGATGGCGTCCGCATACGTGATTTTGTGAATGAGTTTGGCGTCCGGATTTTTGCGCGGGTCGCTGTCGTACACGCCGTCCACTTGGGTGGCCTTTAAAAGTACGTCGGCGTTGATTTCCGAGGCGCGCAGCGCGGCGGCGCTGTCGGTTGTAAAGAAGGGGTTGCCGGTGCCGCCCGCAAAAATAACGATACGGCCCTTTTCCAAATGGCGTTCGGCTTTGCGGCGCACGAACGGTTCGGCCAGCTGGTAAATGTTGATGGAGGTTAACACGCGGGTCGGCACGCCGGCGTCTTCCAGCGCGGATTGCAAGGCAAGCGCGTTGATGACGGTGGCCAGCATGCCCATATTGTCGGAATTGACGCGGTCGATGACTCCGCCGCCGTCGCGCACGCCGCGCCAGATGTTTCCGCCGCCCAGCACGATGGTCAGTTCGCAGTTGCCGCAGCGGTAAGCGTCGGCGATTTCTTCGGCGATTTCTTTTAACGCTTGCGGATTAATGCCGCGGTGGCCCTCGTTAATCAAGGCCTCGCCGGACAATTTTAACAAAACTCTTTTCTTTTTCGTTTGCTGGCAGCAGGGTTCCATAAAGGTCTCCTCAAAAATATATTTTAATTATTGTAGCACAAAAATAAATAAAGCGGTGTTTTTATCAGCGGCCTTTTAAACCGTCTTCAAAATAACTGTTTTAAGAATGGCAACAGGCGGACTTGTTCGCGTTGTCCGCCCGCCCTTAAAAACGGTATTGTCGGGCTGGCCGTTGGGCTTTTTCTTTTGTTCGCGCGCGTGCGTAAACATAAGAAAAAGCCCCGCCGGAGCGGGGCTTTGAAAACTAGAAGCGTACAAAGCGTACGACTTTGAGTTCGCAACCAAGTTTTTTGGATTCTTCGGCCAAATAATCGGCAACGGTTTTTTTGTTGTCTTTAATGGTCGGCTGTTCCAAAAGGCAGTTTTCTTTGGCAAATTTTTTAACTTTGCCGGGGAGCATTTTTTCAATGGCTTCGGCGGGTTTGCCTTCGTTCTGCGCTTGGGTTTTGTAGATGTCGAGTTCGCGGTCGATTACTTCCTGCGGAATATCTTTCGCGTCCACCCAGCCGCTCTGCATACCTACGGTGTGCATGGCAAGGCCGCGGGCGATTTCTTTTACGGCTTCCAGGTCGGAGCAGGCGCCGGAAACGGCGAGTTCCAAAATGGAGGCTTTTTTATTGTCGGAGTGGACATAGTGGGCCATGACGGAACCTTCGGCCGGAGCCCAGTTGAAAGCGCCTTTCAAAGTGGTGTTTTCGCCAAATTTGGGGGCTTTTTCGGTGATTTCGGCTTTGATGTGTTCGTCGGCCGCGTAGTCTACGCCGGGGTGGGCGAGCACGTAGTCGGTCAATTCTTCGGCGAGTTTGATGAAATCTTCGGTTTTGGCCACAAAGTCGGTTTCGCAGCCCAGGTACAGCATAGCGGTGTTTTTACCGTCGGTTTTTACGCACACTCTGCCTTCTTTGGTTTCGCGTTCGGCGCGTTTGGCCATGGCGGCTAAACCTTTTTTGCGCAGGTAGACGATGGCTTGTTCCATGTCGTTGTTGCATTCAGCCAAGGCTTTTTTGCAATCAAGCATGCCGGCGCCGGTTTTTTCTCTTAAAACTTTAATATCGTTTAAGGACATTTGTTTCTCCTGATTATAAGGTAAATCTGGGGGGAAGTTCCCGCGGGGGAACTTCCCATCGAAGCAAAGTTTATTTGGCTTCTTCCGCGGCTTTTTCTTCCGTGGCGGCTTTAGCTTCTTCAGCTTTGGCTTTTACGGTTTTTTTGGCTTTGGCGGCGGGTTTTTTAGCGGCGGCTTTTTTCTTAGCGGCCGGTTTTTTTTCTTCAGCGGGGGCTTCTTCTTTCGCTTCTTCGGCCACCACTTCTTCGGCTTTGGCTTCTACGGCTTCGTCGGCCTTTACCACTTCTTCCACGGCCACTTTTTCAACGGCGGCGGGTTCGGCGGCGAGCATGGCGGATTCAAACGCCTGGGCCATTACCGGGTTATCGGCTTTGGTTTCGGCGGTTTTTACGGCTTCCGCTTCGGCTTTGCCTTCCAGGATGGAGTCGGCAATCGCGCCGCAGAACAATTTGATGGAGCGGGCGGCGTCATCGTTACCGGGGACGGGCACGCTGATCATATCGGGGTCGGCGTTGGTGTCGCAGACGGCCACCACCGGGATACCCAAAGCGTAGGATTCGCGCACGGCGCCGGCGGTGTCCACCGGGTCGATTACGAAGACCACGTCCGGCAATACTTTCATATCGCGGATTCCGCCCAGCAATTTCTGCAAGCGGGCGAGTTCTTTGGTAAGGCGGCTGGCTTCTTTTTTGGAGATGGCTTTAAACACGCCGGAGGCTTCCCATTTTTCCAATTCATTCATCCGTTCGACGGATTTTTTTACGGTTTGGAAGTTGGTCAGCGTACCACCCAACCATTTTTCATGGATGCAGTAAGCGCCACAGCGGGCAGCTTCGGCCTGGATGGCTTCCTGGGCTTGTTTTTTGGTACCGACGAACAAAAATTTGGAACCTTTTTTGCTTTCTTCTTTAATAAAAGCGCAGGCTTTTTTAAGTTCTTTGGCGGTTTTTTGTAAGTCTAAGATATGGACGCCGTTTCTTTCTCCGAAGATAAAGCGGCCCATTTTGGGGTTCCAGCGGGAAGTTTGGTGACCGAAGTGCACGCCGGCTTCCAGCATGGCTTTCATAGATACGTTGCTCATTATTTTCTCCTGTGGCCGCTGCCTAAATTAAGGGTATTCCCTCGGTGGCGTTGGCCGTCGGTGTCGTCGGGACAGGCTTTGATTTACAAACTTTTTCGCTCTCCCGCTCATGTTACACCTTGTATATATTATACCATAAAAAAACCGCGCTTTTTGTAAGCGCGGTTTGGTAAAGGACTAAAAACTAGAAGCGTCCGTTTACAATTACCATCACCGGGAACCAACCGTTCTTGGCAATGTTGACGAGCCCAATTTGAAGCCCGTTAATGTTTTTAACGTTGTTGACGAAGCCAAGCTGCACGCCGTGGAGTTCGTCGGCCTGGTTGTACAAACCGAACTGAACACCTTTTAAGTAACCGTCACCGAAGTTCACATACCCGAGCTGGGCGCCGGTAACGTGGTTGGAGCGGGTGACGAGGGCGGACTGAACGCCTTTTACCTGGTCGGCTTTGGCGTAGACGAGGTCCAGCTGCACGCCGGAAACGGAGGCGGCGTCAGAACCGATACCAAAATCAATACCGGTGATTTCCTGGGTGTTGGCCGGAACGGCGAGGGCCAGTTTTTTACCCCACAGGGACAGTTTTAAAATGCCGGTGTCGCCCGCGAAAGCCGGGGCGGCGCAAATAACAGCAGCGAGTAATACGGCTAATTTTCTCATGTTTTAATTCTCCTTATATTTCCGCTGGAGCGGAAAAATCGTTAAAAGCGGCCGTTGACGATGACCATGGCGGGGAACCAGCCGTTTTCGGCGATATTTAAAATCCCCACTTGCAAACCGTCGATGGTTTTGGCGTAGTTTACAAAACCCAGCTGCAACCCTTTTACGTATTCGGCCTGGTTGAAGAACCCAAACTGCAGTCCCGTCAGTTCCTGGCGGTTCATGTTAACAAGGCCCAGCTGCGCGCCCTGCATCATTTCGGATTTGGTGAGCATCGCCAGCTGCGCACCGCGCACTTCGTTGGCCATGCTGATTACCCACGCCATGCTTACGCCGTTCAGTTCGTACTGGGTTTGCGCGAACAGCAAATCGAGCTGTACGCCGGTGACGGTGGCGGAATTGGAGCCGATGCCGAAATCAATACCGGTAATTTCCTGGGTGTTGGCCGGAGTGGCGATGGCGGTTTTGTCCCACAAAGAAAGTTTCAAAACCCCCGTATCAGCGGCCAACGCGGGAAACGCCGCGCACAGTACGGCCGCCAAAAGTACTAATTTTTTCATGGATAAACATCCTCCTGTTTATAATATAATACCCATATATTGTAGCAGTTTTAAAAGCCCGCAAAGTGGTAAAATATTGGTAAGTGAGATTATGAAAATAAATTTAGTTTCCTTTAATCCCCTGGCCGCAGATGCGGCCGGGAACGCCCGTAAAGCGGCGGAACTTCTGCGCGCGCCCGCGCCGGAAGCGGACCTTATTGTCCTGCCGGAAGCCGCGCTGTGCGGCTGCCCGCTGTTTGATTTGTTTGAAGATAAACGTTTAATTATGCAGAACGCGGCCGCGTTAAAAGAACTGGCCAAAGAAACCAAAAAAACCGCCTGCGTGCTGGGATATTTGGACCGCCAGTCCGGCCAAAGCGTTACCGCCGCGGCGTTTATATATAAAGGAAAGATTACCAAAATTTTCGATACCGAAACTGTTTCCTTAAACGGCAAAAATTTGCAAATTTCGCTGGAAGACCCGCAAAACGCAACGGCAGACCCGGATGCGGACGCAGTCATTTTTGTGTTGGCGCGGCCTTATAAAAAGGGAAATATTTTGCCGCGGCTGGAAGCGCTTAAAAAATTCGCCAAAAAGAACGGCGTTCCCACGCTTTTGTGCAACTTGCTCGGCGGCGGCGACGGCATGATTTTTGACGGTTTAACCGCGATGGCGGATAAAAAAGGCGCGCTTGTTTTCTGTTCCGAGCCGTTTAGGGAACAGGTGAACACCGTGGAGTTTGAAGAAAAACAGGCACCCGTTTCCTACAAAACGCCCGTCTTGCAGGAACTCTTGGACGCGCTTACATTCGGCCTGCGCGATTACGTGCACAAAAGCGGCGCGGATAAAGTGGTGTTCGGCGTGAGCGGGGGGATTGATTCCGCGTTTACGGCCGCGCTTGCTGCGCGTGCGCTGGGCGGGGAAAGCGTATATTGCGTATCGCTCCCGTCTTATTCAACGAGTGATTTAAGCAAAAGTTTGGCCGGGCGTCTGGCCGTAAAACTGGGCGTAAATTTGGAAGAGGTGGGCGTGCATCCCGTGCTGGACGCCGTCAAAGAATCGTTTGCCCATATCGTTTCCCACGTAAAGGACGCTACGGCGCAGGAAATCCAGTCCCGTCTGCGTACGGTGATTCTCTCCGCGCTGGCGCAGGAGTATCACGCCATGCTGATTTCGACGGACGACAAAAGCGAAAACGCCGTCGGCTCCGTGGTGTTGTACGGCGATGCGGGCGGGTGTTTACAGCCGCTCGGGGATTTGTACAAAACGGAAATTTACGAACTTGCCGAATACCTTAATAAAGAACGCGAGCTCATCCCGCAGGGAATTATTGACCGCGCCCCCACGTCCGAATTGTCCCCCAACCAAAAGGACGAAGATGTGCTTCCGCCGTACCCGGTGCTGGATAAAATCCTGCGCGCGTATTTGGAAGACGGTTTGACTCTGGAAGAAATCGTCAAAAAATGCCGCGTGAAAAAAGAGGCCGCGGCCGACGTGTTGGAACGCGTCAACCGCGCCGATTTAAAACGCCGCCAAACCGCGCCCTGTCTGCAGGTGGCGGAGCAGTCTTTTTCGTCGGTGCTTCGTCCGATTATAAAAAAAGTGAATTTGTAGTTTGTCTTATGCTGACCGCCTTGTCTAAAAAAAATCCGTTCCGCAAAAAACGCTCCGGGGTCCGAAAACCGCGCAAGGCGGTGCGCCGGCAGCTGTTCAATTTGGCAAATCCCATTTTTGTCGAAACGCTGCTTATCATGCTTACGGGCGCGACGGACGTTTTCATGCTCAGCCGGTATTCGGACGAAACCGTCGCCGCCGGCGGCGTGGTGAACCAACTCTTGAACCTGGTGTTTATTTTGTACGGCATTACCACGCTGGGCACGTCGGTGTTGTGCTCGCAGTATTTGGGCGCGCGCCAAAAAAAGAACGTGGCGCAGGTAATCGGCGTGTCGCTGCTGGTGAATTTGGCGGTCGGATTTTTTGTCAGCGCGGGACTGTTTTTGTTTGCCGCACCGTCCCTGCGGCTGATGGGGCTGGAAGAAACGCTCGTCGGATACGGCGTTTCGTACATGAAAATTGTGGGCGGTTTTTCGTTCCTGCAGGCGCTGTGCATGACGATTTCCGCCGTCCTCCGCAGCCACAACAAAGCCTATTATCCCATGTTCGTCACGCTGGTCATCAACCTGCTTAATATCGCCGGAAACTATATTTTGATTTTCGGTAATTTCGGCGCGCCGCGCCTGGGGATTACCGGGGCGGGCATTTCCACTTCGTTTAGCCGGCTGGTTGCGCTGGGGCTGCTTTTTTACCTTTTATTTAGGAAAGTAACGCCCGTTCCGCCGCTTCGGTTTTTCAAACCGTTCCCGTGGGATAAAGTAAAAAATTTGTTGTTGGTCGGTTTACCGGCGGCGGGGGAACAGGTGTCGTACAATTTCTCCCAGGTGATGATTACGTATTTTTCCGTTCTTTTGGGCAACGCCGCGCTGACGGCGCGCACCTATGCCATGAGCATTGTGATGTTTTCGTACGTGTTTTCCATCGCGCTTGGCAACGGGGCGGCGATTGCGGCGGGGCATTTAATCGGCAAAGAGCGCGACAACGCGGCTTTTTCGCTGGAAAAATACGCCGTCCGTTTGGCGATGATTGTGACCGTCTGCATTTCGGTGCTGACGGCTTTGATGGGAACCGATATTTTTAAACTGCTTACGTCCGACCCGGAGGTCATCGCCCTGGGCGCGGCCGTTTTATATGTAGACATTTTGCTTGAAATCGGCCGGGCCGTGAACATTGTATCCGTCGATACGCTGATTGCGGCGGGGGACGTGATGTACCCGTTCTGGACGGGCGTTATCGTGATGTGGCTCGTCGCCACGCTGGGCGCGTACGTGCTGGGCGTGTGGTGGGGGTGGAGTTTGGTTGGTATTTGGCTGGCGATGGCGCTGGACGAACTTGTCCGCGCGGCGGTGTTCGAACGCCGCTGGAAAAGCCGCAAGTGGGAAACAAAAGCGTTCACCCGGCGGTAAGCAAGGCGCAATTATTTGCTAAAATATAAGTATGAACGAAAATTCTTTTTACCGCGATTACGACGTTCCGCAAGATTTGCAATTTAAAACCGCCGACATTCTGCGCATGGGCGGGCTGGACTGTTCCGCCCAAATCAGCCCGAAGTATTTGGACGGTATTTTTACCGCGCCCAACAAAATCGTCAAAGCGGCGGTGACGCTTTCTTTCTCCGTAGCCAGCAAAGAAATTTTGGTCCGCGGTTCCGTCAGCGGCGAGCGCGAAGTGCAGTGCGCCCGCTGTTTGAAAACCGCCCGTCAGCCTTTTGCCGAAGAATTTTTGGAAACATATAGCAATAAACTGGAAATAATTGATATAATGTATCTTGTACGGCAAACGCTGGCTTTGACCGAAGAAATCCGTTTTCTTTGTACGCCCGACTGCAAGGGCTTATGCCCCCAATGCGGACGGGATTTAAACGTCGCCCCGTGCGACTGCAAGCCGGAAAATTTGTCGCCTTTCGCCGAGCTGAAAGGAAAATTTAAGTAATCATTCCGGTAGTTTTACCGGAGCAAACAGGAGTATTTCAAATGCCGAATCCGAAGAAAAAACACACTCGTTCCCGCCGGGACATGAGAAGATCCCACAATTCCGGGGTGGAGGTTCCGCAGCTCGTGGCCTGCCCGAACTGCAAATCTCCCAGACTGCCGCACAACGTCTGCCCGACCTGCGGTTTCTATAAAGACAGAGTGGTTGTAGCCCAAAAAGCCAAAACCGAAGAACCCGAAGCCAAATAACATCCGTTATGAAAATAGCCTTGGACGCCTTAGGCGGAGATTTTGGCGCAAAACCCAACGTGTTGGGGGCTTTGAAAGCCGTCAAGAACCTTAATTTAGAGGTTATCTTGGTGGGGGACGAAGTCGTTTTGCGCCGCGAGTTACGCGCACTGGGTCACGCGGACGTGCCGAAAAATATTTCCATCGTCCACGCGCCCGACACCATTGACATGGGTGCGGAACCCGCCAAAGAATGCCGTAATAAAAAAGGCGCCAGCATCGTGGTATGCGCGAACCTGGTCCGCAAGGGCCAGGCGGACGCGTTTGTTTCCGCCGGGCATTCCGGCGCGGCCATGGTGGCGGCTTTGTTCGGTATGGGACGCATTAAAGGCGTCCAGCGCCCGGCCATCGCAACCCCCATGCCCACCTATAAAGGCGTCAGCCTGCTTTTGGACGGCGGCGCCAATGCCGACTGTAAACCCATTCACCTGCTGCAATTTGCGGTGATGGGTTCCGCTTATATGCAGAAAGTGTTTGATATTCCGGCTCCGTCCGTGGGCGTTTTGTCCATCGGCGAAGAAGAAACAAAGGGCAATTTCCTTGTCAAACACACCATTCCGCATATGCGCGAAATCGGCGTGAACTTTAAAGGCACCGTGGAAGGACGCGACGTTAACACCGGCGAAACGGACGTAATCGTTTGCGACGGATTCGTCGGCAACATTGTGCTGAAAATGGCCGAAGGCCTCGCCAAAACCATGATTAACATGATTAAGCGCGAGGTCAAAAAACGGCCGCTGGCCCTTTTGGGCGCGCTCCTCTCCAAAGGCGCGTTTAAAGCCGTTAAAGACCATACCAACCCCGACTGCTACGGCGGCGCGCCGCTCGTGGGCGTAAACGGGGTGGCCATTATCGCGCACGGCAAATCGAACGATTTTGCCATTTACAACGCCATCAAAACGGCGGCGCGTTTGGTTGAAAAAGATTTTATCGGCGATGTGGCCGCCAAAATGGCCGCTTTGAAGCCGACCTTTGACTCGATTGAGCAGGAAATTCACCAGGAGGATTAGAATGGCGGATTTCAAAGGTAAAAACGTAATGATTACCGGCGCAACGCGCGGCATCGGCCTTGCCTTGGCCGATGCGTTTGCCGCCGCCGGGGCCAACCTGGCCGTTTGCGGTACGAATGAAGAAGCGTTGAAAGCCGCCGCCGAAAAATTGGCGGGTTTCAATGTAAAAGTGTACACGCAAAAAGTGAATGTTTCCCGTGCGGAAGACTGCGACGCGTTCGTCGCAAACGCGGTAAAAGAATTGGGCTCTTTGGACGTACTCGTCAATAACGCGGGTATTACGAAAGACAACCTTACCGTGCGCATGAGCGAACAGGACTGGGACGACGTAATCGCCGTCAACTTAAAAGGCACCTTTTTAATGTCGAAAGCCGCTTTAAAAGTGATGTTCAAAAAAAGAAGCGGCAACGTTGTAAACATTTCCTCCGTGGTGGGGGAAATGGGCAACCCCGGCCAGGCCAACTATGTGGCCAGCAAGGCGGGGATTATCGGGCTGACGAAAACGCTGGCCAAAGAGTTCGGTTCGCGTAACGTACGCGTAAACGCCGTGGCGCCCGGATTCGTACAAACGGCCATGACGGACGCGTTGCCCGAAGACGTAAAAGCGAAAGCGCTCGAAAACGTGCCGCTTAAAAGATTTGCCTCAACGCAGGATATCGCCAAGGCAGTCATGTTCTTGGCCAGCGATGACGCCTCGTACATTACGGGGCACGTTCTCGCCGTCAACGGCGGGCTTTATATATAGATTTACTTTATGTAAACAAGGGTAAGCCCTTTTTAAATTACGGAGGACTAAAATGTCTGTAGAAAACGTGCAAGAAAGAGTTAAAAACATTATTGTGGAACAGTTGGGCGTTGAAGCCGATCAGGTGAAACCGGAAGCCCAGTTCGTCAACGATTTGGGCGCCGATTCCTTGGACACGGTGGAACTCATTATGGCTTTGGAAGAAGAATTTGACGTCGAAATTCCGGATGAAAAAGCCGAAAAAATCAAAACCGTCGGCGAAGCTATCGAATACATCGAACAGAACGCCAAAAAATAAATAAAAGTGTACACGGATATTGAAAATATCATCGGGTACCGCTTTGGAAACAAAGACATTTTAAAGGAAGCACTCACTCACAAGTCCTACGCCGGGGAACACAGAAGCTCTAAACACAACGAGCGGCTGGAATTCCTGGGGGACAGCATCTTAGGCGCCATTGTTGCAGATTATATCTACAACCAATGCCCTCATGTGGAAGAGGGAGTGCTTTCTAAAATAAAATCGAACTTAGTTTCCCGGCGGAACCTGTATTTGTGGGGCAAAAAGCTGGACCTGGGCAAATACATGAGCCTGGGCCACGGCGAACTGGCCACCGGCGGCAGAGAGCGCGACAGCATTATCTCCAACGCGGTGGAAGCCGTCATCGGCGCCGTTTATTTGGACGGCGGCTATCCGGCGGCGGAAACGGTTATTTTGCCCTGGGTAAAAACGCAGGCGCTTACGCAGGATTCGCAGGATTTCAAGAGCCTTTTACAGGAACACTTGCAAAAACGCGGCCGCGAAACGCCCGTATACGAAGTTATCCAAACCGTCGGCCCCGAGCACGATAAGACGTTTACCGTCCGCGTCAGCCTGGGGGACAAAGAACTGGGTACCGGCAAAGGCCACAATAAAAAAATGGCCGAACAAGCCGCCGCCCAAAACGCCTTTGAGCGCATGAAAAAATAGGCCAGAAGGAGAACGCTATGTTTCCGTCCAAGAAAACTACTGCCCGGGTTTCGCTCCAGCCGGAGAAACAGGTTTCTGCGGGGGCGTTTTCCGTGTTGACGAAGAAACCCCTCGTCACCCTGGCCGTCGTGGCGGCGATTCCCGTTCTGGTGCTTTTGGCGTTTACCTTTAAAAGCGGTTACTCGCCCAAAGCCCGTAAAGGGAAAACGGATAAAATCGTCGTCGTCAAAACGCCGATTGAAATCGCGGACGAAGCCACCGCCGCTCTCCAAAAAAACGACACCCAAACTTTCCTCGATATTTTAAGCGAAGAAGTCGGTTCCAACGTGAATATGGTTAACAGCAAAGGCGATACGCTTTTGCTGGCGGCCGCCACGTTTGGCAACGCGCAAGCCGTCGAACAGCTTATTTTGGCGGGCGCGGACGTCAACAAAAAGAACGCTTTTACCAACGACACTGCGCTCCTTCGCAGTTTGTACGGAAATAATTCCGAAATTACCCGCCGGCTGGTGTATTCCGGCGCGGATATTAACGCCAAAAATAACTATAACCACTCTCCCATGTTCCTGGCTCTTGAAAAAGAGCGCGGGGAATTTATCGATTTATTTTTAACCAGCGGTGTAAAAGAAGGCCTCAGCACGGATTATCTGTTCCGCGCGACGGCCAAAAAGAACCCCGTCGGTGTGCTTGCCATGCTTAAAGGCGGGATTGACCCGAACGTTAAAAACGAAAAAGGCAATACGCCGCTGATTATTTCGGCCTCGCTGGGGGATTTGAACAGCGTGCGCTCGCTGTTGGCGTACCGTGCCGACGTAAACGCTGCCAATAACGATGGCAATACTCCGCTGATTTACGCCGCGCGCTATAACCACCCCGAAGTGGTGCGCGAACTGTTAAAACCGCAAACCCTGCAGGCTCCCATAGACATCAACGCCCAA
Source organism: uncultured Elusimicrobiales bacterium (assembly GCA_910576915.1). Taxonomy (GTDB): domain Bacteria; phylum Elusimicrobiota; class Elusimicrobia; order Elusimicrobiales; family Elusimicrobiaceae; genus Avelusimicrobium. Next base: position 32,842 of record CAJTJT010000006.1, read on the forward strand.
AACAAGCTGGGCCAAACGGCCCTGTACTGGGCGGCTGCCAAAGGGAACGACAAAGTGGTGCGCCGTCTGCTGGCTGCGGATGCCGATTTTACCCTGGCCGCCAACAACGGGCAAATACCGTATGTGGCGGCGCAAAAGAATAAACGCACCGCGGTTCTGCCCTTGTTTGAACAGAATTTAACCGAACTTAAAAACAGCGTGATTGAAGAAGACAACGCCGCCATTATCGCCCAGGCGAAAGCGGAAGGGCGCGAACTGCCCGGCGTGAGCGAAGTGGAAGAAGTGACGGACGCGGATATTTTTAAAGCGGCCGAAAAAGGCGATTTGGAACTGGCGCGCCGCGTGGTGGACGCCAACAAAGCCGTCGTGTTTGACAAAAACCAGGCGGGCGACCCGCCCTTATTGGTGGCGGTGGAACACGGCCATACCGAAATTGTGGACTTTTTAATTAACAACATGGCGCGTTTGTTTGAAGCCTCGGCAAAGGGCAACGCGTTTCACGTGGCCGTGAAAGCGCAGAATTTGGATATGCTCAAGCACCTGGTCCAGCTGGCCCGCCAGGAAGGCCGCCTGGCCATGATGCTGGAATATAAAGCTGTACCGCCCAAAGAGGCGCAGCTGTCCGGGACGCTTTCCCCGCTCGGTTTTGCCGCGCTTGACTGCAATAAGGAAATTTACGATTATCTGATTTCCGTCGGCGCGCGGCCGGGCATTCGCGGCGGCTCCGGCAATGCGCTCGGGTTTGTTTCTCCGGCGGATTTGATGGATAAATGTAAGTCCCGCCCGGCCCAGGCCAAAACGCTGAAAGCTCCCACCCAGCAGTCCGCGCCGAAAGCGGGTGCCGCGGCCAAAAAAACGTCCGCCAAAAAAACAACGGCTAAAAAACGGTAAGGTGTTTTAACGGTTTGTTAACTGCCGTCCCGTGGGACGGCAGTTTTTTTATAAAGCCGCATGGCGGGTGAGATTTACAAAACAGATTATTTTTTGTTACACTTCTGTATATTCAAAGGAGATATATGAAAAAATTTTTATTTTTGGGGATACTTTTTATCCTTCCGTTGGGTATTAGCTCACAAGAAGTTGTGCTGGAGCAGGAACAAATCCGCCGGGCGGGCTCCTATGAAGTGCGCCAACTCCATAAAGGTATTTTGCCTTATCTTATTTTTGAAGGCAAGCGTTCTATTACCGTGTTGCCGGAGGCTCTTTTTGATGATCCGTTTAACCAACTTGCCTATTCGGCCGAGATGGAGGCCGCTATCTGGCAGGTGGAAGAAATTACCTATGCACATTTTGTGCAGGGATGGAACGTGTGGCGCGAGGCTGCCAATAAATACCTGCCCCAAAAATATCAGCTGCCGGATCTATCGTTCCATCTGGCGGAAGATATTTTAATCGGAGGGACCTCCCCCAAAATGGAGGAGGATGCCTTTACCGTACATTTGGTTGCCCGGTTCCCTTCCATTTGGGTGCGGCATGCGGGATCTTATACGTCTTACGCAGACAGAATTGAACTAGTGTGGCCCATTCATTTACTCAAATACTTGATGTTTACGGATACCGACCCGTTCCAGCGTGCTTTGACGGAGGGGGAATACCGTAATATGATTTGCAACATCGTGGCGGGGCCCAACGATTATTGGGATAATCTGATTCTCCGGGGGACCAAGATAGAAGATGTGCACTGGAGAAACCGTTTCCGTCCGATGAAGCCGGAAGAGGAAAAATGTTTAAACATCTTGCCCTCCCTGCCGGCCCAGGATTGGGTTTATGAAGGTCCTTTTGCTTGGGATAAGCAGCATACCATGTTGCATGAATGGGGGCATTTCTTTGGTTTTGGGCATATAGATAACTCCATTATGTCTACGGGGCAAAAACGGGACGGAACCCAGGTAAAACCCACAGAACAGGACGGTTTGCGCCTGGCCACGTTGGTTTGCTGGCATTATAACCAGCAAGCCGGGAAAGAGGTTTGTGTGCCGCAAGTAAAATCTGTTAAGCACGAAAAAGCGGACTTGGTTTTGAAAGGCAAATCTTAATTCTGGTTATCTTTTACACTTAAAAAACGGGAACGGCCTTTGGGCTTGACCCGTTTTTTTTTTTTGATAACATGGGGAAAGTTCCAATAATGTTGTGATTCCGGAATGTTGTAATTCGGAATCTGTTGTTATAAAAAGGAATTGGATTCCGTATAGAAACGCTACGGAATGACTTTTGTGTAAGGGGGAATATGTCCTATGTGTCAAAAAGTTGTCATCCCGGCACGCTGCGTGCCGCCAGCCCCGGGAGCCAGGCCGGTTAATAAAGGTTTTACGCTAATCGAGCTGTTAGTCGTTGTATTAATTATTGGTATCTTAGCTGCTATTGCTGTGCCCCAGTATGAAAGAGCAGTTTGGCGCAGCCGCAACGCGGGGCTTAAATCCCTTTTAAAGACGTTAGCTTCCGCGCAGGAGGCATATTATATGGCTAACGGCGCGTATGCCACGCAATTTGAGCAGCTGGATATAGATTTTCCACTTAAAAAGGGCTCGGGCGGCTGGGGCGCCTGCCGGCTTGCTACCGACGGATCCGCCGATTCTGTGCGGGTGGGGGATAATATGCAACTTATTTTAGGTAATTATGCTGGCGTTAGTTCTGTTTTTGCGGTCTGGACGGAGGGAAAATATAAATGTACTGGGTTTTCAATTAGAAGCAGTCTGGATGAAACAAAACGATTAGAGTGTCTAGAAACACGTAATGGAACAAACACTATTAAACCGGGTGAGTTTTGTATAAATGTGGAGCACGGCGTATTAGAGTATGAAGGAAATTCAATGTCAGCTAGTAGATATGTTTTACCTTGAAATTTTTCTGTCTATATATTAAAACCCCGCGCCTTATGTTGGCGCGGGGTAAATTTTTGCTTACCGCCGGGAATTCCGGCTGTTTGGCGTTGGGTTACGGATGAATTTTATCCATCATGCGCGGGAACGGAATCGTTTCGCGTACGTGTTGCAGGCCGCAAATCCAGCGCACCATGCGTTCAATGCCCATCCCAAAGCCGGAGTGCGGCACGCTGCCGTAGCGGCGCAAGTCCAGGTACCAGCTGTAACCTTCGGGGTCGAGGCCCTGTTCCTTAATGCGGGCCAAAAGCGCGTCGTAGTCGGCTTCTCTTTCGCTGCCGCCGATAATTTCACCCGCGCCTTCGGGGCCGATAACGTCCACGGCCAGCACTACTTTGGGGTTTTTCGGGTCGCGCTTCATGTAGAAGGCTTTGATGGCGGCCGGGTAGCGGTGAATCATAATCGGCGTGTCGTAATCTTCGCCGAGTAAGGTTTCTTCGTCGCCGCCGATATCTCCGCCCCATTCGGTGTTGTTGCCTTTTTTGTGCAAAATTTCAATCGCGTCCGTGTAATCAATGCGCGGAAATTTCTTTTCTACCGTGGCCTGGAGTTTGGTTGTATCGCGTTCGAGCACTTTCAAGTCGTCGGCGCGGTTTTTTAACACTTGGCCGACGATGTATTTGATAAAGTCTTCGGCCAGGTCCATGTTGTCGTCCAAATCGTTATAAGCCACTTCGGGTTCCACCATCCAAAATTCGGTCAAATGGCGGCGGGTTTTGCTTTTTTCGGCGCGGAACGTGGGGCCGAAGCAGAACGTTTTGCCCAGGGCCATGGCCGAGGCTTCGCCGTACAGCTGTCCGCTTTGAGAGAGGAACGCTTTTTCGCCGAAGTAATCGGTTTCAAACAGCGTGCTGGTGCCTTCGCAGGCGGCGGGGGTTAAAATCGGCGAGTCGGAAAGGACGAAGCCGTTTTTATGGAAGTATTCGCGGATGGCGAAAATGATTTCGTCGCGGATTCTTAAAATAGCCGTCTGTTTGGCCGAGCGCAGCCACAAATGGCGGTGCTGCATCAAAAATTCCGGCCCGTGTTCTTTGGGGGAAATGGGGTAATCTTTGGCCATTTGCACCACTTCCAGGTTGGTTACGCCGAGCTCAAAGCCGAGCGGGGAGCGTTTATCTTCGCGCACGGTGCCGGTAACGATGATGGAAGATTCCTGCGTTACTTTGTCGGCCAGGTCAAAAAGTTCGGGGGAAACGTCCCCTTTAAATAGTACGCACTGGATGATGCCGCTGCCGTCGCGCAGCTGCAAAAAGTGGAGTTTGCCGCTGGAGCGTTTATTGTACAGCCAGCCTTTTAAAGTGATTTCTTGGCCCAGGTATTGGCCAACGTCTTTAACGCGAATTTTGCTAGACATATATTCCTCTTAACGATAAGAAATAGGGTACTTATTTATTTTATCTTTTTACGGGGGAAAAGGGAAATAGGCAGTGCTCTTTTTTGTAAAATAAAAAAGCGGGAGGGGGCGTCGGATTGTTAGGAAACAGCGGTATATACCCGAATGCTGTATGTGCTTTAAAACGTAATACTACGTCGGGAAAAATAAAAAATATTTTTCTTTTTGTTTTTTATTATGCTATAATAAATATGTCAGAAGTAAGCCCAGTAACAAAAAATACCGATTTTTCGGGCGTGTAGCTCAGCTGGGAGAGCGCCTCGTTCGCAACGAGGAGGTCGTCGGTTCGATCCCGATCACGTCCACCATTTAAAACCCTGCGAAAGCGGGGTTTTTAAATTTTATACCGGGTAGCGAGTGGAGCTTTTTTCCGAATCAAGTCCCTCAAAAAATCGTTTTCTCGTACCTTGTTTTTTCAAAACTAATAGCCTATAATTAAATATATTGTTTTTAGTTATAGGAGCCTATATGTATAAATGGTTAGGGGTAGTGTGTGCCGTTGTATTGTGCCCGGGCCTCGCAGGCGCGTGGGGGTTGTTGCCCCAGTGCGTAACGCGCGGCCAGGATGGGACGACCAAGTGGCAGTCGTGTCTTGGGGAGTCGTTTGTAACGGCGGGTTCCGTGCCGTGTTTAAACGTAAACGTGCACGATGAAAAAAACCGTTCCGGAGCGGAAGGAGCCGCCCTGCGGAGCGATTTGCGCGGTTCGTTTCAAAAAGCGTTTGACTCGTGGATAAACGCCGTCCGCGGGACGATTAAATCCTCCGGCCGCGAAGCCGAATTTGCCGATTTTTTGCAGTCTTTTCCCTCCGCCTTAGAAGTTCGCGTTCCGGGCGCAACGCCCATACCTGCCGCGCAACCGCAGCAAACTTCCAAACGCCGCGGTAAAAAAGCTCCGGCTCCCGCCGCTCCGGCCCGTCCTGTTTCTACAGCTAAAACGTGTATGAACGTGACGGTAAACGTCGGCTGGGAACATGGTTATGAATGGCACACCTGTGCGGACGCCAATCCGGTTAAGAGCGTTATCAACTGGTATACGCATTACTTTTGGTATCATGATCCGAATGCCGGCCTGCAGTCTTTTTCCACGACAGGGAATAATTGTCATGACAATCCAAAAGTGCTTGCCCATGAAATCGGGCACCTATTGGGTTTGGCTGATTTGTATTGGAATAAGTTGGAAAGGAAGTCCAACGAGCAGGTGATTGGGCAGGATTTTTCACTTTTGCGGATGGGTATTTCTAGCAGTACCATGGAACGTTCTTCCATTATGGGCGCCGCCAACAGACAACTCATGGGCTGCGACGATGTGGACGCTCTTATTAACATGGCGGATTTAGTGGCCGCCAAACGGGGTAACGTTTCGCCTCGCGTTAAAAACGGCTGGAAAAGTTTTTGCCCCAACTATTCCTCTTTTAGCTATGCTTACGGACAGCCGTATAAAACGGCGGAAGAATACGAGCAAAACAAAAAACGTATTGAAGCGGTTTTGTTTTTTGAAAAATCCTTTCTGCCGTGGTATCAAGAATCTGACCGTTTGCAAGCCGAAATAGGTAAATTGGAGAAGCGTTTGAATAATGCGCCCCGCCCGTTGACGACGGCTGATTTGATGGATTCGGCCAAGCTGAATTATTTGAATGATCGCCAAAGACAGGTGGGGGAATTGTATGTGCTTTTGGAGCGTCCTGACGGCAAAGTATCTATTTTAGATCAATATAACAAAATGTTGGCGGAGGTAAATAAACATGCCTCTATTGCGCCCGGAACGCCTTTGTATGACCAGCAAGTTTTGGCAGGGTATACACCGTTCGAAAGGCATTTAATGGATGCCGTCGCCAAACAGCCTCATCACTGCGTGGTGTGTGACCAGTTGATTCCGGCGGACGAAGAGGTGTTCAGTAAATCCTGGGGCCATTCTCTGTATCTGCACAGCAGCTGTGCAAAAAAGGGCGCACGCACAAGCCAAATTTCCGCTTATGCCCGAAAATACGGTTACGACCGCGAAAGAACCGCCGCTCCCGCGCAGACGTACAGCCAGCTTCGCGCCAAAGCCCTGACCGAAGGTATTCATGTGGACGTGCCTGGCGTTGATTTGCCTCTTCCTGCGCGGAAACCGGTTTTGGCGTCGGCGAAGGCCGCTTCCTCTCTGGACGCGCCTGCGGCAACTCCGCGCGTTTCTGTCCCGGCGTCTAAATCTGCTGCAAAAACTCCGGCAAAACGGACGGAAACCCCGGTGGCAAAGGACCAATTTTCGGAAACCGCGCTTGCGGGCCGTCCGCGTGCACAGGTAAAAGGATTACCTACGCCGCCGGTTACAACTTCGTCGGAAACGCCCGCTCCGGCCAAATCTGCAAAACTTGTCTGCGCCATTTGCGGCAAAAAAATTGCAAGCGAAGCGGACGCTTATATTCCGCCGGAAAAATCCCGCGGCCCGGTGCATAAACATTCGGAATGCGCTTTTAAGTATTTTGCGCGGTTCTACTCGGTGGATAACGCCAGTTTGGAACGGTACGGGAAGTATTACTTTTTAAACGAACCGTCTGGCGTGACGGCGGCCAAAGGGCTGATGAAAAAGCTGGGTCTTACGCCGGAGGAAGTGAATACGTATGCGGCGGCTTCGCGTGAAGCGGCGCGCGTAAAAGCGCAAGAGCAGCGTGAATCGTTGGACCGCGCCAAAAAGTGGGACGAATTAAAGGCCGCTTATGAGAGTGCCTGTTCGGGCGCATACGTAAAAGTGTCGCAGGCCGATAAAGAGCGGTTTATTTACAATAACCGCGTAACGCTCAATGCCATCCGCCGGAAACAGAAGGCAAATAAAAAGCTGACGAAGAAAGAGCGGCTGGTATGGCAGAACTATCAAAATATGATGGCCAGTGCGGAAAAGCAGCGACAGTGTGAAGAAGCCGCCGCGGCCTGGAAAGCCTTTAGCGGCAAATAAAAAGAATCTGATAAAAACGCCCCGCAAAAAAGCGGGGCGTTTTGCGTGGGGGGAAAAGTCCGGTTTTACCCGTACGGCCGGGTTTGGTTTGCCTCCGTGTCAAACGCGTTTCAAAATGCTAAAATTATCTATATGGCTAAACTAGTAAGAGGGTTCCGCGATATTTTTGAACCCCAATCCAAAAATTTTACCGAATTGGAAAACTGCGCCCGCGGCGTGTTTTCCCTCTACGGTTTTGGCGAATTAAGACTGCCGACCGTGGAACTCAAGGAACTTTTCATTAAGTCCACCGGCGAGACGACCGATATCGTACAAAAAGAAATGTACGCGTTTGAAGACGCCGGTCACCGCCAGCTGGCTATCCGTCCCGAAGGCACTCCCGGTGTGGTGCGCGCGTATCTGGAAAATAATTTCACGCAAAACGCGCCCGTGCAAAAACTTTATTACATCGGCAACATGTTCCGCGCGGAACGCCCGCAGGCGGGCCGCTACCGCGAGTTTGAACAAATCGGCGCGGAATATTTGGGCAACTCCGCCCCGGCGGCCGACGCGGAAGTGATTTTGATGTTAAAAGACATCGTGTCCAAATTCGGCGCGAAAAATTACAAAGTCAAAATCAACAGTCTGGGGTGCGACAAATGCCGCCCGCTTTACCGCCAGGCGCTGATTGATTTTCTGTCTAAAGAAAAAGACACGCTGTGCGAAAACTGCCAAACGCGCTTGGAAAAAAACCCCTTGCGCGTACTGGATTGCAAAATTGACGGCGCGCGCTTTGCGGGCCGTGTTCCCACCATGCAACTGTGCCCGGAATGCCAGGCGCACTTCGACGAAGTGCAGGCACTTCTCAAAGGAAAAATCGATTTTGAAGTGGATCCCATGCTCGTGCGCGGGCTGGATTATTATTCCCGCACGGTGTTTGAATTTCAGGCGGGGGACGTTTCCCAAAACGCGATTGCCGCCGGCGGCCGTTACGACACGCTTGTAAAAAATATGGGCGGCCCGGCCACTCCGGCCATCGGCTGGGCGATGGGCGCCGAACGCGTGATTATGGCCCGCGGCGAAGTGCCTGCCGAAAAAGCCAAAAGCGTGTATTTCGTATCCATGGATAAATCCTGCAACGAAACGGCTTTTAATTTGATGCAAGCCCTGCGCGAAGCGGGCGTGCGCACCGAAGGCGGCCTTTTTGACAAAAACATCAAAGGCCAAATGAAACAGGCCGACCGCTGCGGCGCGTCTTACGCGCTTATTTTGGGTACGGACGAACTGGCCGCGCGCGAAGTGACTTTGAAAGACTTGCAAAGCGGCGAACAAAAACGGATTTCTTTTGACGTTTTAACTGACGAGGTAAAAAAACTTTTATGAAGAGAACCAATTACTGCGGCGACGTAACCGCGGCCCTGTTGGGCACCAAACAAACTTTATGCGGCTGGGTAAACAGCTACCGCAACCACGGCGGCGTGCTGTTTATCGACTTGCGCGACCGCAGCGGCGTCTGCCAAGTGGTTGTGGAACCGACGAGCCCGTTTTTTGAACTGGCTTATACGCTTCGCAACGAATACGTGGTGGAAGTGACGGGTACCGTCAAACGCCGCATCGAAGGCGCGGTCAACCCGAATATGAAAACGGGCGAAATTGAAGTGTTGGCGGAAGATTTAAAACTGCTTAACACCTCCATTCCCTTGCCGTTTGACGTGGAAAAATCCCGCTCCGTGGCGGAAGAAATCCGCTTGAAATACCGCTATCTGGATTTGCGCAACCCCAAAATGTTTGCCAACCTCCACCTGCGCCATAAAATTATGCAGGCCGCCCGCCGCTATCTGGACGCGAACGGCTTTATCGAAGTGGAAACCCCGGTTTTAACGCGTTCCACGCCCGAAGGCGCGCGCGACTACCTGGTGCCGTCCCGCGTGCACCACGGGGAATTTTACGCGCTTCCGCAGAGCCCCCAAATGTTCAAACAAACCTTGATGGCCAGCGGTATCGACCGTTATTTCCAGCTCGCGCGCTGCTTCCGCGATGAAGACCTCCGCGCCGACCGCCAGCCCGAACATACGCAAATCGATATGGAAATGTCTTTCGTAACGATTGACGATATCCACGAAATTGTGGAAGGGCTTGTGAAAGAAATTTTCAAAACCGCCGGCAAAGATTTAAAAACGCCTTTTGCCAAATTGCCGTTTGCCGAAGCCATGGACCGTTTCGGTTCCGACAAGCCGGACTTGCGCTATACCCTGGAAATTAAAAACGTGGGCAACATCTTTGCCAACACGGGTTTTAAAGTGTTTAAAGAAGTCCTGGCCGCCGGCGGCGCGATTTACGCCGTGCGCGGCGAAAAAGGCGCGGAACACTCCCGCAGTTATTTTGACAAGCTGACCGAACTCGCCAAGAAAAACGGCGCCAAAGGCCTGGTGTGGCTGAAAGTGAAAGGGGACGCGTTTGAAGGCCCGTCCGCCAAGTTCTTTACGGCTGAAGAAATGAACGCGTTAAAAGCCGCCGTCGGCGCGCAGGACGGGGACGCCATTTTGGTCGGCAGCGACGTAACGCTGCGCACCTGCCAAAACTTTATGGGCGCGATTCGCAAAGAACTCGTCAAAGGCCTGCCGCAAACGACGGACTGGGCTTTTGCGTGGATTACCAACTTCCCGCTCCTGGAATACATCCCGGAAGAAGACCGCTGGGACGCCGCCCACAACCCCTTCACCGCGGCCGTGGAAGAAGACCTGGAACACCTGGAATCTGACCCGGGTTCCGTCCGCTCCCACCAGTTCGACCTGGTGCTTAACGGCAACGAACTGGCTTCCGGCTCCGTGCGCAACTGCCGCCGCGACGTGCAGGAACGCATCCTGGCCTTGATGAAACACTCCAAGGAAGACGCCGCCATCCGCTTCGGCATGCTGTTAAACGCGCTGGAAGCGGGTGCGCCTCCCCACGGTGGCATCGGCCTGGGGCTGGACCGCATTACCGCGCTTTTGTGCGGCGAAGAGTCCATCCGCGAAGTAATCGCTTTCCCCAAAACGGCGCAGGCCGCCTGCCCGCTGACCGAATCCCCGAACACGGTGGATGAAATTCAGCTGAAAGAATTGGGAATCGCGATTGTAAAAGAATAAAATTCCGTGTTTTACAAGCCCCGCGTTTGCGGGGCTTTTTTGTGGTGTGGTGCGGGCGGCTAAATAAAAGTGGCGGCCCGTCCTTAATTTGGGTATAATGAAAGCATGAAAACACTTCTGCGTCCGCTTGTTTGCTTTGTTGTTTTGGCCGGGCTGTGCGCCGCCTGCACGCCCCCGGAAGAGGATGTGCACCCTAAAAAACGCTCTTCCCGGTCGGATAATTTAAAACGCTATATGCCCAAAGCGCAGGAACTGCGCGCCCTGGAGCAGGCCCGTTCCCGCCCGGTGGTGGACGGAGCGCTTTTGGATGCGGACGCACTTAAAGAGTTTTTGCCCAAGTCGCCCGATACGCGCATTTCGGCGGCGGTGTCCGCCCAGCGGGTGGCGCTCCAAAATTTAGTGCGCGAGGAATTTGCCCGCCGTGCGGCGGATAAAATCGCCTCGTTGATTTCCCGCTTCGGCACCGAAGCCGCCGCGGCCGCCCAGTCGGCACAAACGCCGCAGGAATTGGCGGCGCGGATGGAAGAATTAAACGCACGCTATACGGAGGCTTTGTCGGCCGCTTCGCAGGAGGAAACCGCCCGCGGCTGGGGTCTGCCGGATAAAGGGCAGAGCCGTTTGTCCAAGCAGGATTTACAGGCCGTTTTTCAGCGTTTGTCCGCCGAGCTGGAACGGGATTACGGTGCGTTGTGCGCCAAAAAAGCCGAGCCTGTTTTGCGTAAAGCGGCGGACGGTTACGCGCTGGTGCTTTCGTCCGTTAAAACGCCGGAAGATTTAGACGAACAGTTCGCCCGCGTGGGTGCGGAGGCCGACGAAGCGTTTGCGCGCGTGTCAGCCGAATACGGCGACCCTGCCCTTACGCTCACACCCGAAAATGCGGACGCGTTGAAAGCCCGTATGATTTCCGCCCACCAGCAGGTGGAGCAATCGTTTGAAAAATTATACGGCAAAGACGCCGTCCTCCAAACGCGTGATTTGTTTGAGCGTTATTTGGCGGGTGCGGAAAAATTATTCGCCGCCCCGGGCCGTCTGTCCGCCGCAACGGAGCGGCTGGACGCGCTCAACGCCGCGTACCGGGAAGAGATGACCGCTTTGCAGGTGAAATTAAACGAAGATTTAGAACAAAAATTATTGGCCGCGCGCATTGTGCGTCCTTTATAAAAAAGTTATGGAAAAAAGAAATACGCTTTTGCAACTGGGTTTTTTGATTGTGGTCCTGCTGGCGCTGGGGCTCGCTTTTATGCGCGTTTCCAATACGGGAATCGGCGCGGCGGTCCCGGTACGTTCCGCACGTCCGCAAGCCCGTGCGGGGCGTTATCTGCCGCCGGAAGTGGCGCGGCGCACGTTGGAATCGCTGAAGCAGGAAGAACTTTTAGGCGTTACTCCGGCCATGGCCGAAGCGTATGCTTCCCGTCCGGGGCGCACCTATGCGGGAAACAAGAACACGGCATCGGCCGGAACTCCGTCAGCCGGGTATACCGGCGGGCGGGCAAATTCCGCGCGCGCTTCTTATGGCGGCGGTCAATCTTCCGCCGGGCACGTTTTACCGGCGTATGACCGCTACGCAGGCCGGGAAGGCACCCATGCTGCCGCATCTTCTTACCGCGGTTCCCGTGAACGCGGAAATATCTATTCGTCCGGCTCCGCTACCGGGGCCGCCCGTGCGGCGCGCGGGGGGAACTCCGCCGGAGTGGCGGGTGTCGCCCGTCCGACAACAAAAGAGCAGATGAACGGTATTTTTGCGCCGTATTTAAATTCGCTGACCAAAGAACAGGCCGATTCGTTAAACCGTCAGTTGACGGGTTTGTCTTCGCGTGTGGAACGCGCGGTTTTGCAGGCGTTTCTGCCCAAAAGCCGTAAAGACGCCAATATCGAAAAATACCTCCAGCGCAATTCCTCTTATTCCCCGTCCGCCGGGCCGTTTGGCGGTGTGATGGACCAGATGGCCGCCCAAAAAGCGGGTATTATGAACAGTATGAACGGAGCCTTCGGTAAAGACGCGGCCGACGAAGCCGGCAAAGTAATGGACGCGTACCAAAAGGAACTTTCCGCCGTGCTTTCCCAGAAAGGATTAACCCAGGAACAGGCCGCGCAAAAAACGCGTGAAATCGGGGCCAAGTACGAAAAAGAGTTGGAAAATGTCGGCCAGAAACACGCGTTAAAAGAATTTAAAGACAACCAACTTCAAAAGGATGATGTTATGCGGAGCCGCCTGGCCGGGGCGTATGGGGCGGAGATTGCTTCGCAGGCGGATGCGATTTTAGCTTCCTGGCGCGAAAAAGACATGCAGCTTGCCATGGCCGGGTTATCTGCGGATGAGTATTACAAACACCAGCTGGAAAACCAGCGCGGACGCCGTAAAGAACTGGAACAGCTGCTGCTTAAAAACGGCAAATCGCTGCAAGGATTGCAGTCGGCGGAAGACGAATGGGAACGCCGCCGCGTGGAACAGGCGTTAAAAGACGAGGCGGAAGGCAAGACGCTGCCGAAAGAACATCATTTTGACGAGAAAACCATTACTGCCGCCGCCGACGATTTAAAACGCGAACGCGACGAAAAACTGGAACTGGCCGAACGAATCTACGGCGAAACGGGCGGCGCGGCCGTCAATGCCATTTACGACCGGCACGAAGCCCGCATGAGCGAAATTATGAACAGCGATTGGCCTCTTACCGTCAAACAGCAAAAAATAATGGAAGTGCGCCAGGAAACAAACGCCGAAATTGCGGCGCTCCAAAAAACGCCTAAAATGCGTGAAGCACGCGAGCAGGGGCAAGTCAATTCCACTATGGCGCAGCTGATGCAGGACCCCGGCGTAGCCAACGCCTCGCCCGAGGAAAAGGCCGCGTTTGAAGCGTATGCGCGCCCTGTTTTGCAGGATATGTTCCACCGGATTAACGCTATTTCGGAATCGGACCTGCCGGAAGACGTAAAACAGCGGCAGATTGCGGCGGTGCAGGACCGGGCGCAGCGCCAGCTCTCCGGCGGCCGATAGATAACAGCTGGTGGTATCTTTTGGTTATACGCATAGGGAACGGAAAAAATTTTCCGTTCCCTATGTCTTTTACTGGCCAACAATTTGCTAAATTCTGTCAGCTTGTGCATACCTTGCCCTTGACGTGGCTACAGCCACGCCTATACGGGCAACTTGTCTGCGCAATCTGAAGCGAATTTAATAAATCAGGCAACCATCTACAGTGTTATTCTGTTTTGCACGGCATGAGTACGGGAGTATGCTGATATGCTGGCGGCCCGCAGGGGCCCCGTATCTACCGATTTTTTGCTTTTTATTAAGATTTCTTTCCCAAGTTTTTGGTGGCCCGCAGGGGGGCGGGTTACAATAGAAACCAAGTTTAATTTCCGTCGTCTTCGTTGGCGGCCGGGGACGTTAAATCGGCCAGCGGAAAGTAGTGGTTTAGAATGGTTTTATAGTCTTGCCCGGCGTCGGCGCGTCCGGCCGCGCCCGTCTGACAGAACCCTACGCCGTGGCCCCAGCCGCCGCCGTAAAACACAAAGTATTTTAATTCGCGGTTTTCGTAATGCGGTTCCACGATAAAATAACTGCTGCGCAGCATCCCCAGGCTTAAATTGTTGCGGATGACGTTTTCTTTATTAAGCGTTACGGTGCCCTTGGTGCCTTTCACCAAAAGGCGGCTTACATAGCCCGAGCGTCCGCGGCGAAGCGGAATCAAGGCCGTAATTTTGCCGATATCCTTTTTCTGTTTTTTGATGACGGCGCGCAATTCTTCTTCGTCCACTACGCGCGTCCAGCGGTAGGCCGCCAGGCTGACGTTTTTATCGTAGCGGCTGTAGGCGTCGTGCGGATATTGCAAAAGTTCTTTAAAATGGTACGGTTGTAAATTATCGAAATCGAAATCTTTATAATCGGATACGGGGTTTAAATAAGGCGTTTCGTTCCAGCCCGCTTCTTTCGCGCTTTGCGTGATACCGCCGCAGTTGGCCGAAAACACGCTTTCAATCGGTTTATTTTTATAGTTCAGCGTTTCACCCATAGTTGACTCCACCGCCGCGTTGGCACGCTCGCTTTCCGCGCTTACGCCGCCGTACACCTGGCAGTTTTGCGTATCGCACACGTCGTAACCGTGGGAACGGTGTTTCCCCAAATGTTTAAGCGCGTAGGTCCGCGCGAGTACGGCCTGCGCCCGCAGGGCGTTCATCGGGAATTTGGTCGGCATTTCGGACGAAATAACCCCTTGCAGGTATTCCTCCATATTCACAATGTTTACGGGTACCAGGGTATTTTGTTTGGTGTTGTGCAGAATTTGCAGTTTGCCGCGGTATTCTTTGTCGTCCACACTGGCCCAGGTCATACCCGCGCCGCTCATGACGTTCTTGACGATAATCGTATGGCCTTCGCCTTCCGTTTTGGACGCGGGCGTAACGGTGACGGATTTTGAAAACGGATATTTTTTACCGTTGGGGGCCGATAAATACGCCTTGCCGTTTTGCAGAATAGCCACCCAGCTTTCGCGCGCTTTGCCGGAGGCGATTTTTTTGCCCGATGCATCCGTTACCGTAAACGCGTGGGAGGGGATAAAGTGTACCGTTTCGCGGGCGGCGGGTTTGCCGTTTTGGCGCATGCCGATACCCACTTTTATTTCGCGCGTGCCGGCGGGGGGAACGATAGGTTTTACAAGGGTGTGTTTGATTAATTCTTTTCCGCCCGTAATCTCTTTTTCGGTGCGCGTTAAACGCGGACGCAGCCGTTCAAGCGCGCGGGCGACTTCGGCGCTGGTTTTGTCGGACGAATAAATCATGCGGAACTGGCGGTAGGCTTCGTTGTAGTTGCCTAATTTTTCCAGTGCGGCGGCGTAATGTTTTTTTGCCTCAATAAACTGGTGGTCGTACACGGTGGCTTTTTGGAAGACTTCGGCGGCGTTTTTGTAATCTTTTTCTTCTTCGTACAACAGCCCCAGCAGATAGTTGGATAAAGCGGTGTGCGTCTGCCCGCGCGCGGCCATTTTTAAGTTATATTTGGCCAATTCTTTTTCGCCCAGTCCTTTTTGCGCACGCGCCAAATTGATGTGTAAAAATTCGGCGCGGCCCGGGTCGGCCGGCAGTTCGGAAAGCAATTTTTCCGCACCCGCGTATTGGCCGTCCGCCAGGTAGGCTTCGGCGGCGGTTTCGATAATTTCACGGTCCTGCGGATGGGCGCGGTAGCCGGCGGTGGCGATATCCACTGCTTTTTTAGGCTCGTTTTGTTCCATGGCGATGTACGCCGCGTTCAAAAACGCTTGTTTATTTTGCGTGTCTTTGGAGAGTTTAATGTAGGCCGCCAACGCTTTTTCGGGCTCGTAAGAAAAGTACAGGTCCCCTGCTTCTTTTAAGCGCTGGGCTTCTGTTTTGGGTGCGTCCTGCGCGGCCAAAGAGAGGGGGCACAGAAAGCAAAAAAATAAAATAGTTAACAGAAATTTTTTCACGGTGTCCGTCCGTTTTTCTCTTATTATATCATAATGCCTTTTTAGTATAATAGGGTATATGACTCCGATTCCTCAATGGTTAAAAGATTTAGTCGGCCGCAATAAAGCGGCCTTGCGTTCTTCCGCCGCAATGGGCGCGGAGGACTCCATTAAGCGTCATACGCTTCATACCGTTTGTCACGCGGCCAAGTGCCCCAACCGGGGAGAATGTTTTAACTGCGGCGACGCGACGTTTATGGTTATGGGGGATATTTGTACGCGCGGCTGCCGTTTTTGTGCGGTGGGCCGCGGTCGTCCGCTTCCGCTGGACCCGGGCGAACCTTCCCGCGTGGCTGAAGCCGTTAAAGAGTGGGGTATCCGCTATGCCGTTTTAACCATGCCCACACGCGACGATTTGCAAGACGGCGGAGCCGCCCATTTTGCGCGCGTGATTGAGGCCATTCACCAAACCGCTCCGGGCGTGAAAGTGGAGCCGTTAATTTCGGATTTTAAGGGAAATTTGGACGCGTTAAAAACCGTTCTTTCCGCCGGGCCGGAAGTTTTGGCGCATAACGTGGAAACGGTGCCGGAATTATATGCATCCGTGCGCATCGGCGCGCAGTACGAACGGACGCTGAATGTGCTGGCTGAAAGCAAAAAAATCGCGCCGCATATTCTTACCAAAACAGGTTTTATGGTTGGGCTTGGCGAAACGGACGCGCAGATTAAAAATTTGATGAAAGCCCTCCGCTCGGCGGACGTGGATTTATTAACCATCGGGCAGTATTTGGCGCCGTCCTCGTCGCACTATCCCGTGGCGCGTTACCCGGAGCCGGAAGAATACCGCGCCTGGGAAGCGTATGCGCTCACCCTGGGCTTTAAAGGTGTGGCGAGCGGCCCGCTGGTGCGCAGCAGTTACCGCGCGGGCGCGTTATATGCGCGGGCCAAGGGGCTGCCGGCTTGCAAAGGCAAGTAGATAAGGTATAATAAAAGTATGAGGAAAATTTTATTTTTAACGCCTGTTGCTTTGTTACTGTGCGCTTGCGCCGGGATGCCGCCCGCGTGGTGGAACCCGGGGAATACGTATTCCAGCACCTCACGCCAGACGGTGTCTGACGAAAAACCGCGCGAACGCGTGATTACGCCTTCGGCCATCGAGCAAATGCCGACGGAAGAAAACATCGCCGTGCCGGACGAGAGTTTCGAGGAGATGATTTTAACGCCGCTGCAAGACGAAGAAACCGAAAACGATACGGGGGAATCGTCGGCGCAGAGTGTGCCGCAGCAGGGGAGTGCTCTTCCTCCGCCCAGCGTGTTGGAATAACGGACGGTGTTAACTTACGGTTTGCGCACAAGGGATAAGAAACCTCTTTCTTATCCCTTGTTACTTATCTGGGCAACAATTTTCTACATTGAGTAATCTTTTACGATGTTATTCTGTTCTGAACGGCAATAACAGCACAAAAAATAGCCCCCCGGTTATCAAAACCGAGGGGTTTATCTATTACTCATCTTTGCTCCTTTACGTCGCATCAGCTTCAGCCCAACACCGGGATTTATGTCGCTTCTCGCGGCCCCTCAACCCCAACACCGGCCAGTCAAGAGAACCGCCCGTCTTCTTCACGGGAGGCGTGAAGCGGCAACCGTGCCCGCTCACCCCTGTAACCGCTTTACAACGTCCCTGGCGGCCCGCCAACCGAAACAAACAACACTTAACGCATCGTCCGTTCCGCTGCCGTATACTTCTTGCCGTACGCCTCTTAAAGCTCCCGGCCGGCTCCTTACGGGCCGCCCTGGCCATCCTAGCGCGCAGGCTAACGTCTTCCGGCAGAACTTATGCCGCCTTTTGCGGTAACGACTGCCGCTACCGCCATTCCGCATCCTTCCTAAGTGCGACACCCGGTCAGGCTTGCGGATAAACTTCTTATGAACTAGTATAAGCGGATTTGGGAAATTGTCAAGGGCTTGACCCGTTTTTTTTTTTTGATACGATAAAGTCATCCCGTAGGGGTTCTGTACGGGATCTCCCTTTTATGTTTTATTTCGTCAAAAGCGGTAGTTCCTGAGCAGAACCCTCTCAGGATGACTTTTTTAAAATGGGAAGGATAATAAGATGAAAGGTTTTACGTTAATAGAATTATTAGTCGTCGTTTTAATCATCGGTATTTTATCGGCGGTGGCTCTGCCGCAGTATCAAAAGGCGGTTACTAAAGCGCGTTTTACGGAAGCCGTAATAAATTTAAAAACAATAGCCGAAGCTGATAAAGTTTGTCAGTTGGGTGGGGGAACTGCTGAATATGGCCGTTGCAGTATTACAGATTTGGATATTACCATTCCGGGAACGGAAACAAACAAGTATTGCGGGTACCCCTCTATCGAGACCAAAGATTTTGTTTATTGGGCATCTTCAAATTGTTGTGGGGGTGAGCACGCCACCGTTTTATATAAAAAAGAAGATGTTTGCTTATGTTATAACTATGAGGAGGCCGGGAAGAAAGAAGGAATTTATGTTGGTAGCGATGGGGTGATTTCTACGCCGCCTTCTTATGATTATGCCAAGTTATTAAATCTGCCGGAAGGAGGGTGTTGTTGTGGTTAATAACGCAATAAAAAAGGCCCCGTTACGGGGCCTTTTTATTAGGGCAATCTTACAGCTTGGTAATGTCCGCCACCGTTTGCGTTAAGTAGCGGCGTACGCGCGCCAAGAGAGCCAAACGGTTGTTTTTTACGGCTTCGTTGTCGGCGTTTACCATTACGTCTTTAAAGAAGTTTTCCAGCACTTCTTTAAACGCGCCGTACGTTTTGAGTACGTTTAAATACGCGTCTTTGTCTGCGGCCGTATGCACGCGGCAGCCCAGGGAAGCGTCTACTTCCCGGATTTTGTCGTACAACGCTTTTTCGGCCGGGAGCTCAAACAGTTTTTCGTCTACGTTTTCGCTCACTTCGCCGGCTTTCTTTAAGATGTTGCACACGCGCTTGGCCGATTCCAGCACGGCGGCAAACTCTTCGCCCATTTTGACGGTTTCCAGCGCGCTGACCAAGGCTTCAATCTGCGGCAGCGGTATTTCGTACCAGTTGGAAACCGCGTCCAATACGCGCGCGTCGTGCCCGCGCTGTTCAAGCACCAGGGCCAAACGCTGGAATAAGAAGCCCGGCAGCTGGGCGAGGCCTTTGTCCTGCGTTCCGGCGGGGTAAAGGGACGAAGCCGTATCCACCAGTTCTTTCATGGAAACGTTCATGCCCTTTTCCAGCAGGATGCGCACCGCGCCAAAGGCTTGGCGGCGCAGGGCGAAGGGGTCTTCGCTTCCGGTAGGAACCTGGCCGATTAAAAAGTTACCCACGAGCGTATCGATTTTACCCGCCAGGGAAACAATCTGTCCCGCTTCGTCCGACGGAAGCTCGGAGGACGAGGTAAGCGGATAGTAAAACTCTTTCAAGGCAGCGGCGGCGTCTTTATGTCCTTCCAGTTCGGCGTAACAGCCGCCCATATAACCTTGCAATTCCGGGAATTCGTACACCACGTGGCTGGCCAAATCGTCATACGCGTGCCGGGCGGCAAAGTCCACCGTTTCTTTCAGCTGGGTTTTGCCCAGTTTTTCGCACAAACACGCGGCCAGTTTTTGGGTGCGCACGGCTTTTTCCGCCATGGAACCGAGCCCTTCCAGAAATTGGATGTTTTTCAACTTTTCGTGGAATTTGGCAAGGCCGTCTTTCTTGTCGTTTTCAAAGAAGAACACCGCGTCCGACAGGCGGGCGGACATTACTTTTTTAAATCCGTCCGACACTTCGTTTTGGTTGACGGAAATACCGTCGCGCACGGCGATAAAATACGGCTGCAGTTCGCCTTGGGCGTTCGTCACCGGGAACATTTTGATTTGTTTTTTTAGCACCGTGGTGATAAGGTCTTTGGGGAGCGTTAAAAATTTAATTTCAAAGTTACCGCTTACGGCCACCGGGTGTTCGGTGAACCAAACGGTTTCCCGGATTAAATCTTCGTCCAAATCCGCTTTGTAACCGTGTACGGCGGCTTCGCTCGACACGGTTTTGATGAGCGCTTCCCGGCGTTCTTCGGGCAGCGCCAAAATGGGCTGCGGCTGGTTGCGCAGGAGGTCCGCGTAGTAATCTTTGTCGGCATGTTCCACTTTGATGGGCTTGCGGCCGAACGAAGAAAGCGGGTACGTGTTGCGGTTGGAATCCACTCCGGCGACGGAGAATTTAACCACTTTGTCGCCGTACAGGCCGATGAGCGAGCGAATCGGACGGCCGTAGCGCAGGCCGGATTCTTCCCAAATCATGTTTTTGGCAAATTCCAGCCCGGTTACCAAACGCGTGAAAATTTCGGGCAGCAGCTTGGCCGTTTTTTCGCCTTTGATTTTAACTTTGGCGTAAATGAACGGGCCTTTTTCCGTTTCTACGACGGTCAGCTGTTCGGGCTTTAAGCCGTTTTTCTGCGCGAAACCCGCGCTTTGGGGGGTAAAGTTGCCGTTAGCGTCCTTTAACAGTTTGGCGGGCGGCCCTTTGACTTCTTTCTGCACGTCGGCCGATTTTTCGGAAATATCTTCAATTACCGTTACCAAACGGCGGTAGGTACCGAACGTTTGAATGGATTTATAAGAAATGCGTTTTTCGGCCAGCAAACTGGCAGCTAAGGTTTCCAGCTGTTTGAGCGCCGGGGTCATAAAGCGGGCGGGCAAGTGTTCTACGCCGATTTCGAGTAAAGCGTTCATTTGGCGGCCTCCTGTTCTTCTTTCTTTTCCACGCTTTCCACATAGGCTTTGGCACAGGCTTTGGCCAGGTTGCGGATTTTGGTGATGTTGTTCGTGCGGTCGGACACGGAAATCGCGCCGCGCGCTTCAAGCATGTTGAAGTATTGGGAAAGTTTCATTGCGTCGTCATACGCCGGAAGATAGAGCCCCTTTTTGCACAATTTAAAGCATTCTTCTTCGCATTCCTGGATGTAACGGCGGAGGCGTTCGGGGTCGGTTTCTTCGAAATAATAGTGGGAGAACTGGCGTTCTTCTTCGTGGCGTACGTCGCGGTAGGTTACTTCTTCGTTCCAGCGCAGGTCGAACACGTTATCCACTTTTTGGCAGTACATGGCGATGCGTTCCAGCCCGTAGGTGATTTCCACCGTAATCGGGTTTAACGCATATCCGGCCATGTTTTGGAAATACGTAAACTGGGTGATTTCCATACCGTCGAGCCAAATCTCCCAGCCGACGCCGGACGCGCCCAGGGTGGGGGACTGCCAGTCGTCCTCAATCCAGCGCACGTCGTGCTGTTTGGGGTCGAGGCCGATGGCTTTTAAGGAATTTAAATAAATCTCCTGGATGTTGGCCGGGGCGGGTTTCATGATTACCTGGTATTGGTAGTATTTGCCCAGGCGGTTGGGGTTTTCGCCGTAGCGGCCGTCGGCGGGGCGGCGGCAGGGTTCCACGTAAGCGCGGTTGACGGGTTTTTTGGTAAGCGAGCCGAAGAAGGTTTCGGGGTTATACGTCCCGGCGCCTTTTTCAAGGTCGTAGGGCTGAACGAGGATGCAGCCTTGTTTAGTCCAGTAATTATTAAGGGCGGATATCATATCCTGAAAATTCATACCGTATTTCATAAGTAACTATATTATATAAAATAAGAACGGGGGCGGGAACTGTACGCGCCTTCGCTAAATTTATACAATAATAATATGATTACCACCGTAGTATTTGATATGGACGGACTCCTCCTCAGTACCGAACCCATCTATTTTGAATGTTATAAAAAAGCCGCCGCCGAAGTGGGTAAGGAATTCGGCTACGAGCTGTTCGAATCGTGCGTGGGCATGAGTACGCAGGACGCGGGGGACCTTATCAAACATCATTTCGGCCCGGATTTTGACGTAAAAAAGTTATACGTCCGCACCTACGCGCATTTTGAAGATTACGTGGCTTCCGGCAAAGAAATCGAGTTCCGCCCCGGAGCCAAAGAAGCCGTGGAGTATTTTTATAAACGCGGGTTAAAAGTGGCGCTTGCGTCCAGCAATATCCGCCGCTGGGTGGATTATTTGCTTACCGAAAAAGGCATTAAAAAGTATTTTTCTTCCATCACCACTTCCGACGATGTGGAAAAACCCAAGCCGGACCCGGAAGTCTATTTAAAAACGGCGCAAAAATTAGGGGTGGAAGTAACTTCCTGCCTGGCGTTTGAAGATTCCATCGCCGGTGCGACGGCGGCCATCACGGCCGGTATGCGCACGTGCGTGGTGCCGCAAATCAAACAGCCCAACACCTTTGTGCGCCAAAACGCATTCAAAATTTACAAATCCCTCAAAGACATTTACCCGGATATGGACGAACTGCTGGGTTAGCGGTGCCAGCAGAACGATTCGTTTTCCAGCATTTCTGATTGTTCGTCGAGTAAACGGGACAGCTGTTCCTGCGTAACGGAAATGCCGTCCGCGCAATCAATATTAGCCGGAATATGGTTGTTGTATATCTTGTTTAGTTGAGGCGAGTAACACCATTGTTCCAATACGCTTTCTTCCAATGCTTCCAGCATCTTTTGGCTGTTTTGGATAAATTCGTCATACGCGGATTTGAAATAGCACGCGGTATTCCATAAGTTATAAAGTTCTTTTTCGTTGTTTTCAAAATATGCCAGTTGCCGGCGAATAATTTTATGCAGGGAGCGTACCTCTCCCAAGCGGGGGTCAAACGGGGCGTTTAGCTGTTGTTTGCCGGGGTCCTCCAGGCTGAACATAAATACGCCGTAGCTTTTGAACCATTCTTCCGCAACCGTATAAAGCGGACGGAGGTCTATTGCCAGGGAGTTGTTTACTTCGTACTGGGCGGAGAAAGTAAACAAGTTTTTCTTTTGGCGGGTGGTATTGACGGCGGCCTGCCGCGGCGGAAGGTGCAGGTTTTGCAGCAGCAGGTAATACATTTTGTCGCTGGGAGCGTACATGAAATCAGAAGACGCCAATAGATATTTTACGTTTTTATAACGCGCAATTTGGTATACCGTGTAAAAAGAACCCATATGGCAGGAATCTAAATTCAGTATATCCGTTTGTAAATCAGCTTTTTGTAAAGCTTGTAATAAATCTTCCACTTCCAGCCAGGAATCTTTGGCGTAGCTCATTTCCATGCCGCCGCCGTGTGCGTCTACCAAAATTGCGTTGTAGAGGGAATCCCCGGTTTCCATGTTGCTAAACAAGGGGAAAAGCAAGTCTGTGCTGGTGACGGAAGAATCTATCTGTAATTTTTCCGTTACGGCACCGTTGGGAGAATTGTATACAAAATAAAGCTGTCCGTTATCCGTTCCGTTCGGCGCGCGCAAAATGGCGGCGCGGCGGAGAAATCCTTTTCTTACCAGCCATTTTATAGTGCCCAGCGTTTCGCCGAAGGGCCGGCTTTCCGCAGCCAAAAACAGGGCGATTTGCCACTGCTTTTCGGGGCGTTTGAAAGCGTTGGTTTGGGATGCATACGCCCGGTGTACTTTTTGGGACAGATTTCCCGGGATAGAAGAGGATGTATCAACCGTTGTTTGGGTGGAGGTATAATGCTGTTTCTGCGCCTGGGCGTATTGCGCCGCCAAAGTGGCGCTGGCTTGTTGTTCGCGGGCAAAAAGCCTGGAAATTTCCTGCCGGAAATTGTGTTGGTTGGCCAAGGTGATTTTCTGTGCGGCTGCAGGTAATACCGAAAAGAATAAGAGGGTTAATAAAAAGATTTTTTTCATAAGGGCTCCTGTTTGTATTTTACAGGGGATGCAATACGGAAGCAAGGGTCTAAAGTCCCATTAGACAGTAGGCCTTTTAGTCCGCAAAAAAGCCGCCCCGGAGGGCGGCTTTAAAAACATCTAAACGGATTTTATTGTGCTTGTAATTCGTACCATTTGCCGCTTAACAGGTTTTTGTCCAAATCGGCGGGGTCGTTGCAGACCAGCGAAATAATTTTATTTTGAACGTCTACCTGCAGAAATACGTCCGCGGAAGTTTCCGGCACTCGCAGCGTGAGGAGTAAGCCCAGTTTGTACTTCTTTGCCGAGGTAGGATTGGCGTTTCCGTTGAAAAAAGCCAGTACGTGTTTGAGTTCGGCCGCATCCAACTGATAAAAATCGCGCAGAACGGGCACCGTCAGTTCGTACCCTGTAAACAGCTGGTTTTTTGCAATCAGCGTTTGAATGCGGTTATAGTTGGCTTCGGCTTTTTTCGCAGTGCCTTTAGGCAGTTGGGTAAAGGCTTTTTGCATCTGTTTTCTGGCTTCGTTCTGTTTGCGGATGCGTTCTATTTGGGCTCCGACGCGTACGCCCAAAACCGAAGCGGCGCCTTGATTGTCGACGCGGCGGTTTTCTTGTTCCAGCACTTTTTTCCACGAAACGTTGAGATGCGTTTGGGCGTCCGTGCGGGCCGGTATCAGCAGGGCGGCCAATAAAGCGGCACAGCATACGGCCGTCCATTTATAGAGGTTACGTGTATTTTTCATCATACTAATATTATCCAAAAAATCAAACCGGGAGGACAAGGGTCTTTGGTCCCAGGGAGTTTTAGGTCTTTTAGTACGCGGGCTGGCGGACGGCGGCGGTGAGTTCCGCTTCGTCCTGTTCGGTGAGTTCCGTTTCCAGCAGGCTTTGCGCGTCCTGTTCCAGCGTAAAATTGCGCAGGGTGTTTAACGGGTAGGTTAAATAGCGGCTTAAAAAGCGGCGGCAGACGCTGTTGCATTTGGACAGCGAGAGTAAATCCTCCGGTTCCGTAAACGTAAGGGAGGAAAGTTCATCTTCGTGAATCCTCCGCCAAAACTCGGGTGAAATTTTAAGTACCGGGCGGTCCAGCCCGAACCCGGCAAGCGCCATCAGCCGCAGTGTAAAAGCGGCCTGGAAGGCGGGGTTTACTTCGCCGTATTCCAGTTCGGTGAGCGCTTTGCATAAAAGTTCAAATTTCCCTTCACTCGGCTGGTGGAGGGGGGTTAAGCGTTGGACGAGTTCGCAAAAGTGCATGGCGAGCGCGGTGCGTTTCAAATTGTGCCGGATATTGGGGAAAATGTTGTTTATTTTACCGCCTGTCACCGTGCCGATGACGCCGCCGCGCCGCACGTAGATACGGTAATCCCCGAACGCAAACGGCTCGCTGAGGGCTTTTAATTTCCCGGCGGGACGCATTACCCCGGGCAGGCGCGCATTAATGCGCCCGTGCTCGCGGGTGTACAAAGATACAATGCGGTCCGCTTCGCGAAAATCTTGGCGGAAAAGGATGATGCCGGAATCGGTAAATATCATGTCCTTATAAGCATAGCATATTGTGCCGCCGCGTGCGAGTGGGCCGATGGGCCCAGGGATGTTTAGGTCTTTCGGCCCTGGCTTTGCAGCAGGAAAACAGGTATCATATACATAGTAAATTTATTTTTCAGCGAGCGTATATCATATGAATAAAATTGCAGCGGTGTTTGGATTGTGCGTATTTTGTGCCGTATCTTCTTTTGCCCAGGGGCAAATACTTAAACAGGTGGAAAAAGGGGTGGCCAAGGCCGGGTTTGTGCAAAAGAAAACGCTTTCTGCCGTAGTAAACGGTTATTTGCGTACGTCCGGGGTTTCCCATTTTACACTTCCTACGGGGGAAGCTATGCGCGCCGTGCGCTTTTCCCGCGATATTGCGCTAACAAAAGACCAGTTGTTGGTTCCCGAAGGCTCGCTGGCCGTGGTAAACCCGGAGGGGAAAATCACGCTGTACGGCCCGAACGAGGTACTGCCCGCGGAGATTCAGAACGGGCTGGATGCCGCGTTTGAACGCGAATTTCCCGGATTCATGGAATTTATGGAAGCCATTACCCCGGCGGAAGAACCCTCGGCGGAGGTCTCCAAAACCTGGACGGGGAAATTGTCCTACGACAATCAGGTGGATTTAGTCAAAGACATTAACGCGTTTTATAAAGGAGAAGCCAAAGAAACGCTTTTGGCTAAGATTACAAAACAGGAAGGAAAAGTGTATAAGGTTCCGTCCCGTGATATTTATTATCAGCCCGTCGGCCGCGCCGGCAAATACTTAAATCCCGCCAAAGATTTGGTTGTCTATTATCCCGCCAAAGACGACGGACAAATTATTTTTGGCGGTATTGCGGACAAAACCTGGCGGATGTTTTTTGAGCCCCTTCCGTAGTAGTTTTTGCAAAGAACGGCAAGAAAAGCTATAATATCAGTACGTTTCTCACAGAAACCAATTTAAATTAATTACAGGAGATACGTTTTTTCCAGTTCGCTCTGCGGGCCAGAATTAACGTATAAGAAGAAACATGTTACCGACCTACAGACCTAATAAAAGAAGACGTGCCAAACACATCGGATTCCGCGCCAGAATGGCCACCGCCGGCGGCAGAAAAGTGCTCAGCGCCAGAAGAGCCAAAGGCCGCCACGAACTCATCAGAGCCTAAGTTTTATGCAGCCCAACGGTCTGCCGCGTTTGTGCCGCCTGCACCTCAAAAGGGATTTTGAGGGGATTATCCGGGGCGGCATTAAACTGCAGTATAACGGCGTTATACTGTGGTGGCGGTCCGGCGTGTGCGCAAGTGCGCGCCCGGCCCGGTTCGCGGTGGTGGTATCCCGTAAATTGGGGCCCGCGGTTGTACGCAACCGCGCCAAACGGCTGCTGCGGGAAGCTTTCAGACTTAACAGGAAAAACATTTTGCCGGGAACGGATATTATCGTAAGTCCCCGCGACGGTGAAAAACTAAGTAACGTGCAAGCGGCGCAGGATGCGCTCATGACACTGTGCGGCAGGGCCGCCATACTTAGCCCCTCTTCAGAAAATCGCAGTTAACCTTATTGAAGAGCGTATGAATAAGATTTCGCTTCTTTTAAAAAAACCGTCGTTATGGCTGCTTGGCGTTTTTATGCTTTTTGTGCGCCCGTTATTGGGCCCGAAAGGGGTTTGCCGTTTTACGCCCACCTGCAGCGAGTATGCACGGCAGGCGGTTTGCAAATACGGCGCTTTTAAAGGCGCATGGCTGGCCGTCCGGCGGGTGCTTAAATGCCACCCGTTCCATCCGGGCGGATACGACCCGGTTCCTTAACCTTTTCCCTCAGTCTGTTCTTTCCGCCTCCGGCAGTGAGGTCCTTTCTTGCCGGGAATCCTACAGGAGTTTTATGAACAGACAGTTTTTGGTTACCGCAATGCTGTTTTTGCTGGTAATTACCGGCTATAACCAGTTTGTAGCCTTGCCCCGGGCGCGCGCCGCGCAGGAAGCGGCCGAAGCCCAGCTTAAAAAATCCGCCGAAGAAGCCGCCAAAGAGTCTGCCGCCGCGGCCTTGTTGGTTTCTTCCTCTTCCGCTTCCATCATCGCTAAAGAAGCCCCCCAGCCCAAACCCGAAGAATTGTTTACGTTAAATTTGCCGCATGCGGATGTAACGTTTTCGTCCAAAGGCGCGGGTATTAAAAAGTATTTGTTTAAAGACATCGTTTCCGACGTGGACCTTACCCCTTACGAAGGCCAGGGGTATTTCGCTACGCTGCCGCAGGTGGATTTTACCGAGTTCGCGCGCACGAAAGATTCCATCACGTTCACCGGGGACATTGTTTCCGGCCTCACCGTTTCCAAAACGTACCGTTTTAACGAAAACGGCATCAATAATTTAAGCGTCACGTTTGAAAACCGCACTTCCCAATCCTTCACTCTGGGCGAATGGGATTACAACTTCGGCCCCGGCCTTGCGACGGTAAAAAGCGAGATGAAGGACAACGAACGCGAGTCCAAAGCCGTTTACCTGGTGCAGGAAGAAGGCAAACGCAAACCGACGCTGGAAACGTTTACCAAAAAATCCAAACAGCCCGAACTTCCGTGGATGTGGGCCGGTGTGGAAAACCGCTATTTCCTGGCGGTGCTTATTCCGCAAGGGTGGAAACCGGGCGCGCTGGCGGCCGACAAGCCCGTCATCGGCAAACAGGACGGCATGCTGTGGGGCCTGTTTGGGCAGAATGATTTGACGGGCCCGAAACTCACCGTTTCCGTTCCGCCCGCCGTATTGGAAGCCAAATCGAAACTGGAATATAATTCCGATTTCTATTTCGGCCCCAAAGATTACAAGCAGTTCCTGGATTTACCGTATCATTTGGACCGCAGTATTGCGTTCGGCTTTTTCGGCGCGCTCGGGAAAATTGCCCGCAACGTGCTGGAAACGTTCTACGGCTGGACGGGCAACTACGGCGTAGCCATTATTATGATGACGGTTCTTTTGCAGGCGATTTTGTTCAAATTTACTTTGATGCAGCTTAAATCCGCCGCGCAAATGAAAAAAATCCAGCCCGAAATGAAACGCATTCAGGAAAAATATAAAGGCGACGCGCAGGCCATGAACCGCGCCACGCTGGAACTTTACCAAAAAAACAAGGTAAACCCGCTGGCCGGCTGCTTGCCGATGCTGATTCAGCTGCCTATTTTCCTGGCGCTTTTTAATGCGCTTCGCACGTCGTGGGCGTTGCACGGCGCTAAGTTTGTGTTTTGGCTGACGGATTTGTCGTCTAAAGATCCGTACTACATCCTGCCCATTTTGATGGGTGCGGTGATGTTCTTTCAGCAAAAAGGAAACATCCCCGCGGGGACGGACCCGTCCCAAGCCGCCATGTTTAAATACATGCCGCTTATTTTTACGCTGCTGTTTATGAACTTCCCTTCGGGGCTGGTGCTGTACTGGCTTACCAACAGCCTGCTGATGTATGCAATCCAGACGTTCATTAACCGCAAAATGGCGAAAGCCAATTAAAGTTTAAGGAGCATTTTTATGCCTAGCAAAATTAAAGTACAAGCAAAAGAAGTGGCCGACGCTATCGCCAAAGGCCTCAAAGAATTAGGGTTAAGAAGAGATCAGGTGGAAGTAACCGTGCTGGAAACGCCTAAAAAAGGCTTTTTGGGCATCGGTTCCCGTCCCGCCGTGGTGGAACTGCGCCAAAAACGCTGGACTTCCGCCAACCTGGACGCGCAAATTTACATGGACGTACCGAAACGCAAATCGAAACCGTCCCGCGGCGGCCGCAACGGCCGTAAAGACCGCTCCGAAGCCCGCGGAGGAAGACGCGGCGGACGCCGTCAGGAACGCGCCGCTTCGTACGAAGTGCGCGAAAAAGCGCCCAAAGCCAACGAACCGCAAATGCTTCCGTGCGACGCCATCCGCAACGCCGTCATCCCGGAACATTTAAACGCCCCCATGCAGGAAGCCAAAGAATACTTGGATAAAGTGCTTACGCACATGGGCGTAAAAACCGAAAATTTGAACGTGTGGTGGGACGAAAAACAACAGCGCATTTTGCTGACGTTTGACTGCGACCATCCGGCCATCGTCATCGGTAAAGAAGGCAAAACCCTGGAAGCCATCCAATACCTGTGCACGCTCGCGCTCAGCCGCCATTTCGACAAACCGATTTCCGTCATTACCGACACCCAAAACTACTGGAGAAAAGCCGAAGACAAAATCGACGCGGAAATCGAAAAAGGCATCGATATGATTAAACACGGCCACAGCGTATTCCGCTTCCGCCCGATGAGCGCGCAGCTGCGCCGCTACATCCACCGCGCCGTGGAAGGAAACGAATTTGTATCCACCGCTTCCGAAGGCGAAGGCAAATGGCGCAAAGTTACTTTCCGCCCCACCGCCAAAGCCACCGAAGCTTTTAACGCCAACAAAGCCCCGGCCGATTTTGTGCCCGGCGTAATCGGCGAAGATATCCCGGAAACTGCGCCTGAACAAACGCCCGCGCAGGAAGCTGTGGCGCAGGCGGAAGCCGAAAAAGAAATGCAGGCTTATCATGAATCCTGCTCCTGCTGCGGCGGGGAATCCTCTTGCGAATCGTGCGGCGCTGCTGAAGCTGCGCCCGTGCAGGAACAGCCTCTTCCCACGGTGTCCGATGACGCCCAGGGCGCTACCTGCCAGGTAGAAATTGCCCGCAACTGTGCCGAAGGCGAAACGCAGGTCGGCTGCGCGTGTGAGAAGAATTTTGAAGAACCCAAACCGGCCGAACAAGCAGCGCCGGTAGCCGAAACGGCTGCTCCCGCGGAAGCCCCGGAAGCCGCCGCTCAAACGCCTGCGGAAACGGCAGCCGACGATGCTCAGGGCGGCACTTGCCAGGCGGAAATCGCCCGTAACTGCGCGGAAGGCGAAGAACAGACCGGCTGTGCGTGCGGCCCGCTTTTTGAAACTCCCGTACAGACGGAAGAAAACAAATAAGTTAATTTGTTGGTATAAAAAGCCCCGGTTCCTTGTGTGGGAGCCGGGGTTTTTTGTGTTTTTTTTGTTGAAGGCATGCCGCGCACGGGCCTGTTGGTTGTAAGGTGGCGTGTCCTCGCCGGACGGGCGACTAAGGAGCCCCGCCTGTTATCCATTAGTTTGTGACATACCCAAAACAGTGTGACCCAGCTAATCAAAAGCGCGGGGACAAGAAGGGGGCCCAGCCTCTGGGCCAGACTGGCTTTCTGGGCTCCCCTGTTCGTAAGTTTGGGACATGTCTTAAACAGTGTGGCCTAAACTAGTCTAATGAGGGGGAAAAGAGAACCGCGGCCTGGGTCTTGCAGACTGGCTTTTAGGGCTCGCCTGTTCGTAACCGGCGACATGTCCAAAACAGTGTGGCTCAGCTAATCAGAAGAGTGCGGACAAGAGGGGAGCCCAGGCCCTGGGCCTTGACCCGTTTTTTTTTTTTTGATAACATGGGTTTTGTTGATACATCGGGAGTAATGATAAAGAGGAGAAATCAGATGAAAGGTTTTACGTTAATAGAGTTATTGGTTGTCGTGTTAATTATCGGTATTTTATCGGCTGTTGCATTGCCGCAGTATACCAAAGCGGTGGAAAAATCCCGCGCAGCCGAAGCACTTAGCATGATGAAAAGTTTGTCTACCGGGTTTGAAGAATATGTGCTTGCCAACGGTTCTTTGCCTCCGTCTTTTGACGTGTTGAGCGTGGTTCCTTCCAACGTTGAGCCCAACGGAAGCGGGTGTATCAATTTCCGCTCTTTTCAGTATTGCATCCAAAACGGCCCACGGCTTCAATCCTGGCGGATAAACGGCCTTTCTGCTTACGGTTTTATTTGGTATTCCAGCATGCAGAATATCGGGGTTGCGGGAAAAAAGTTTTATTGTTTTGAACAAAAAAATTCACAGGCACAAAAAATGGGGATTTGTAAAGCCGTCGGAGGGCGGGATAAATTCCAAAGCCCGACTGCTTCTGATTACGAATGGTACGTTCTAGATTAAAAACGCCCCGGGTAAAAAACCGGGGCGTTTTTCTTTTAGATGGTTTTGCCCAGTTCCAACGCTTCTTTCAGTTTGCCCGTATTGATAATTTCGCCCGGGTCCCACGTTTTGCCCGCCAGCACCATGCCGCGGTCTGTCCATTTCAAATATCCGGCGATGGATTTATAGGTGGCTTTTAAACCGTCAAAATCGCCGTCCTGTTCTGTTCCCTCTGCGGCGCATAAAAGCACACATTCTTTAATTTTCAGTTTGCGTTTGGCGTTGGGTTTCATATAGCTGTAAAGTTTATCCACCGCCGCTTTTAACTGCGCGCTCATGTTGAACCAATAGAGCGGCGTGCAGAACACCAACACGTCGGCTTCTTCCAACATTGGGGCCAGCTTATCGGAAAAGTCGTCTTTAAAAATACAGGGTTTGTCGTCGGTCCAGCATTTGTCGCACGCTTTGCACGGTAAAACCGGGTGAAACGCGGTTTCAAACACCTGGGCGGAGTGTCCGGCGGCTTTTACGCCCTGGATAAACGCGTCGGCCAGCAGGGCGGAATTACCCAGCTGGCGGGGACTGCCGGTAAGAACTAAAATTTTTTTGCTCATAGATAAAAAACCTCCTTGGAAATTTTACCAAAAAACAGTTCCGCCGCAAAGCCCTGTTTCTCCGTCGAAAAAATTAACGCCAAAAAACCCCCAAAAACGGGGCCAAAATTGATAAAATATAACCATGCAAACAACCATCTGCGCTTTGGCAACGGGAGCGGGCGGCGCGGTCGCTTTGGTGCGGACCAGCGGCCCGGATGTGCTGCGTATTTTAAACGCCGTCACCCGCCGCCAAAATTGGGAACCCCGCAAACAGATTTTCTGCACAATTTACGACGGGGAAACCGTATTGGACAAAGCCCTCGTTACGTATTTTCAAAATCCCCATTCTTTCACCGGGGAGGACGTGGCCGAATTTGCTGTGCACGCCTCGCCCTACATCAAAGGCCGCCTGCTGGAACTTTTGTGCGCGGCCGGAGCCGTGCCCGCCAAGCGGGGGGAATTTTCCCAGCGGGCGTTTTTAAACGGCAAAATGGACTTAATAGAAGCGCAGGGCTTGTGCGATTTAATCGCTTCCGGCAACAAGGCGGCGCACCGGCTTGCCATGTCCAGCCTGGACGGCAAATTAAGCGCGCGTTTGTCGGACATGCGCTTAAAAATTACCGAACTTTTGGCCCAAATCGAAGTGCGTTTGGACGATGTGGACGAAGAAATGACGCCTCTTTCGGACGAATTCGTCCGCGGGGAAATTACGTCCGTTTTAACGCACATAAAAGCCCTGGCGGATACTTTTTCCGTCGGGCGGCTGATTAAAGACGGCCTTCGCGTTGCGATTGTGGGCGCGCCAAACGGCGGCAAATCGAGCCTGCTTAACGCGCTCGTCGGGTTTGACCGCGCCATCGTGGCCGACGCCTGCGGCACCACGCGCGACACGGTGGAAGAAACGTTGGAAATCAACGGCCAGAAAATCATTTTAACCGATACCGCCGGCATCCGGGACCACTCTCTCGATCCCGCTGAACGGGAAGGTATGCGCCGCAGCGTGCGCGCTATGGAAAGTGCGGATTTGATTTTGCTGGTGCTTGATACTTCCCGCCCGCTGACGGACGAAGAACGGGCGTTGTGGGCGGATATCGAAAAGCTCGGCAAGCGCACGCTCATAGTGGAAAACAAGACGGATTTGCCGCGCGCCGGGTACACGCTTGAAAACGCGCAGAACTATCAAACGCTGGCCGTTTCGTGCAAAACGGGCGAGGGCCTCGAAGCCCTTAAAAAAGCCGTTACGCAGGACGCGGACGAAGCGCACACCGCCGACGGACTGATGATTTCCAACCTGCGCCATTACGAATCGCTCCTGCGCGCGCAGACGGAGCTGGAAAGCGCGCTTTTGCGCTTAACTGCGCAGGCGGGGGGCGAAATTTACGCCGAGCATTTGCGCGGTGCGCTTTTGCACTTAAAAGATTTAATCGGGGAGGTTACGCCGGACGACGTGCTGGGCGTGATTTTCTCCAAATTCTGCATGGGAAAATAATATGTTTGTTTGTGAAGAAAAATACGATGTTATTGTTATCGGCGGCGGCCACGCGGGATGCGAAGCCGCGCTGGCGAGTGCAAAACTGGGCGCGAAAACGCTCCTTTTAACCCAAAGTTTGGATACGGTTGCGCAGATGTCCTGCAACCCGTCTATCGGCGGGATTGCCAAAGGGCAAATCGTGCGCGAAATCGACGCGCTCGGCGGCGCGATGGGCCGCGTGACGGACCACGCCGCGCTTCACTACCACATGCTCAATACGGGCAAAGGCCCGGCCGTGCACTCGCCCCGTGTCCAGTGCGACAAAAAAGTCTACCAGTTTACCTTCAAACACTTTTTGGAATTACAGCCTAACCTGGAAATCATGCAGGACGAAGCCGTTAAAATCGCCGCTACGGACGG
The DNA here is from genome assembly GCA_910576915.1 of uncultured Elusimicrobiales bacterium. Lineage (GTDB taxonomy): Bacteria > Elusimicrobiota > Elusimicrobia > Elusimicrobiales > Elusimicrobiaceae > Avelusimicrobium. The sequence continues at coordinate 66,244 of CAJTJT010000006.1, forward strand.
ACGCGTCAGCGGCGTGGTAACCTTGCGCAATACGTTTTATTACGCCAAAGCCGTCGTGCTGACTACGGGCACTTTTTTGGCGGGTACCATTCATATCGGCACCGACATGTTCCGCGGCGGACGCTACAATGATATGCCTTCGGACGGGCTTGCCAAAAACCTGCGCGAAGAACTGGGCCTGCATATATTGCGTTTTAAAACGGGTACGCCCATGCGCATCAACGCGCGCGGGCTTGATTATTCCAAATTCCGCCTGCAGCCGTCGGACGACCCCTTGCAGCCTATCTCCCATTTTACCGATGTAAACGAACAGAAAAAACGGAAATTTTTAAGCTGTTACATCACCCGCACCACGCTGGAAACAGACAAAATTTTACGCGAAAATTTCCGGCGTTCGGCCATGTACAGCGGCAACATTCACGGCCTGGGGCCGCGCTACTGCCCGTCGGTGGAAGATAAAATCAAAAAATTCCCGGACGTTACCAGCCACCCGCTTTTTTTGGAGCCGGAAGGTTTTAATACCGAAGAATACTATATCCAGGGCTTTTCCACCAGCATGCCGGAAGAAGTCCAGCGCGCGCTGATTAAATCCGTGCCCGGCATGGAACGCGCCACCATTACGCGTCCCGGCTACGCCATTGAATACGATTTTTCCGACCCGATGGATTTGTTCCCGCATTTGGAAAGCAAACTCGTCCCCGGCCTGTTTATGGGCGGACAGATTAACGGCACCACCGGTTATGAAGAGGCCGGCGGACAGGGGTTAATGGCGGGTATCAATGCGGCTTTACAAACCCAGGGCAAAGACCCGTTCGTCCTGCGGCGCGACGAAGCGTATATCGGCGTGCTGATTGACGACCTTGTCAACAAAGGCGTAAACGAGCCGTACCGCATGTTTACTTCCCGCGCCGAATACCGCATTTTACTGCGTAACGACAACGCGGATTTGCGCCTTACCCCGCATGCGCTGCGGCTTGGCATGTTGGGCGAAGAATATCAAAAACCGTTTAAAGCGTATCAAGCGCTTACGCAAAAATTAATCGAAAACCCGCAAGCGGACGTGCAGGACGACCCGGGCATGTTCCCGTGGACGCTTGAAAAAGCCCGCACGCATGCGGATATTCACAACAAATACGCAGGCTATTACGAACGCAATAAAAAAGATGCCGAAAAACTGGCCGAAGCCGATAATATCAAAATCCCGGAAGGGTTCGACCCGTCTTCCGTGCGCGGAATTTTGTTTGAAACGTCCCAAAAACTGCGCGAAATCAAACCGCAGACCTTGGGGCAGGCGGGGCGTATCCCGGGCGTAACGCCGGCGGATATCCAGCTTTTGGCCGTGCATATTGAGCGTTTTAGGAGGATTCAACGTGCAAAACAGGCTGATTAATTTTGCCCAATCCCTCGGCCTGCCGCTGACGCCCGCGCAGGCGGACACGCTTTTAAAATACGCGGAGCTGGTGCTTTTGAAAAAGGATTTTTTAAACTTAACCGGCGCGGCGGATTTAGCGGAACTGGTCAACCGCCATTTGTGCGACGGCCTTGTTTGCGCCGCCAAAATTTACGCCATGTCCAAAATAAAGGGGCTGGAAACGTTTACCGCGGCCGATATGGGCGCGGGGGCCGGGTTTATAGGCCTAACGCTGGCGGTTGCCCTGCCGCAGGCACAGGTTACGTTGGTGGAAAGCATCGAAAAACGCTGTGCGTTTATGAACTGGGCCGCGCTTAATGCAAATATAAAAAACGCCAAAATTAAAAATGCGCGGCTGGGGCAAAACGCCAAATGGGAATTTGATTTCGTAACCGAGCGCGCCATGGGCCAGCTGCCCGATATTTTGGGCGTTTGCTTAGCGGCGGTAAAACCGGGGGGGGTGTTTATCGCCTACCAGGGGGAACACCCGCAGGCGGACCAAACGGATCCCGCCAAATACGGGGCGCATTTTTTGGGGCTGGAACCTTATGTTCTGCCCGTGGACGACGGTAAAAAACGGCACTTGGCGTTATTTGCCAAAAACGACTAAATGGATATTGTAAAAAAAATAACCTGTCTTTTATGGATATTGGCGGTGCTCTTGGTCGCTCCTCCGCTGCTGCGTTCGTTTGGGTTAAAACCCAAAGACGTGGTGGACGCGCTGTTTGCGGACAAGTCCCGCCCGTCCGCCGTTTTGCAGAAAACCGCCCAGCCGGCCGAAAAACCCGAACCGAAAGATGCTTCCGTACGCGGGCGCGCGCAAGAACTCCGCCCGGATATTTCCGTGCCGCCTCCGGCGGAAGAAGAACCCGCCGAAGTGGCCGCAGTTCCTCAGGAAGCCGAAACGTCGCCCCGGCCGCTTTCGCAGGACCAAAAGGCGTTTAACGCGATGATTTCCGGGCTTGAAAAAGTGGCTTCCGTCGCCCCTAAAGGCGCCTCTTCCAATTCCAAAGATTTGCTGGAAGGCGTACCCGTCCAGGCACACCGCCCGGCCGATTCGGCCAAAAAGGTGCGCTGGTCGCCGCCGCCGCCCGGTTTTTTGACGGCCGAAACGTTTAACTATCTCATCTACCGCGAAGAGAACCCCGTCACGCCCACCATCAAAACCACGCTGGATACCATCCACGGCAATTTGATGCTGGACTTAACGCCCTTCACCATTTTAATCAAACCCAACAAAATTTTGGTGATGATTTTCGGCGGTAAAGACAGTTACGGCGAATTTACCAAACTGCCGCCGTGGTCCGGCGCCGCGTCGGACCTGCGGGCCGACACCATGTACGTAGTGGAGGGGAAAAGTTTTTATCCGCTTTCCGTGCATGAGCTGACGCATTTGTATTTTGACGGCTACTTCCTGCCCACCATTTCGCCTTTGTGGCTTTCGGAAGGGATGGCGGTGTACATGCAAATCCATACCACCAAACAGAAGCCGTCGTGGGTGGACCGCAGCATGAAACGCATCGTGGCGGGGGATATTATTCCGCTTGATAAAATGACGGTGACGGAGGATTTAAATTCCTATTCCACGCCGGAAGCGGAGTTGTGGTATACGCAGGCGTACAGTTTGGTGGAGTATTTGCTCACCAAGCGCACGCGGGACGAATTTTATAAATTTTGTAACGAAATAAAGGGCAAAACGCCGCTTCACCAGGCGCTGTACCGCGCGTACGGCATGCCGTTTACCAAAGTGTCGGTGCTGGAAAATGTATGGCTGCACGATTTGCAAAAAGCGTATAAAGAGGGCAAACTGACCCCGCAGGCCGCCTCTACCGCACCCGCTCCGTCGGCGTCCCGCCCGCAGGAAACGGCACGCCCCGCAAAACCGGCGGCTCCGAAACCGGCGCGCAAACCGCAGCCCCAAAAAACGCAAATTAAAAAATTGGAAATAGTGCCCACCAACGGATATACGGGAGGATTTTGATTTTTATGACGCAAGAATGGACCCACATCCCCATCATGGCCCCGCAAATAGCGGACTTTTTGCTTACGCGCCAAGACGGCGTGTACGTGGACGGCACGCTCGGCCTGGGCGGGCATACCAAATACTTTCTAAGCCGTTTGGGGCCGCAGGCGCGCGTCCTGGGTTTCGACCGGGACGAAGAAGCCCTTAAAATGGCGGTGGAACGCGTGGCGGATGCGCGTTTGACGGCTTTTCATAAAAGTTATGTGGAAGCTCCGTCCGTATTAAAAGAACTCGGCCTGCCGGGTGCGGACGGCGCGCTGTTTGACCTGGGGCTCAGTTCGTACCAGCTGGATAATCCCGCCCGCGGGTTCAGTATTATGGCGGACGGGCCGCTTGATATGCGTTTTGATTTGCAAAGCCCTTTGAGCGCGTCCGTTATCGTCAACACGTGGCCGATGGCCGAGCTGGAACGCATTTTAAACGATTACGGCGAAGAACGCAATGCTACCAAAATCGCGCTTGCCATTATGCATGCGCGCCGGGAAGCCAAAATAGAAACCACCGCACGGCTGAAAGAAATTGTGGAAAGCGTCCTTCCGCGCCGCGGCAAAACGCATCCGGCCACGCAAACCTTCCAGGCGTTGCGGATTGCCTGCAACGGCGAGCTGGACGCGGTGGAACAAGCACTTTTGTCTTTGGCGCAAATCATCCGCCCCGGCGGCCGCGCCGCGGTGCTTACGTTTCATTCGCTGGAAGACAGACTGGTCAAAACCCGGTTTAAAGAACTGGCGCAGTCCGGCGCGTGGAAACTAGTCAACAAGCACGCGCTCAGCCCGGAGTACGAAGAAGTGCGCCAAAACCGCCGCGCGCGCAGCGCAAAACTGCGCGTTATTGAGAGGATTTTATAATGCGTATTTTTGGAATTGTATTTGCGCTTGCGCTGTTTAGCTTTGGGATTGTGGCCATGCGCATTGAAATCAACCGTTCGGGCCGGGCCATCAGCCAGCTGCAGAACGAAGTGGAAATTAAAGAAGCGCGAAACCAGTATTTAAAATTGGAAATTTTGCGCCTTTCCAGCCCGGAAACCGTTTCCCGGCTGGCGCGGGAAAAGCTGGGGCTGGTCCCGGTAAAACCGCATGAAGTAATTTGGCTGGAAGATAAATAATATGCTGCACAGACCCGTTTCCTCCCCGTTTGCTTTTAACGTCAAAAGCCGCATGCGCCTGGCGGGGTTTGTTATTTTGCTGGCGCCGCTGGTCATCTTCCTGCGCCTGGCGTATATGCAAACTTTTTTGCATGAAGAATTTGCCAGCAAAGCCGAACGTTCCATTTACAATTATTTGGCCGAAGACCGTTTAAGAGGCAAAATCCTGGACGTAAACGGCCGCGAACTGGCCGAATCCGTCCGTACGCACTCCTGCGGCGTAAACAAACGCTACGTAAAAGACAAAAATAAAACCGTTGACTTTCTGGCCGAAACGCTGGAAATGCCCAAAAGCCGGATTTTGGAAAAATGGAACAAAGCGGGGAACTTCTTTTTTGTCGCTAAAAAAATTAAGCCGGACAATTACATTAAAATTTCCAAAATTCTGCGTACGACGCTCGGCCAGGGGTTAGAATTAACCCCGGAATACGAACGCATCCACCCGTACGGGGACAGCGCGCTGGATATCGTGGGGGCGGCCAACTCCAAAAACCTGGGGCTTTCGGGCGTGGAGCAGATGTTTAACAGCGAGCTCAGCCAGGACATCAGCAAAAAACGCGCCAAACGCGCCCGCCGCGGCGAAATTATTTACGACCGGAAACTAAAAGAAGAACTTTCCGTCGCAAATATCTATTTAACGATTGACGAACTGGCCCAATACTACGTGGAAAGCGCGCTTAAAAAAGCGGTGGAAAACCTGTCGCCGGACCGCGCCGTCGCGCTCGTGCAGGAGCCTTCCACAGGCAAAATTCTGGCCGCCGCGTCTTACCCGGTAAAAGACGGGCAGTCGCTCGCGTTCCAGTTTACGTACGAACCGGGCTCCACATTCAAAACGATTGCCGTTTCTTCCGCCATCGACGCGGGCGCCGTCAGCGTAACGGACAGCATCGATATGGAAGGCCGCAAATGGGAAGTGGCCCGCGGATTTACCGTGCGCGACAACCAGCATAAAAAAGACTTTTTATCCATCCCCGAAATTATGCAGCTTTCGTCGAACATCGGCGCGGGTAAAATTGCGCTGGAACTGGGGGCCAAAAATCTGTTTTACTATATTAAGGCGTTTGGTTTCGGTACCAAAACGGACGTTAATTTTAACGGGGAATCCAAAGGCACCGTTCCGCCGTACAATAAGTGGACCAAAGTGGATAACGCCACCAAAGGTTACGGCTACGGCGTGGCCGTTACGCCCATTCAGCTGATTGGCGCTTATTCCGCCATCGCCAACGGCGGTACGCTCATGCAGCCGCATTTGATTGACCGTATTGAATATACGGGCGGAAAGGTGGAAAAACTTTCCAAACCCGTTAAAATCCGCCGCGTAATTAAGCCGGAAACCTCCCAAACTATGATTAAAGTACTGCAAAGCGTGGTGGAGGCCGGTTCCGGCAAGCGCGCGCAAATTAAAGGCTATAATGTGGCCGGCAAAACGGGTACCGCCGAAAAGCTGGGTAAAGACGGCTATGGCAAACGCAGCCATGTGGTTTCGTTCTGCGGGTTTGCCCCGGCGACGGACCCCCAGTTTACCGTACTGGTTATTTTGGATAACCCCGGCAAATACTCGTTTGGCAGTACGGCCGCCGCGCCGGTGTTCCACGATATTATGGAACGGCTGCTCGCCATGAAAGGCGTCAAGCCGGACCAGCTGGATTTTGAATAATTCCCGGTCGATTTTTATATCCGGGCCGATTTTTTTATTTAAGGAGAAGTAAACAACTATGAAGCTTAACCTTTCGCTCAGCAAAATTGCGGAAATTATGGAAGCAAAACTGGTTTCCGCCCATCCCGAAGAAAAAGTGGCGTCTTTCGTAACGGATTCCCGTGTGGTTGCGCCGGGGGACGCGTTTATCGCGCTTAAAGGCCAAAAGCACGACGCGCGCCGCTTTATCCCGGACGTTCTTAAAAAAGGCGCGTCCGTTATCGTGGCGGAAGCGGAAGGATTTACCGTGCCCGAAAATTCAAACGCTTCTTTCCTGCTGGTGGAAGACGCTTTAAAAGCCTTGCAGGCCCTGGCCAAATACCACCGCGTAAACAGCACGTTAAAAGTGGCCGCCGTCACCGGGTCCAACGGCAAAAGCACCACCAAACAAATGCTGCGCGCCATTTGCGAAACGGCGGGCGAAACCGTCGCCAATATGGGCAATTTTAACAACCAGTTCGGCGTACCGTTTTCTTTATTGGAAATCCAGGACAAGCACAAATACGGCGTGTTTGAACTCGGCGCGTCCAAAGAGGGGGATATCGAAGAAATCGCTTCGCTCGCGGTGCCGGACGCGGCCGTTATCACCAATGTGGGCCCTTCGCACCTGGAGTTTTTCCACGATATGGAAACGGTTTTCCGCACGAAAACGGAAATCGCCAAATGCTTAAACTTCGGCGGTACGCTTGTTTATAACGCCGACGACGAATTTTTATCGCGCCTGAAAACGGAATTTAAAGGCAAAAGCATTTCGTTCGGGTTTACGCCGGGGGCGGACCTGCAGATTTTGGAAACGGACAATTTCTCTTTTACCTACAAAGGCGAAGCGTACGTGATTGACGTAAAACTGGAACGCCACGATAAATTAAACGCCGCGGCGGCCGCGGGTGCGGCGATTGCCCTGGGGCTGTATATGGATAACGTAAAAAAAGGACTTCTGTCTTTTACGCCCATGCCCATGCGCCTGGAGCGCGTGGAGAAAAACGGCGCGCATTTTATTTTGGACTGCTACAACGCCAACCCCGCCAGCATGAAAAACGCGCTGGAAATCCTGGGCCGCGAAGCGGCTTCTCCGCGCGTGGCGGTGCTGGGGGACATGAAAGAGTTGGGGGCTTCTTCCAAAGAATACCACCGTCTGCTTGCGCGTTACGTGCAGGATAACCGGGTGGAATACGCTTTTTTGGCCGGCCCGGAAATGAAGTACGCTTACGAGGCGTTAAAATCGGCTCCCGGCGTAAAAACGTTTTATGCGCTTACGCCCCAAGGCTGGCAGAAAGAGCTTTCCGCCACGCTTGCCAAAGGGGGGACGTGCCTGGTGAAAGCGTCCCGCTCCATGAATTTTGAAAACGTGCTTAAGGAGATTTAATTCATGCTATACTATCTTTCGTTATTTAAGGACGATCTGAGTTTTTTAAACATCTTCAGTTACATCACCTTCCGCACCGGCGCGGCGATTTTTACGTCGTTTTTCTTAACGCTTTTAATCGGTCCGCGCGTGGTGGCCAAACTGCGTTCCTACAAAATCCAGCAGATTGAGCGCGAATACGGCCCGGCGTCGCACCTGTCCAAAAACGGCACGCCGACGATGGGCGGCATATTGATTTTCGTCAGCCTGATTGCAAGCGTACTTTTGTGGGCGCGGCTGGACAGCAATTTTATCTGGCTTCTCGTATTTACCACGGTTACGCTCGGTATTGCCGGGGTGATGGACGACTATACCAAACTGGTAAAAAAGAACCCGGAAGGCATGAAATCTTCCATTAAACTGGCCATTCAGCTTTTTACCGCGATTGTGGTGGTGGGTTATTTGGCGTTAAATCCACCGAATGCGGAGTATTCCACCGCGCTTATCATTCCGTACATGAGCAAAATGTTTATTGATTTATCGGTCTTCTATTTTGCTTTTGCCATGCTGGTTATCGTGGGTTCCTCCAACGCCACCAATTTGACGGACGGCCTGGACGGACTCGCCAGCGGATGTATGGTGTTTACGGCGGCTACGTATGCTATTTTTGCCTACCTGGCGGGGAACGTAAACTTTGCCGATTATCTGCGCATTATTTACGTGCCCGGCGCGGGGGAAATTACCGTGTTTATGGGCGCGCTTATCGGGGCGTGTTTGGGTTTCCTGTGGTTCAACGCCTATCCCGCCCAGGTGTTTATGGGGGATACAAGCTCGCTGTTTTTGGGCGGTGTAATCGGGGTGGCGGCGCTTTGCGTCAAGCAGGAACTTTTGCTTCCGATTGCGGGCGGAATCTTTGTGCTTGAAACGGTTTCCGTCATGCTTCAGATGGGGTATTTTAAACTCACCCACGGCAAACGCTTATTTAAAATGGCGCCCATACACCACCATTTTGAATTGCTCGGCGTGCCGGAACCGAAGGTAATCGTGCGGTTTTGGATTACGGGCGCGATACTGACGCTCCTGGCGCTTGCGTCCTTAAAAATCAGATAAATATGGTTACGTTATTTAACAAATCCCCTAAACGCCGAAACACGTTTATTAAGAAAAACGCTCCTTCTTACCTTCGGGAAGCAGGGATCAGCCGCGTTAAAAAAGAAAGTTCCGGCCCGTTAAAACTGGATAAACGCATCGCGTTTATCGGGTTTGCGTTTATGCTGGTCGGGCTGATTTTTACGTATTCTTCCAGCGCGTTTGATTCTTCTGCTTTTTTCAAACGCCAGCTGGTGTTTGATTTAATGGGGCTGGCGGCGGCGTTGTTTTTGTCGCAGACGTACGACAAACTGCAAAAACTTAAAATCTTCCGCCCGATGAACCTGATGTACGCCACCTGGGTACTGCTGATTATCGTACTGTTTACGCGCCAGCAGGCCAACGTACACCGCTGGATTGACTTCGGTTTTTTTAAATTGCAGCCGTCCGAAATCGCCAAAGTGACGCTGGTTATTTTTACGGCGGATTATTTGGATAAAGTATCGGGCAAGCTGGCTAAAAACTGGAAACTTCTTATTAAACCCATCGCCGTGGCGGGTGTTACGCTGGGGCTGATTCTGGCGGAAAAAGACATCGGCACCCCCACGCTCATGGGTGCGGTGTTTGTATTTATGCTGCTGGTGGCCGGGGCGCGGCTTTTGCATTTGGCGCTTCCCGCCATTGTCATTTCGCCGCTCATCATCCACCAATTATTTTTTGTGGGCTACCGCCGCGAACGTATTTTCTCGTTCTTAAATCCGTTTGAAACGGCGGGAAGTACGGGGTATCAGCTGGTACAGTCGTTTTTGGCGGTCGGTTCGGGCGGATGGTTTGGAAAGGGCCTCGGCAACAGCGAACTGAAACTGGAATACCTGCCCGCCGCACATACGGACTTTATTTTCTCCATCATGTGCGAGGAGTTCGGCCTCTTCCGCGCCGCGTTTATCATCGGCGGATTCTGCTGGCTGCTCATCCGCGGAATCAGCCTGGCGCGCGTGGCTAAAACTACGTTCCACAGCCTGGTGATTTTCGGGCTGACGATTACCATTTGTATGCAGGCTTTTTTTAATATGGCTATGGCCATCGGACTTTTGCCCACCAAAGGGATTGCTCTGCCGTTTTTTTCGTACGGCGGTTCGTCCGTGATTATGACGCTTGTTATGATGGGCATTATTTTAAACATGGCCGCGGTGGACCATACGCAAAACAATTTGCGTGAAGACATCACCAATTACAAAAACAGGAATAAATAACTATGAACAGACGTTTTATTATCGCTTCCGGCGGAACCGGAGGACATTTTTATCCCGGCTTTGCCTTAGGCAAACAACTGCGCAAACAGGGGTTACCGGTGCTTTTTATCGTGCGCAAGAACGACCCCGCCGCCCAAACCCTGGACGCGCACAAACTGCGTTATAAAGAAATCGATTTTATGGGCCTTCCGCGTTCCGTAAACCCGGTGCGGCACCTTAAATTTTGGGGGAAATTTGTAAAATCCCTGTGGCAGACGCGCGCTATTCTAAAGCAGTTTAGGCCCGATGTAGCCGTGGGGACGGGCGGATATATCTCCTTCCCGCTTATTTTTACGGCGCATTTTATGGGGATTAAAACAGCCGTGCACGATTCCAACGCGCGGCTGGGGCTGGCAAATAAAATCTGCGGTAAATTTGCCGATTTGTTTATGCTGGGCCTGCCCGTTGACAAGAAAGTTAAAAAATCCGTGCTGACCAGCACGCCCATCCGCCGCGAATTTGCCGACCGCGTGGACCGCGCCGCTTTGTTGGAAGGGTTGGGACTTTCACCCGATAAAAAGACCGCGCTTATCGTGGGGGGGAGCCAAGGCGCGAAGGGCCTTAACGAAGCCGTTGCCAAAACCATTAAAACTACGAACGGCTGGCAGTTTGTGCACATCACGGGCGAACGCTGGTTCGGGCTGATGAAAGAAGAATACGCCGGCATGAACAACGTGGCGGTACTGCCGTATTCGCATGAAATTTACGCCATTATGAAAACGGCCGATTTGGCCCTTTGCCGCTCCGGCGCCAGCACGCTGGCGGAGCTGATTTACTGCCGCGTTCCCGCTGTTTTGGTGCCGTTCCCGCATGCGGCGGCGGACCACCAGTATTATAACGCCAAAATCCTGCAGGACGCAGGCTGTGCGCTGGTAGTGCGGGAAGATAAAAACCTGGCCGCCAACTTGCAGCTGGCGTTTGCGGATTTAACAAAGCGCGGCGGCACGCGGAAACTTTCCGCCATGCGCCGGGCGTATAACGGGTTAAAAATACCGAACCCGATGACGGCTTCGAAAGAAATTGTCAAACTGTTGCGTAATTTATAAAGCAAAATATAAAAAACTCCCCGGGTGTTGCCCGGGGTATTTTTTGATATAAAATAGAAAGCCCCCGGTTTAAGAGCCGGGGGTTGTTTTTAACAACTTTTATTTTTTGTAGAAAGTTTCAAAGAATTTGCATAAGTTTTTGGTATCTTCGGAGGGCGAATAGCAATAAAAAGTGCCATTGGGTCTGTATTCCACATTATATAAATAGCCGGTTAAGGCAAAATCCGCATCCGTGGCCGAAGCGGGATTGGCCGTATCTTTGCGGTAGATATCCACTCCCTGGCGAGTACAAAAGTCCAACTGGTAGATAAAGTTTTTTGTAATATACTGCGTACCGTCGCTTTTCCATTTGCCGCCTTTTAAATCGACGTCGGCAATCTGGTTTTTGTTGGACACGCAAGCTTCCGGATTGGCCTGTTCGTAGCGGGCGGCGGCGTCCACAATCGCCTTGGCCACTACCAGCGCTTCCGAGGCGCGGGCTTTTTCCACCGCTTCTTCGTATTGCGGCAAGGCAATGGCGGATAAAATACCGATAATCAGTACCACTACCAATAATTCGATAAGCGTAAAACCTTTATTCATATCGTATCTCCTAAGTTAAAGTTATAACAACAGTATACAATTTTTGGCTGTTTTCTCAAGCAGGAAATTCTTGCCCCTTGACGTTTGGCGCAAATCTTGTTATACTAATACATGAACATATGTTCATATATTAGTATTTTCGTCCGGGGGAATTTATGAAAAAGAAAACCGCGCCCGCACACGTCTGCAAAGCCGCGCTCTCTATCGCGCCGGAAACGCTCTACGACCTGGCGGACCTCTTTAAAGTATTTGGGGACAGCACCCGCCTGCGTATTTTGTGCGCGCTGTTTGGAAGCGAACGCTGTGTACAGCACATCGCCGAAGAACTGGGCATGACGCACTCCGCCATTTCGCACCAGCTGCGCTTTTTAAAACAGAATAAACTCGTCAAAAACCGCAAAGAGGGGAAAACCGTTTTCTACTCGCTGGCCGACGAGCACGTACAAACCATTTTCAACCAAGGTTTAAAACACGTTTTGGAGGACTTATGAGCGAGCATTGTCACTGTCATTCCTGCGGCTGTGGGCACGAGCACGAAAAAAACACCTGGGTGCGTTTTGGGGTGGCGGCGGTGTTGTTTGCCGCCGGGCTGGTTGTCGGTTCTTCCGCCGCAAAACTGGGGTTGCTCGGCGCGGCGTACTTGCTGTGCGGGTACGACGTGCTTCTGCGCGCCGGCCGCAACCTGCTAAAAGGGCGTGTGTTTGACGAAAACTTTTTAATGGCCGTTGCCAGTCTGGGCGCGTTTGCCATCGGGGAATACCCGGAGGGCGCGGCCGTTATGCTGTTTTATCAGTGCGGGGAAAATTTGCAGGAACGCGCGGCCGGGAATTCCCGCCGCAGTATTACTAAACTGTTAAATTTGCGTCCGCCTTTTGCGCGCGTGCTGGAAAACGGAAGCGAAATAAAAAAGGACCCGAAGCAGGTTCAACCCGGGCAGGAAATTTTGGTGCTTCCGGGTGAAAAAATCGCGCTGGACGGCGTGGTGGTAAAAGGGGAAAGCGGGGTGGACGCGTCGGCACTTACGGGGGAATCCCGCCCGGTAAGCGCGCGCGCCGGTACGGCGGTTTGGGCCGGAAGCGTATGCGTGGACGGCGCGCTGACGGTGCGTGTGGAAAAACTGTACGAAGATTCCGCCGTCGCCAAAATTTTGGAACTGACCGAACACGCTTCGCAGAAAAAATCCGCCGCCGAAAAATTTATTACGCGTTTTGCGCGTCTGTATACGCCCGTTGTGGTGGGCGGCGCGGTGTTGCTGGCCGTATTGCCGCCGTTACTTATTTCGGACGCGTCCTTTAAAACCTGGCTGTACCGCGCGCTTGTGTTTTTGGTGGCGTCGTGCCCGTGCGCGCTGGTGCTTTCGGTTCCGCTCGGATTTTTTGGCGGAATCGGCGGTGCGGCCAAGCACGGGGTGCTGATTAAAGGCAGTGCGTTTTTGGAGCGGCTGGCGCGTATTTGGACGCTCGCTTTTGACAAAACCGGCACGCTTACACAAGGCGTGTTTGAGGTGCTGTCCGTCACTCCTGCGCCCGGCGTAACGCGGGAAGATGTACTGCGTGCGGCATCGCAGGCCGAGTGCCGCTCCAACCACCCGGCGGCCAAAGCCGTGTTGCGTGCGGCCGAAAAAGAAAACTGCGCGGCTAAAAGTGATTTTGATATAAAAGAAATCGCCGGGGAAGGTGTGTTGGCTGAGGGGAAAAATAAACAAATCCTGGCCGGAAACGCGCGTTTGATGGCACGTTACCATATTTCCGTGCCACCCGCGCGGGGAACGTGCGTATTTGTTGCCGAAAACGGCGTTTTTAAAGGGGTAATCGAACTGGGGGATAAACCCAAACCGGGCGCGGAGGAAGCGTTAAAAAGCCTGCAAAACGGCTTGGTGCACCGCATAGTTATGCTCAGCGGGGACGCTCCCTCCGCCGTTCAAAAAACGGCCGGAGAACTGGGGATAACCGAAGCCTTCGGCGGCCTGTTGCCTGCGGACAAAGTAAGCAAGTTAGAAAGTTTTATGGAGCAAACCCCGGCCGGGTATTTTACGGCGTTTGCGGGGGACGGCGTAAACGACGCGCCCGTTTTGGCGCGCGCGGATTTATCGGTGGCCATGGGGGCGCTGGGCTCGGATGCGGCCATCGAAACCGCCGACGTGGTGCTGATGACCGACGAACCCCAAAAGCTCGTTACGGCAATCCGGCAGGCGCGGTTTACGCTTAAAATCATCAAGCAGAACATCGCGTTTGCGCTGGTGGTAAAAGCCGCGGTGCTGGCGGCCGGCGCGCTGGGATACGCCAACTTGTGGGAAGCGGTATTTGCCGACGTAGGCGTTTCTCTTTTGGCGGTGGCAAATGCCTTGCGTCCGCTTTATTTTAAAGAAAATATGCTACAATAAACATTGTTTAGGAGATGTACAGCACGCCGCCCCAAGCGGCAAAAATACAATTTATCTGTTTTTTGGAATCCTATGAAGAATAGGAAGGCTTTGGGAAACCAAAGTTCTAAGGAAGTCCAAAAAACAGCTGGTTTAGGCAGAAGGTAGAGGGAAGTCATGAGCCCTTTATCTTCTGCCGAGTGTTTCGCGTATGAAAATACGCGAAACCACGGCTGTTTAATGGCAAGGCACTTCCTTAGACTTGGCATTATTCGGTCGTTTTTTATTGTCTTCCTGTTGTATTTTCCGGCGTGGGTGGTTAAACGCGGCATTAACTGGAGCGGCGCGCGCCCGAAAGATTTTAAAAAAGAAATCCCCGTGACATAAAGTTACGGGGATTTTTAACAGTAGGATTTTTGTATGATTAATGGGCGCCTGCCGCAGCCAGCAGAGCGGCAATTTCGCTATGCCCGCCGCCTTGCGCAATTTTAAGCGGCGTAAGGCCCGATTCCTGCCCGTCCATAACGTGTTTGGCGTTCACGTCCGCCCCGGCAGTAACCAGCAGTTCCGCCAGTTCTTTGTTGCCCGTTTGGCAGGCCATCATTAAAGGCGTATAACCCGTATCTCCGGCGGCGTTTACGTCCGCTTTTGCGTTTACTAACATACGCGCGGCTTCCACATTCCCGACGGTACACGCATATAATAACGGCGTTCCCATGTTGGGGGCTTTGGCGTTTACGTCCGCGCCGGACGCTATCAGTTCTTTTACTTTTTCCGTTTCGCCCGCTAACAGCGCGTAGTGCAACGGCGTGATTCCCATCGAATTGTAAACGTTTTGCGCGGCCTGTTCGGCCTCGGCGGACGGTGCGCCCGGGGTGATTCCTTCCGCGCCCGCACGGCGCAGGATATCGGCAATTTCGGCGTGCTCGTTATTAACAGCCGCCGTCAATGCGTTTTCGTCAAGTTCCTGCCCGTACAAAACCACGCGCGCGTTTTTGTCGGCTCCCGTTTCAAGCAGCATGCGGACGATTTCGGCGTTTCCGTTCATGGCGGCGTCTATTAGCGGCGTGCGGCCGGAGGAAGTATCGCGTTTATTTACATCCGCACCCGCGGCGATTAATTCTTTGGTAAACAAGACGAAGTTTCCGTTTACGGCTAAGCCCAAAGCCGTTTCGCCGGACGGCGCCTGATAGTTTACGTCCGCGCCTTCTTTAATCAGCGTGGAAACCGTGTTTCCCGCGTTTTTGCGTATGGCGTTCATCAGCGGCGTAAAACCGTTTTTATCCGGCGTGTTAAGTGCTTCTTCTTCAGGCAGGCCTTCAAAAATGTTTGCGGGGTTTTCTTCCCAATAATTAATATCCGGTCCGGCGACGGGACGGCCGTTTTTCTTTAAATTTTCCGCCGCTTCGGGGAAATTTGCCAGCGCGTATTGGCGGTATTCATCCCAATTTTTGGCCGGAGTTTCGCGGTTGTCGTATTGGGCGAAAACTTGTTGGAAACGGGCAAAAGGCGTATCTTCTTTTTTAGCTTCAAAAGAGGCCAATTCTTCTTTATCGTTATTTACCTGGTTATAAGCGTACATCGTTACTTTGCCGTACGGCTCAAGCGTGAAGAGAAGCGCATCCCATTTCCCGGCGCCGCCCAAAACTTTGGCTTTTAAGGTTTCGCGCGGCAGTTCCGTTTCCAGCGCATAGACTTTATTTTCCGTAATGGAATACCACATTAAATCCAGCTTGTAGGGTAGGGGCTTTTCATTTTCCAGGCGGATGGAGTGAATGGAAGACGGCGCCTGATTTTTGAAAAACAACGGCGGGTAGCTGTAGACAGCCTCTTCATCGGTGGGGCTTAACGTAAATTCGGCAAACATCATTTCCGCCGGATACAGAACGGGGCCTACAAAATGCACCGCGTATTCAGTGATGCCTTGTTCCCTGCGGTGTCTTTCTTCAAACGAATCCGGCGTTTGCCCGGCTTTGCGCTGCAGCAGGGCGGCTTCGAAGTGGGCCAGCAGTTCCGTGCGTACTTTTTGGAAAAATTTGGCAGTGTCCTCTCCACCCCATTGTTCAATGTACTTTTGGGTTTCTTCTTCGCCGGGGGGAATCGGCATACTGCCCAGCGCCATCCCGATGATGAACTTTCTGGCCTGGTCCACTTCCGTCAAATCCGGCGTATAGGGGTGGGCTTTTTCGTAGTCCAGCACGGCGGAAAGTACGGCGGGGGAAATGGCCGTATCCTGCAGTTGCTCATCCAACAGGTCCGCATCTTCGGCCGCCAGCGAGGCCGACGCCGCCATCTGCATGCGCAGTGCGGACAGGGTTTTCCAAAATTGTTTTTCTTCCGGCGTGTTTAAGATGGAAAGGATTTCGTCCTCGCGTTCGTAAAACGGTCCGTAATTAAGCGTTTCGAAATAATCTTGCGGCACGGTTTGGAGTTCGGGGCTGATTCGTTTCGCTAATTTTTCCTGTATTTCAGCGGAAGCGTAAGGGGGGAGGTCCGCGTCGTTTTGTGTGGGGCCGATACAGCCCGTTTGCGATGCCAGTACGGCAAACGCCAGGGCAAACAGATTGAGTTTTTTCATAATTTCTCCGGGAAGTAAGTTTTTATAACTATAGCAAAAAAAGGCTTCCCGGCGGGAATTATTTTCCGCGGATGCGTTTGATGTGGCGGCGGTGTTCGTCAAACGTTTTGGAAAAAACGTGCCTCCCGCCCGATTCCGCCACAAAGTAAAGCGCTTCAAAATCCGGCTGCGGATTCAGCACGCCGAGGACGGATTCGTAACTCGGGTTGCAAATCGGCCCGGGCGGCAGCCCCGCGTTGCGGTAGGTGTTGTAGGGGGATTTAATTTTTAAATCTTTATAGGTAAGGCCCTTTTTCCAGTAGCGGTTTTCTTTTAAGTTAAAACCCAGCGCGTACTGGACGGTAGGGTCCGCCTCCAAGCGTTTGCCGATGCGGAAGCGGTTTAAATAGACGGCCGCGATTTTTGGGCGTTCGTCGTGCACGACGGCTTCGCGCTCCACAATGGAGGCCACCGTTAAAACCTGCTGTTCGGTTAAATCCGTTTTGTATTTTTTAAAAAGCGGGCCGATTTTTTTCTTATATTGGTCCACCATTTCGTTTACCACTTTGCGCGCGGGCGTATTTTCGGCAAACAGATACGTGGAGGGGAACAGTTTTCCTTCCAGGTTTTCCCGGCGGACGATATCCAAAAACGCGTGCGGGTCCGTAATGCCTTTTTCACCCAGCATTTCGGCGATTTCTTCGCTCCGCCACCCTTCCAAAAACGTTACTTTTTCGTAGTGGGTGCATTTACCGCTTTTAATGCAGTTGATGACTTCAAACGAAGACGTATTTTTGCGTAAATCGAACCGCCCGGCCTTTAAGTCGCGCGCGGAAGAGGTGAGTTTTAAAAGTACTTTAAACGCAAACTCACTGCGGATAACGCCCTTTTCTTTCAGCATGCGCGCCACGGACGAACCGCTTTGGCCGGGTTCGATGGTGACGACCGTCAAATCCCCTTTACTGCAAAAATACGTTTTTGCGCCCCACGTTAAAAACGCGAGCGCAAAAACGAAGATTCCGCAAAAAAGGAGAAACCGTTTCATCCGTTATTTCACCAGTTTAAAGAAGTGGCGTTTGCCCGCCTGCAGTACGTCGCCCGTTTCGAAAGCCAGCGGGCCGTCCTGCGTCACTTTTTCGCCTTTCAAACGAACGGCGCCCTGTTCGATAAGTCCGCGCGCTTTGTTTTTGCTTTGCGCGGCGCCGGCCGCAAACAAGACGGCGGAAAGCGTGGCGCCGGGTTCGGGCTTAAATTCCGGGATATCGGTGGGGAGTTCTTTTTTGGAGAACACTTTTTCGAAGTTTTCCAAGGCGGACGCGGCGGCTTCTTCGCCGTGGAAGCGCGTAACCAACAGGCCGGCCAGTTTCTTTTTGGCGGCCATGGGGTGCATGGCTTTTACTTCGTCCATATTTTCGCTGGTTAAAAGTTCGTAGTACATGGGCATCAATTCGTCCGGGATGGACATCAGCTTGCCGAACATGTCGTTCGGTTCGTCGTTAAGGCCCACATAGTTGCCGTAGGATTTGGACATTTTTTTCACGCCGTCCAACCCCACCAGGAGCGGCACCGTAATGGCTACCTGCGGTTCCTGCCCGTGGTTTTTCTGCAGCTGGCGGCCGACGAGTAAGTTAAAAATCTGGTCCGTGCCGCCCAGTTCCACGTCCGCGTTGAGCGCGACGGAATCCTGTCCCTGGAACAGGCTGTAGAGCACTTCCAAAAGGCTGATGGGGTTGCCGGAAGCCATGCGTTTTTTAAAGTCGTCGCGTTCCAGCACCTGCGCCACGGTTACTTTTTGGAGCGTCTGCAAAAGTTCTTTACCTGTTACGAAGGGGTCGAGCCATTCGCCGTTGAAGCGGATTTCGGTTTTTTTCGGGTCCAGCACTTTAAAAGCCTGGTCGGTATAAGTTTTGGCGTTTTCCAAAATTTTTTCGCGCGGGAGGACGGGGCGGGTGGAATCGCGGCCGGAGGGGTCGCCCACGGCGGCGGTAAAATCGCCGATGACAAGCACGGCGGTATGGCCCAAATCCTGAAACCGGCGCAGGAGCGAAAGCGCCACGCTGTGGCCGAGGTGCAGGTCCGCGCTGGTCGGGTCGCAGCCGAGTTTTACTTTAAGGGTTTTGCCGCTTTCCAGCTTTTTGGCAAGGTCGGCTTTGGATACTACGTCCACGCAGCCGCGCGTTAAAAAATTAATTTGTTCTTCAACGGTCATGTTAGTTTCTCCATAATAAAACGGGTACTTTTTTATATTTTACCATATACGGGGGCAATAAAAACCGCCCGGTTTTAGGCCGGACGGCGTTTGGTGTAAGATTTTTTTACGGACGCAAGCCGTAGCGGTTCTGCCCCAAGGTGCCGGGCCACAGCCACAGCACAATCACGCTGACGGGCAACAGGTAGACTAAAATCACCCAAAATCCCGACGCGTTCATATCGTGCAGACGGCGCACGGTAGCGCTCCACAGCCATGCGATGCCCCAAATCATCACTACCCATCCGACGATCCAAAACAGCATGGACGGCACAAAAAAGTTGGATGCCGTTTCAGCCCGCCAGAAATAATAACCCGGGAAGCCGAGCAGTATCCAACAAAATACGGACGTAAAAAAATAAGCCAGCCGGCCCATGCGTCCATTCAGTCTAAACATACACTACCCCCTTACAACTAATTTCTATTCCTAGCATAAAGGCAAAAGCGTTTTCCGGCAGGGGCAAAAAAAGATTAGAAACGCGCGGAGTAGGCGGCCTGCTGCCGCTGGGAAACGGCGGAGCGTTCCATGGCGTATTTGGAAAACCCGGCCATGGCGGCGGCCACCAAAATCCCGAGCGCGGCCGTTAAGCAAAACGCGGAAAATCCAAAGCTGTGCGGAAAGAACGGTTCGGCTTTTTCGCCAAAGCGGTTTTCTTCGGCGGAGCCTTTTTTGAGCGCCAAAAACGCCCACACGCAAACGCCCAGAGCGCTGACGAAAAGCGCCCCGGCTTTGGAGAAAAGCGAAATCCCCGTGGTGATAACCACATATAAAATATACCACCACAGCGACAAATTAAAATCGTGCAACCGGCGGGAATAAAGTGCCAGCCCCACCCAAAATGCCAGTAAAGACACGGGGAGCATAAGCGCCTGCGCCAGGAGCGCATGTTGCATGGGGACAGAACCGCCCATCAGCCAAAAAGAAACTGCCAGGTTCCCAAACGTCAGTAAATTGCAAACGAGGCCCACGGCGGCGAATTCTTCCCGTCCGGCGCGGGGGGTAAAACGAAAGAGGTTTTTCCAGTTCATAGGTTTCTCCTAATAAAAATCGTACGGATCGGCGGCCAGCTTTATGGTAACTTTTTTGGCGGGGACAAAGGAGTCTAATTCCGCCAAAAGGTCTGCGCGGCGGGCATCGTCCGTCTTAAATAAAAGATACTGTTTTTTGAGCGTATCGGTCTTTTTGGCGCACCAAACGGGGCCGAGTACGTCCAGGGACAATTTTGCGCCCGCGCGTTTTAAACGGGCAGTTTCGGCGTTTAGCAGGTCGGTTTCTTTGGCTTTGATAACGACTTTAAACAGGTGTACAAACGGCGGATATGAAAAACTTTCGCGCAGCAGCGTTTCCGTTTCCGCGGTGGCGGTATAGTCGCCCGCCAACAGCGGGGAATAATCGTACGATTCTTTATCGGCGGCCTGGATGATAAGCCGCCCGTCTTTGACTCCGCTTAAATGGCCGCGCAGGGAAAACAGCGTTTGTCCGAATTTTTCAGAAGCGCGGAAGTCCGGGCTGTCGAGTTCCAGGTCCGCGTCCAACACGGCGGCTAAGGTTACTTTTGCCCCGCGAAGCGCGCCGGAAGCCATCCGCGTGCCGACGATGATATCGGCTGAGCCGGATTTGAGCGCGTTTAACGCTTCAAACCCCTGGCCGGATTTCGTTTTGAGCGTGTCGGATTCCAACCGCAGGAGTTTGGCTTTGGGGAATAATTTGGTTAGCTCGGTAACGATTTTTTGCGTACCTCCGCCGCGGGATTTAAAAATAAGGTTGTGGCATTGGGGGCATTCCTGCTGCAAAGTTTCTTTGTGTCCGCATTTTTTGCAGACGAGGATGTCGCCCGTTTCCGGGTTGTTTTCGCGCGCCAGAATCGCGCCGCATTTTTTACACTTGGCGTATGCCCCGCAGTTTAGGCAGTAATACGCGTTGGCATAGCCGCGGCGGTTTAAAATTAAAAGGGACGTTTCTTTTTTGCGCAGGTTTTCGGCCAGTTCGGAAAGTAAAAAGTCCGAAAGAAATTTTGATTTCTCGCCTTTTTTATCCGTAATTTTAATTTGCGGCGTAAATGCGTGGCCGGGCACGGGTTCTTTAAAATCCAGCTGTTTTATCTGCCCGTTGTGCACGAGCTGTAACATTTCCGCACTGGGCGAACCGGAGGCGAATAAAAGCGCGGCCCCGTGCGCTTTGGCCCGGAACAGTAATAAATCGCGCAGGTGGTAATAGGGTTTGTTTTCTTCCTGTTTGTAGTTGTCGTCTTCTTCGTCCAACACGGCGGCCAGGCGCAGGTTTTTAAAGGGTAAAAGCGCTCCCGAGCGCGTGGAAATCACCACGCTGGGCAGGCCGTTGGATACGGCGGAAAAGTATTTTTTCTTTTTGGAAAGCAGCATTTTGCTGTGCCAGCAGAACACGTTGTCCGCGCCGAAACGTTCTTCGGCCTCGGCGATAAACTGCCGCGCGCCCACTACGTCCGGCACCGTGATTAAAGCCTGGCCGTAGCCGGCCAGCACGTCGCCCGCCAGGCGCAGGACGGTTTCCGTTTTGCCGGTGTAAGCGGGACCGTTTAAAAGGAACGGATGAAATTCATACGCCGCCAGCGCGCGTACCGTGCGCAGGGCGTTTTCCTGTGACGGGGTCAGCTTAAATTTCGGGGTTTTTACGTCAATATGGACGGAAGTGGGCGGCGCGTCCAGCTTAAAATACGGCTGGGGGGGGACAAGCGCAAACAGAATTTGCCCAATCGGGCCGCCCCAGCGGGATTTCATAAAACGGGCGAGCGGAAACAAATCGGACCCGAACAGCGGGCGTTTATCCACGACGGACGCGATTTCTTTTAAAGTAATTCCCTCGGGGGCGGAAGAAATTTCGGTCACTTGCGTTACCATGCCGCCCGTCAGCACGCGGCCAAACGGAGCCGTTACGCGCGAACCGGGGAGTATTTTGCCTTCCAACTCGGCGGGTACGGCGTAATCGAAATCGCGGTCCAGGGGAACGTCAAAGACGACTTTGCAAAACATAGGGTTTATTTGGAAGCGCCTTTCAGGCCCAGTTCGGCCATGACCATTTGCAGGTCAATCCACGCGTCTTTTTTCCAGCCCGGGTTGCGCAGTAAGGCGGCGGGGTGGAACGTGGCTAAAATTTTGACGGGCCGGGGGAGTTGTACGCTGTCTAAACTTAAATCGTAGAAGCGGCCTCTGAGTGCGCCCAAAGATTTGGCGTCCGAGATGAGCGCCTTGGCCGATACGCCGCCCAGCGCCACGATGTATTTCGGGCAGATAATGGCGATTTGCTGTTCCAAATACTTGCGGCAGCAGGCGATTTCGCCCGCGTTCGGCGCGCGGTCGTTACCGTGTTTTTCGGGATGTAAGGGGTCCGTCATCGGGTGGCATTTGGCGATGTTGGCGATGAACACCTGCTCGCGTTTAAGGCCCATGGCGGCAATCATTTTGTCTAAAAGCTGCCCCGCGCGGCCCACGAACGGGCGGCCCTGGCGGTCTTCGTCAAATCCGGGGCCTTCGCCGATGAACATAAGGTCCGCATCCACATTGCCTTCGCCGGGTACGGCGTTAATGCGCGTAGCCCCCAGCGGGCAGCGCGAACAATTTTTGATGGTGTCGGCAAGTTCCGCCAGTGCGGCGGTTTTTTGGGCGGTGTTCATAGGGACGGGCTCCTGTTGGGGCGAAAATGTTTCTTCTGCCGCAGGGGCCTGCACAGGTGCGGGCGCGGCGGCTTGCTCACGCGCACGGGCGCGCGGAAATTCGACGGTTAAGGTTTCGCCTTCCGGCATGGGGGGAACGGCCGTTTGGGCCGGTTCTTCAGAGGCGGACTGGACGGACGCAACGGAAACGGCGGCGGGTGTTGCCGCCGCCGTTGCGATAAATTCATCTTCGTCCTGTGCGGCCAAAAAGTTTTTAAACTCTGCGGCCAGCCGGCTCAGCGAATTTTCCGCCATGATTATAATCTCATGGGTTCTTTGGCTTTGCGTTCCGCTTCTTTGCGGGCTTCTTCCTGGGCGCGCAGTTCGGCTTCCAGGTTTTCTTTGCTGATGCGGAGCACTTCGTCTTTGGTTACGCGGCCGGAAAGGATGTCGTCCAACGCCACTTTAATCACCACGGCGTGGGGTTGGTTTTTGTATTCCTGTTTTTTCTTGAGTTCTTTGGCCCAGGTGGACGCCAGGACTACGATGTCGTAGCGGTCCCCGTCGTAGTTCATTAATTTGGCGTCAAATTCTTTGTCATTTTTTACGGACATATTCGCTCCCTCGGTTATTTAAGATTTTTAATCTTTTTTAAATCCTGGCGGCATACGCGGCACTGTTCGGCGGCCACGATTCCGGCCATGTCGTTTACGGCTTTTTCCAAATCGTCGTTGAGGAGCGCGTAGTCGTAACGGTCCAGCTCCTGCATTTCTTTTTTGGCGGTTTCCAGGCGGATTTCGATGTCTTGCGTATTGTCGTTGCGGCCCAAAATGCGTTTTTTAAGCTCTTTTAAGCTGGGCGGCACGATGAACACGGTGGCGGCCTGCGGATATTCGTTTTTTACGGTCCGCGCGCCTTGCACGTCAATCACCAGAATAGGGCAGATACCTTTTTTTAAAAGCGTATCAACGGATTTTTTAGGAATCCCGTAATAGTGCGTATGCACTTGGGCCCATTCCAGCATTTGGCCTTTTTTGATAGCCTGTTCAAACTGCTTGATGGTCCAAAAATGGTAATCCACACCGTCTTTTTCGCCTTTGCGGGGCGCACGGGTGGTGGCGGTAATCACGCGCGAAACGGTTTTGTTGCGTTTTAACACCGCGTCCACGATGGTGGTTTTACCCGCGCCGGACGGTGAAGATACGATAATGGGAAAAGCGTTCATGGTTATATTTTAGTAAATAAAGGGTTCCGCGTAAAGGGGAAAACATATAAAAAACAGGCCAAACGCGCTTGTCGGTTCGGCCCGGAAAAATTAGAAAGAGGCAAACGGACGCTGGGTGCCGCGGCTGGAAACGGCGATAAATTCCATACTCATAATTAACAGGTTGTCTTGGGTGGTTTGCATAGTAAATCCTCCTGATACTTACAGTATGGCCTTTTTGAGGCGTAAAAACCAGGGTCTTTGGACCCAGGCCCACCCGGAAAAAGGACCTATATCGGGCGGACGAAAAACAACGCCCCGGCGTTAAAACCGGGGCGCGGATGATTATAAATAGCCTGCAGGCAGCGGTGGCGGCGGCGGCGCTCCGGCTTCGGCCAGCGAGCGGATAATGGCCTCTTTCAGCGGTTTAGCATACGGTTTTGCGAATTTTGCCCGCACTTCCCGAGCGGCGGGTGAGGAAAGGAACGTATCGGCCGTTAACGCGGGCCAGTGTTGCCGGGCGGAAGCCGTTACTTCCGGCGGCAGGTTTTTAAGCAGGTGGTCGTAAAATTCCTTCAGGCGTTTATTTTTGGCATACGGGCCGAACGCCGCTTCCAAATACCGGTTTTTGGTGACGGGCGTAAACCCGGCCTGGAAAGAAAAATAATCGTTGTGTTTTTTTACAAAAAGCGGCGTTTTTTTCGGCATCCAAAACTGGGACACGATGGACAGTTTATCCTTGTCAAAGACGCCCAGGAAAAATTCTTTATCGGGTGCGCTGCTCCATTTTTGCATATCTTGCTCTGAGAATCCCAGTTTTTGGACGAAATCCAGCGCGCTTTCTTCCGACATGGTGGTTCCGCCAAACCGTCTGCCGGGACGTAAGAAAAATTGTTTTTTGTCGGCGGCCAGCAAATTCAGCACCGTTTGCCAGAGGGAAATATCGGGGTTAAAGCCCTCTTTTTTGGAAAAAGAAAGTACGTCCTGCGGTTTTATGTGGGAATTAAGCAAAATACCCGCCACGAAATAGTTGTATTCGTAGTGCAAATCAAAATCCGGCCGGACCGCGTAGGTAAGGCGGATGTCGCGCACTGCATCGCCGAAATTGGTCGCGTCGGCCGCTTTTACGGGCAAACCATAGTTGTATTGGGAATAGAAAGTGGCCAGTTCCGTCAGCGGTTCGCTGCTTCCGTGCATTAAATACGTAAGCAGGTGGGTGGTTTCGTGCATGCCCAGGTTAATGGCGGAGGGGAGGGAGTCTTTGGCTTCGGGATTGATAAAAACAACGCCCGTCCCGCCAAACGCGCAGGCGCCTCCGTCGCAATACGAAATTTTTAACAGGGAAAAATCGGCTTTTACCTGATACACGTCCGCAATGTATCGTCCGCCCAAATACACCCAAAAAGCCAGCTGCAGCGGGCGGAACTCCCACGCTTTGGGGTTGGCGTAAATCTGTTTCAGCGTGATTTGTTTTCCCACGGCGTTCATCCGTTCACTTTCCAAGCGGGCGGCGTTTTTGTTAAGCCATTTTAAAAAATCGTCTACGCGGTACCAGCCTTCGCTGCGCTGCGGGTCCGAAAAATTCGTGCGGCCATAGTAGTTTTGCAGTTCTTGCTGCACAAATGTATACAGCGGGGATTTTTGCTCCTGCAGGCGGGCGGTTACGCGTGCGCCGATGTCCCCGGCCGACTGTGCCCAAAGCGGGGTAAAAAGGAAAACGGATAATAAACAAAAAAGTAATTTTATCATATCTATAGTATAGGGAAGAAACACGGGCGCGTCAAGCAAGCGCGGCCCCAAGGAAGAGAAAAAACCGGGGCCCCGTAGGGAGCCCCGGACGAATGACTTAATAAGGCTTATTTGCGTTTTTTGGCCAGCACGTCTTTGGCGGCGGCTTGCGCGGCGGCCAGGCGGGCTATCGGCACACGGAACGCCGAGCAGGACACGTAGGTGAATCCTTCGCGGTGGCAGAATTCCACGCTTTCGGGGTCGCCGCCGTGTTCACCGCAGATACCCACTTTTAAGTTGGGTTTCTGGTCGCGGCCTTCGTTAACGGCGTGCTGGATAAGCATGCCCACGCCGCGTTGGTCGAGCGTTTGGAACGGGTCTGCTTCCAGAATACCCTGTTTCAAG
Source organism: uncultured Elusimicrobiales bacterium (assembly GCA_910576915.1). GTDB lineage: Bacteria > Elusimicrobiota > Elusimicrobia > Elusimicrobiales > Elusimicrobiaceae > Avelusimicrobium. The sequence continues at coordinate 92,005 of CAJTJT010000006.1, forward strand.
TATTCGGGGAGGAAGGACCCAATGTCGTCGCGCGAGAAGCCAAACGTCATCTGCGTGAGGTCGTTGGTGCCGAAGGAGAAGAAATCCGCTTCGCCCGCCACTTCGTAAGCGAGGACGGCGGCGCGGGGAATTTCAATCATCGTACCGACGGAGTAGTTAAGCTTTTTGACTTTCGTTTTCGCCACTACGGCGTCGTAAGCCTCGCGGATGAGTTTCTTCTGGGTTACGATTTCGTTCACGTCGCAGGTAAGCGGAATCATCACTTCGGGCACGGCTTTATGGCCTTCTTTAATCAGTTCGGCCGCGGCTTCGAAAATCGCGCGGGACTGCATGAGCGTAATTTCCGGATACGTCACGCCCAGGCGGATACCGCGGTGGCCCATCATCGGGTTGACTTCGTGGAGTCCTGCGGCGCGTTCTTTGAAAACGTCCATCGTAATGCCGAGTTCTTTGGCCAGTTCCTGCTGTTTTTCGGGCAGGGTGGGCACGAACTCGTGGAGCGGCGGGTCCATTAGGCGGATGGTGACGCTGTAGCCGGACATGGCTTTCATCGTGGCTTTAATGTCCCGTTTCATGAAGGGGAAGAGTTCCTGTACGGCGGCTTTGCGTTCTTCTTCGGAGCCGGACAGAATCATCTTGCGCAGAATGAAGAGCGGTTTTTCGGAGTTTTTGCCGTAGAACATATGTTCAATGCGGAAGAGCCCGATACCTTCGGCGCCGAATTTGCGGGCTTTTAAAGCGTCGTCTTCCGTGTCGGCGTTGGCGCGCACTTTTAAGGTGCGCACTTTGTCGCACAGCGAAAGGAACGCGGCCAGATTCTTGTTTCCTTCGCCCGCGGCCAACATTTTAAGCGCGCCTTCATAGACGTACCCTTTCGTACCGTTCAAGGTCAGCGCGTCGCCTTCTTTATACGTTTTGCCGCCCATTTTGACGGTTTTATCGTTCAAATTGATTTCCAGCTCGCCGCAGCCCACAATGCAGCATTTACCCCAGCCGCGCGCCACAAGGGCCGCGTGGGAGGTCATACCGCCGCGCTGGGTTAAAATACCGGCCGCCGCGCGCATGCCTTCAATGTCTTCGGGGTTGGTTTCTTCGCGCACCAAAATGGCGTTTTGGCCCGCTTCCTGGAGTTTGATGGCGTCTTCGGAATTAAATACAATGGTGCCGGCCGCGCCGCCCGGGCCCGCGGGAAGACCTTTGGCCGCCGGGGTGACGCCCGCTTCGGCTTTGGGGTCGATGGCGGGGAGCAAAAGTTCGCCCAGCTGCGCCGGAGTGACGCGCAGGACGGCTTCTTCTTTGGTAATCAAGCGTTCTTTTACCATGTCCAGCGCCATCTGTACGGCCGCGGTGCCGTTTCTCTTGCCGACGCGGCACTGAAGCATCCAAAGTTTTTGGTCTTCGATGGTGAACTCGATATCCAGCATGTCGTGGAAATGTTTTTCCAGTTTTTTCTGGATAGCGTCGAGTTCTTTGTAGGCTTTGGGCATTACTTTTTCCAAAGTCGGCAAATGTTTGGAGTGGGCGTTGGCGGACCACTTGTTCATCGGGGAGGGGGTGCGGATACCTGCCACCACGTCTTCGCCCTGGGCGTTGATTAAGTATTCGCCGTAGAAGTGCGCGTCGCCGTTGCCGGGGTTGCGGGTGAAGGCCACGCCGGTGGCGCTGTTGTCGCCCATGTTGCCGAAAACCATGGTCTGCACGTTGACGGCGGTGCCCCAGTCGTGCGGGATGTTTTCAATGTTGCGGTAGGCGATGGCGCGTTTGCCGTTCCAGGAAGCAAACACCGCGCCGATGGCGCCCCAGAGCTGTTCCATGGCGTCGTCCGGGAAGTCTTTTTTCAAAACTTTTTTGACGGTTTTCTTAAATTCCGCGCAGAGTTTTTTGAGTTCTTCGGCCGGGATTTGCGTGTCGTCTTTCACGCCCAGTTTGGCTTTTACGTCGCCCAGCATACCGTCCAAAATTTTGCGGATGCCTTCGCCGTCTTTGGGTTCAATGCCGGCGGCTTTTTCCATCACTACGTCGGAATACATCATAATCAGGCGGCGGTAAGCGTCGTACACAAAGCGTTCATCGCCCGTTTTGGCAATCATGCCGGGAATGGTTTTTTCCGTCAGACCGATATTTAAAATGGTTTCCATCATGCCGGGCATGGAAGCGCGCGCGCCGGAGCGGACGGACACCAAAAGCGGGTTCTTTTCGGAACCGAACACTTTTTTAGTTTCGCGTTCAATTTTTTTCAGGTTGGTTTCTACGTCGGCTTTTAAAGTCTTGGGATACGTGCGCTTGTTGTTCCAGTAATAGGTGCACACTTCGGTGGTGATGGTGAAACCGGGAGGGACGGGGAGCTTTAACTGGCCGGACATTTCGGCGAGGTTGGCCCCTTTTCCGCCTAATAATTCTTTCATTTTGCCATTTCCTTCGGCTTTTCCGGCACCGAAAGAGTAAACGTATTTGGCGGCTTTAACGGCTTTTTTTACGGTCTTTTTAGCGGCGGGTTTGGCCGCTTTTTTGACGGTTTTTTTTACCATATATAGTCGTTTCTCCAGTGTAAAATAGCAGCTCACGGACGGATGTCCGCTTTTGTCCTCTATATTGTAATACATTTCCGATTTAAAGGAAAGAAATATCTAAATTTTTTGTGCTATAATGAAAAAAATTATTTTAAGGCGGTATTTTATGCGCAATATTCTTTTAACCCTTTTTAACCTTACGTTCCTTTTTGCTGTGCTGGTGTTGGGCGGAAAATTTATCATAGGGGAGTTGCTTCCTTCCCAACAAGAAGTTCCGGCGCAGTCCGCACCCGCCGCTCCCGTGCGCCGCGCGCCCAGCACGGCGGGTTTGAAAAATACCAAACTCGTTTCCATTCCCGCAAGTGTATATAAAGGGATAAAAGCCAACCCCGCTTACAAGGAGTATTTGCTGGGTAATAAAAAGCATGTGGTGCAAATAATGAGCCCCACCTGCCCTTATGCCCGCGCGCTGCGGGGGCGCGTATGGCAGTTGTTGCGCGGTGAATACGGCGATTATTATGACGAAGGGGTAATTAAAGTGCAGGGGTCGGTGGAGTTGTCCTGCAACGGTGCGGAGGATTGCCCCACGTTTTGGATTTTCGAGCATTGTTCCGGCCTGTGTCTGATTAATCCGAACACCCGTCAGGCCGTGGTATACTCTTCCCGCGACCCGCAGCCGGTCAAAGCGATATTGGAACGCTTTAAAAACTGGTAAGTCAATTCCCGGGGTTAGTTTTGTTTTTCTTTTAAATAGTCGCCGTGGAAACCGTAGGAACCGCACACCGTGCGGCCGATGCTTTCTATCTTGCGCTGGATGCAGCCGCGGCATTGTTCCGGCGCGTCCCCGGTGCAGATTTTACCGGGATATAATTCGTATTTTACGCGCGCCTCGCCCTGCGTGGCGTTGGGCATTACCACATTGGCCCCGCACTTAAGCGCCAGCAGGCGGCCTTGCGGGTGGAGCGTTTCCATGGCCGTGGTGGCCGGGATGTTAATGTCCGGCAGTAACAGGCGCATGACGGCCATCATTTTTAAGGAAAGTTCAAAATGCCCTTGCGCCGTTTCGGCGGCAAGCGGCGTTTGCGGGTGGGGGATAAACGGCCCGATTCCCGCCATATCTACGGGCAGATTTTTAAAGAAGAGTAAATCGTCCGCCAAACTTTCAAGCGTCTGCCCGGGCAGGCCCACCAGCGAGCCGGAGCCGACTTCGTAGCCCAGTTCCTTTAAATCGTACAAACAGCGCGCGCGGTTGTCCCAGCTCATGCCGGGGTCCAGTTTTTCGTAGAGGGCTTTGTCGGTGGTTTCAATGCGAAGCAGATAACGGTCCGCGCCCGCCCGGCGGTAGGCCGCGTATTCTTCGCGCGTTTTCTCGCCGATGCTCAGCGTAACCGCCACGTCCAGTTTTTTTATTTCGCGGATGATACGGCAAAGTTTATCCGTATCAAACCATAAATCTTCACCCGACTGCAACACCACCGTTTTATAGCCGAGCCCCGCGGCGTTGCGGGCGGTTTCGATTATTTTTTCCGGCGTCAGGCGGTAGCGGTCCGCTTTTGGGTTGGAGCGGCGGATTCCGCAGTACAAACAATCGTTTTTACAGTAATTGGAAAATTCAATCAGCGCGCGCAGGTAGACTTCATCTCCCACAAATTCCCGGCGCACCCGGTCGGCCGCGGCAAACAGCGGGGCCGGCTCCTGAATGCACAGAAGGGCCGTAATATCCGCTTTTGAGAGTTCTTCCCGCCGCAAAGCGCGGGCTAAAATAGGTTGCGCGTCCGTCATATAAGCAGTATATCAAATTGGAAAGTATAGGTCCAAAGGCCCAAAAAACGCTGGGTCCGCGGGGGATATAGAAACTGGGCCCAAGTTCGTGCGGGGGATGGGTCCAAATTTCCCGGGCCTATGGGCCTAACGACCCTGTTTTTTTCTCCCTTAAAACGCTATTCTGTTACTATGGAAAGCATAAATTTACAACAGGAGGACGCCCCTATGAAAACGAAAAGAAGCGAAACGTTGCTGGTGCAAACGCTTAAAAAACAGCGCTTAGACCGGGAGTTCTCCTGGATTAGCCGCGAATTTGCCCACTTCCTTACTTTAACGGATTTGGATGTGGACAACGCTCCCTACAAGCAGGCCGTGGAACTGGGCCTTGCAGAATAATTTAAAGCGTGTTTCTAACCTCCTACAAGAGAACACCCTGCGCCCGCCGCCAAACCCCGGCGGGCGTTCTTTTGCAGACGGTCCCAGGGGAAAGTAGGCCCTTTGGCCCTCGTATAACGGAGCTGATTTAGCTATTATATAAGTATGGAAAAAACCGTTTTTCTTTTTTTGTTTATTCTTTTTACGTGTCTGCCCGCCTGGACGCAAAAAACAAAAATGGTGCGCCAAGTAATCAAGGCGCCCGCCGCCGCGCGGATTCCGGCCGTTTCGGCCGCGCGCGTGCAGGCTTTGGCTTTTCCGCGGTTAACGCCTCTTTCGGCTCAGACGCTTTTTACCCGCATTACGCCCGCCTGGAAAGAACCTCTTTCGCCCAAATTCACGCCGGAACACCTCCGCACGGTGGAAGACGCCCTCCTGCGTACCGACGCGTTTTTATTTACCGAAGAATACGGCCGTCCGGCCGCCCTGTCCGGGGAATGGAACTACAGCGAACTATTCTCGCGCGAATTGGAATCTTTACTTAAAGAACGGGGGCAAACGCTTTCGCCTTCCCAGTGGAAACAGATTTTCGGCGGGACGGGCGTAAAAGGTTTTACGTTGTCGAACCACTTGCGCCTGCTGACGCTGGACTCCTGGCTTTTGACGCACGGGGGAGAGTTCCCGCGCCGCCAGTTTTCCGTCAACGGCCGGGTATTAAAACCCGGGGAGCTTTCGCCGGAACAAAAAGAAGAACAAAACCTGGCAAACGGCATCAAATGGGCCGTTTTGCACGCCAAGGATACCACGGACCCCGTCCTTTTGCACCTAAAATTCCGCTACGAACAGGGCACCCGCAAAAAAACGCCCGAGTATTGGCTGGAAGAACTCAACCTGTGGCTTTTGGAGCATAACGGCGAATACCCCCGCAGTTCCTTTTCAAACGGTACCCGTATTGCGGCGGCCGATTTAACGCCCGCCCAAAAACGGGAGGCCGCCCTGGCCACCGCCGTAAATAACGCCATCAAGCTGGCAAAAGACCCGTCCGATCCCGTCATTGCCCGGCTGATTCAGTTAAAAGAAGAAGGCCGCCGCTACAATACGCCGGAACAGACGCTGGCCCTTTTGGAAGAATGGTCCGCCGCACACGGAGGGCGTATGCCCCGCGGCAGTATCGTTAAGAACGGGCGCTACTTGTCCGCTTCCGAACTGACCCCAGAAGAAGCGGAGGAAAAACGCCTCGCTTCTATTGCGCGCGCCCTGACGCAAAACGCCGCTTCCGAGCAAAACCAGGCCGTACAGCGCATCAAAACACTTTTTCAAAATGCGTCGCACCGCAAAACGGCCGATCAAATCCTGGATGAATTGCAAGTTTGGGTGGACGCGCATCAAGGCTATTTGCCGCGTTTGCAGGCCCCGAAAGGAGAAGCTCTTTCCGATGAATTAAAAGAAGAAATTTCCCTGGGCCGTGCCGCGCTGAACCAAATCTACCGCGCGCGTCTGGCGTCCACGCCGCAAGCGGAGCAGATTCGTACCTTGTGGCAGAGCGGCCAGGCCCGCGTTACGCGCCGCACGCCGGAAGAATGGCTGCAATCGTTTAAAACCTATTTGGGCGAATACAAACGTTACCCTGTGCGGGGCACGCCGGAATATGCCGGGGTACGTAATTTATTGTACCGCTCGGCCAAGAATCCGGACGGTTCCTATGTAAACCCCGTTGTACAGCAAATTTATGAACTCGACCAGCTGGCCCGTGCCGCGCGCCGGGGAGAAGCTGCCTGGAAAGACGTAACCGCGGAAACGGGCGCGGACGCGCCGCTCAAACGCTTTTGGCGCGACGCCGCTCCGCAGGACCGGGAGTCCCTGCAGGCCACGGCGGAAGAAATGGACTATATGCGCGACGATTTTGCGGACTGGCTGACGGACGCCGTCCAAAACGACTGGCTGGTGCTTGCTTCGCAGACTTACAAGGCGCTGGCCAACGTCCGGCGCGGGCTGGACGAATGGTTCGATGAGCGCGCGGACGAAGCGGAAGATATTTTGGTTTGGCTGTACGACACCCCATGGGGCCGTGATGAAGAGAACGGCATTTTCAGCCGCGTCTTGTTTACGGGTGCCAATCCCGCCGCGCCGCGTTTGAAAGATTTTCGGGAAGTGCAGGAATTTACGGGCGTTCCCGTCACCCAAACGCCGAAAATGCCGTCTTCCGTGGCTGCCCGATCGCGGCTGATACGGGGGGATGAAGTGCGCGTCCTCTCGCTGCAGCTTTCGCGCGGAGCGCGGCCGGAAGATTTACACCGCGCAATTGAAAGCCTGCTGCCCGAAAACGGCGGTTTTACCGTGCGTATGGGGCTGCACGAACTGGGGGTATCCTCAACGGAAACGAACATAAATAAACATTTTACAAAAGGCCTTTTGCACGTACATGCGGAAGCCGAGGTGCCGGGCGAACCCGTGGTGCTCAGCTTTACGCTGGAAATAGACGCGCGGAACCTGGCGGCGGGCAAGAAATTCCCTGAATTGAAACGCCTGTATTACAATTTATTTAAACCTTATTTGTCCGACAAAGCAAAATTATTTTTGCGCTAATAAAATCCTTTTACTATAATAAGCTTATGATTTTTTTATTTAACGTCTTAAAGTGTTTGTTAAAAAACATACTGCTGTTTTGGTATCCGTTTGGCCGTTTGGGCGTAAAGGAATTCCGATGTTTCTTTTGTACTGTGTTGCTTTTGGTGTTATTGCCTCTGGTATTACCTGAAAAGTTGAATGCGTGGTTTCCCAACAGCGAATTTTTCCGCCTTTGTTTAGATGTGGTGGATTATATATGCGAGCAGTATCTGATCTTGATTCTGCTTTTGATCTGTAGCATATACTCCGCTTTCATACGCAGAGGGCACGATTTGGGGCACAGCGCATTTTTTACCGTTACGCATTTTTTCTCGTGGTCTGGCTACGGGTGGGAACTGCTGTCCCAACCGGGCCAACCGAATGCCAATGAATATGGCCCCGCATCGGAAGAAAACCGCCGTTCTTAAAGAATGGTTCCCCCGGACGGATTAATTTGTTATAATTAGTAAGTACTTAAGAAGTATAAAAATTAAATATAGGAGAAGGCTGTTCTCCGGCTCGGTGTTCTTTCGGATAAAGAACGCTTGGTCGGCAGGGTTCAGTCTAAGTGTACAAAACAATGGTACTTTCCATGCAAGACAGAAAAGACATCATCAGCAAATTCCAATCCGGCGCCAACGACACCGGCTCCGCTGCCGTGCAGATTGCGCTTATTACGGAACGCATCCAATACATCTCTAACCACTTGAAAGCCAACCCGAAAGATTTTGCGGGTGAAAGAGGCCTTAACAAACTGGTCGGCCAGCGCAAACGCCTGCTCGCCTACTTGAAAAGAACCGACTTTGAAAAATATCAGAAAGTCACCCAAGAACTCAAATTAAGGAAATAACCCCTAATGCAAAATTTCAACCATAAATTCGACATTCACGAAGTGGAAGTAACCGTCGGAAACGAAACCATCAAACTGCAAACCGGCTTGATGGCTAAACAGGCCGACGGCGCCGTCGTAGCCACTATGGGCGAAACCATGGTGCTCGCGGCTTCCGTTTCCACCAAAGAGCAGAAACCGGGCATCTCCGATTTCATGCCGCTTACCGTCAATTATAAAGAAAGAACCTACGCCGCGGGCAAAATCCCCGGCGGTTTTTTCAAACGCGAAGGCAGAGCCAGCAAAAAAGAAACTTTGTCTTCCCGCATTATTGACCGCACTATTCGCCCGATCTTCCCCGAAGGCTTTGCCTGCGAAACGAACGTGACGGCCATGGTTATTTCCAGCGACGACAAACACGATGCCGACGTTTTGTCCGTACTCGCGTCTTCCGCCTCCCTGGTAATTTCCAACATTCCGTTTAACGAACCCGTCGCCGCCGTACGCATCGGCCGCAAAGACGGTCAGTACATCGTCAACCCCACCAAAGAAGAACAGGAAACCTGCGATATGGACCTTGTCATCGCGGGCTCCAAACAGGGCCTCTTAATGGTGGAAGGCGGCGCCAAAGAAGTGGAAGAAGAAGCCATCATCAAAGCGATGGAAACCGCCAAGCCGGAAATCGACAAAATGTGCGACGTGCAGCTTAAACTGCGCGAACTGGCCGGCAAACCGAAATTTGAATACGTCGTGGAAAAACTGCCGCAGGAAGTGGTCGATTTGGCCAACGGCAAATTCCGCGAAGAAGCCAAAAAAATCTTACACGCGTTTTCCGACAAGCAAACCCGCGATAACCAAGTGGCCGCTTTGAAAAAGTCCTTCACCGAAGAACTTACCGCCGCTTACGGCGACAACGCCGCCACCTACGCCGGTATCGCTTTGGAAAACATCATGTATGAAGAATCCCGCAACCTCGTGCTGCACGAAGGCGTGCGCGTAGACGGCCGCAAACCGACCGAAATCAGACCCTTGAGCTCTATGGTCGGCCTGTTGCCCCGCGCCCACGGTTCCGCGCTCTTCACCCGCGGGCAGACCCAGTCTTTGGCGGTAGCCACCCTGGGCACCCCGGACGACCAGCAAATGGTTGAAGGCCTGGACGACACCACCTACGAACGCTTCATGCTTCACTACAACTTCCCGGGTTATTCCACCGGCGAATGCAAACCGGACCGCTCTCCGGGCCGCCGCGAAATCGGCCACGGGGAACTCGCCCGCCGCGCTTTGTTGCCGCTCATCCCGAGCGAAGAAGAATTTCCGTATACGATTCGCGTCGTGTCCGACATTATGGAATCCAACGGTTCTTCCTCCATGGCCAGCGTCTGCGGCGGCTCGTTAGCTTTGTTTGACGCGGGCGTTCCGATGAAATCGCCCTGCTCCGGTATCGCCATGGGCGCCATTTCCGGCGACGGCAAATTTGTCGTTCTGTCCGACATCATGGGCCTGGAAGACCACCTGGGCGACATGGACTTTAAACTCACCGGTTCCCGCAAAGGTATTACGGCCTTCCAGATGGACGTAAAACTTAAAACGGGTATCCCCTTGGATGTTTTGCACCAGGCTATCAAACAAGCAACCGAAGGCCGCATGTTCATCATGGACCACATGGAAAAAACGATCGCCGAGCCGAAGAAAGAAGTTTCCCGCTTCGCTCCCGTCATTTTCAAAATGCGCATCCCCGTGGACAAAATCGGCGCTTTGATCGGCCCCGGCGGCAAGAACATCAAACGCATCACCGAAACCACCGAAACCAAGATTGACATCGCCGAAGACGGCACGGTCACCATCGCCGCCGCCAACGCCGACCGCTTGGATATGGCCAAAGCCGAGATTGACATGATGACCGCGGAAGCGGAAGTCAACAAAATCTACAAAGGCAAAGTGGTTTCCATTCAGCCGTTTGGCGCGTTTGTGGAAATCTTGCCCGGCAAAGACGGACTGTTGCACATTTCCGAAATCGAAAAACACCGCATTAATAAAGTGGAAGATGTACTCCACTTGGGCGACATCGTCGAAGTAAAATGCGTGGAAATCGATAACAACGGCAAAGTGCGCTTGTCCCGCAAAGCCTTGCTCAAATAGTTTCGACGCAGTAACCAAAGCTCCCCGGACTTTATTAGCCCGGGGAGTTTTATCTTTTTATTCCGTGAGGTCTTTCACGTTTAAGGAGGACATATATGTCATTTAACATTTACGATTGGATGAACGAACTCATCCTCCGTCTGAAAGAAGCCTTTGGCGCGCGTTTAGTGGCCGTCGGTTTACAGGGCAGTTTTAAAAGGGGGGAGGCACACGAACAAAGCGATATTGACGCGGTGGTCGTGTTAGACGAATTAACTACGGCGGATTTAACCGTTTATAAAAGTATTTTGGCGCAAATGCCGCCGTCTTCGCACCCAGCGTGCGGGTTTATCTCCGGGAAAGAAGACTTAAAAAACTGGTCCCGTGCGGAACTCTTCCAATTTGCGTACGATACCGAAACGCTCTTCGGTTCGTTTGGCGGTATTTTGCCGCCGCCCACTCGCCAAGACGCGTTGGAAGCCGCCCAAACGGGCGCAGGAACGCTGTTTCACGCGCTGTGCCACACGCAGGTCCACGGCGAAGTAACACCGGAACTGTTGTCCCAGTTATATAAAGGAGCGTTTTTTGTGCTCCAGGCACTGCACTTTGCCCGAACGGGAACATATATTTCCAATAAACAAACGCTCTATAAAGCGCTTTCCGGGCATAATAAAGCGGTTTTGAGCACCTTGTTGGAGGGGAAATATCCTCCCGCTTCGGCGGAGCTCCTGTTTTATTGGTGCCGGGAAACACTGGCCTATACGGCGGCGGAATTACGCGTCCGTTAACTTTTTTCCGTGAAGATGGGACAGGCACAAACGCTTTCAAACTCCTGTTCACTGCGGGAGTATTTGATATAATATAAATATGATTTTCACCCCGCTTTCGTCCCGCACCGTATTTTCTGCTATACTTCTCTTTTTCTGTCTGCTTGTTTGCGGCTGCAATTACCACGGCCGTATCCGCAGAAACATTTATAAAAAGCCGTCTTTTCAGGAGAAAGTGGATTTGTCCGTTTTGGTGGTAAACGACCGTTTCATTCAGCAAAGCGTTACGTTAAACGGACTGGATAATTATATTCCCGCCCAATATATTTTCCGCACCGATGACGGCGCCGCCGTCGCCGCGGCGGACGCGCTGGGTACGCTGTTTTCACAGGTGGACGTGGGCGGAAAACGTCTTGCCTCCCAGTACGACTATGTGGCGGAAATTGATTACACCGTAGTGCCGGATGATATTCACTATCGGTACGCGATTGTGGGAAACGAAGATTTGGTCTGGCGCGAAAAACGCTATTATCCCGGGCTGAAAACCACGGTCCGCCTGACGCTGCGCCGGCCGGGTTCCCGCCAGGCGGTCATTCTGCTGGACGCCTCCCGCCGCCACGACGTTACCCTCAACACCGTCGGCAAAACGATTTACTGGTTTAACCGCGTTACGCTGACGCTTTTATATCCCGTATTGTCGCCCGCGTTTATGCAAACTTCGGGCTCCGCCATTCGCAAAAATCTGGAAAAAGATTTGCAGGAATGTCTGTCCGAAATTATGAACCAGCTGGAAGAAAACCGCATAATTCTTTCCTCCGGGCACGGGCCGGACTATTTACCCCGCCGGGACGGCGAATACCGGGAAATGCTGGAGAAGACCGTTTATCTGGAAGTGCCGGACGGGCACGGAAGCGGTTTTTTTATCAGCCCGGACGGCTACATTTTAACAAATGCCCACGTCGTAAAAAATAACCGGGACGTCCGCTTTTACCTGTACCGGGACATGCCTTTTGAACCTTTCCGCGCGGAGCCGCCGTTTCGTTATGCGCGCGTGATAAAAGTAAATAAAGAGCGCGATTTAGCGCTGTTAAAAGCGGAGGGGGAATTCCCGTATTTTGAACTGGAAACGGACCGCTCCCGGTATAAAACGGGCGACAGCGTGCTGGTGCTGGGCAACCCGCTAAACAACTTTTGGACGGTTACGCAAGGCATTATCAGCGCGCTTAACAATTATTACTCTACGGACGAAATCCAGGTGGATGCGGCCATCAATCCCGGCAACTCGGGCGGACCGCTGGTGCTGAAATCTTCCGGCAAAGTGATTGGGGTAAACTCGCGTTCGATTAAGGCGCACCTGGGCGACGGAATGGGGTACGCCATATCGGCCTATGAAGTGGAACGGACCCTGGGAATCAGGCAGCCTGTCGACGGAGAAAAGCTGGAACGCGAGCTGTTAAAAAAGATTTGAAAAAGAAGGAAACAGCCAAGCGGCTAAAAATTATGTAAAATAAATAAAAGCAGTTTTGGTTATTATCAAGGAACAGAGGTTATTTTTGTTATGAAAAAAACAGCAGCTAAAAAGACGGCCCCGGCCAAATCCGGCGCCGCCGTAAAAGAATCTCCGATTTTGAAAGAAGTAAAACAGCTTTACGGTTTCATGCAGGACAATAACATCGATACGATTGAGTACGACCAAAAAGGCCTCTACCTGCGCCTGGTAAAAGCAAAACCCGCCGTGGTTCCCGTGCCCGTGAATTTAGGCGGCGCCGTAGCCGCTGCCGGCTCTTCCGCCGCGGCCGGAACCGCCCAGGAACAATATAAAGACGTTATCAAATCCTCCCTTACCGGTATTTTCTTCCGCGGTTCCACTCCGTCCGCCCCGCCGTTTGCCAAAGAAGGCGCGCGCGTGAATAAAGGCGACGTCATCTGCTTAATCGAAGCCATGAAAGTATTTAACGAAGTCCGCGCGGAATTCCCCTGCATCATTAAAAAAGTGCTGGTGGAAAACGGCAAGCCGGTTAAACAGGGCGAAGCGTTGTTCGCTTTTGAACGGGTGTAACCATGAATCCGTTACAAGAGAGTATCCAAACCGCGGTTACCCGCATTGGGGAGTTCTTGGCCCAAAACGGCAAAGCCACTTCCTGGCAGCTGAAAGTAACGTTCCGTTTGTCGGCGTCTGTGCTTTATTTGGCGCTCGGGGCGTTATACCAGCAGGGTAAAATCTCGCTGGAAGCGGACGGAATCAACTACCACGTAACGTGGACGGCCGGCGTACAAACGCCCCGGCCCGAAGCGTCCGCCCCGCAGGACGCCAACTAAAAAAGTCTTTTTTACAAAACCCGGTTTCGCTTTGGCGAGGCCGGGTTTTTTGTAATACCCGGGGAAACCATAGGCGGGAGCCTATGGAGGAGAGGAGAAGCAGGACTCTTCTATGCTACAATA
>CAJTJT010000007.1 GCA_910576915.1 uncultured Elusimicrobiales bacterium
CCTCCCATGAATAAAACCCCGGATATATCGATACCCGGGATCTTACCAGGAACCCTTGCCGGAGAATGAGGTACATCCCTGCTCCCTCCTGAGGAATGGCTAAACAGCAATAGAGGGGTGCTATCCAAATGACCTTGGCGGAAAAATTACAGAGGCCTGCCTATTAACGTGTAAATTTGAACCTTCCCTTACTATTAAACCATCGCCCTGCCCAAAAAACTAGCCTCCAAAATAAAAATAGAAAAGAAGAGAAGTTGCAATCCCTACGGCCGCTTTGGCGCACGGCGAAAAACTGGATATTTCCACGCAGGATACTGTCCGGGATGGGTTTGCGCCCAATGTGCATAGTAACGGTACCATTACCACCACGCCCGAAAGTGCAACCCCTCTTTTGTGGGGTCCAGATCCCCGGCTCTCGGCTATCATCCGGAGAGCCGGATACACAACTGCCAGTCCTATTGAAACAGTCGGTCTGACCCACTGGTTAATAGTTTAGCGGAAAAGAATTAAACCGTCAAGCCGGGCGGAGGAAATATTAAGTGGCTTGGGTGTATTTATTACTGGTATCACTTTCCTAACAAGCGAGGCAGACGTGTAAGCGAAGTACAGAACCTAAATTATTAGCATACATATTAAGGGTAGTTGTCGTAGAAAATTGTGTAAGTTTTTTCATCTTCTCTCTTTAAAGTTTTGTAGGATAAGCAGGTTTTGCCCTCAGTATAAAATTCTTGAAAAGTTGAATTCCGCTGATATAAAGGGTATAGTATACAGGCGGCTTGTTTTTTTCGGCCGGGACGCTATACTATTATTATTTCCACCTGGGGGAGTTATGCGGCGTTTCTTTCTGACGGGATTCTTATGCGGTATGTGCGGCGTCGCTTTTGGGGCGCCGTGGAATGTGCTGGATAACGAGGCCCAAACTCACTATAAGCCGTCCAAATCGCTTTCTAAGCTGGCGGCTGATACGCTGCTTCCCCAATTATTGGCGCGGCGGGAGCCGTTGCGGTATTGTGTGGAGGGGGCTCCGTCCGTTAAACAATATGCCCATTTATTGGAACGGGGATACACGGAGTGGGCATCCGCCTCTGCCCGAATCATCCGGCAGGAAAATCGTGCGGATGAATTTGCCGATTTACTTCCTTTTTTGGAAAAACCGTTACTTTTTGAGCGGCAGTTTTGCTCTTATAATGCCAAAATAGAGGATGCCTTCCACCCCAGTATGGAGGAAACATATTGGGAAACCAATTTTGTTCCCCAGTCCGAACAAGTACGTTTGATTATTCTGCCTAAAGACCAGGTTGCCCGCGTCTGTTCCCATGCCGAATATGGGGAAGCGGTTGCCTGTGCCGGTTCGCCGGAGTTCGGCGCGCATGTGATTGTCATGGCGCGCGCGGAAGAAACGGAATCTACGGAGTGGTGGCTGTCGTTATTGCACGAAGTGGGCCATACGCTTGGCATGGGGGAAGGATATGCGCTGGGCGCGATAAAAAACAGTCCTTTTTTCGGAACGAAGCCCCGCGTGGCAAGCGTGATGAAAGGCCAGGGCGAGCCTCAAGAATTTTCCTGTGACGACGCCGACGCCATCATCGTTCTTTCGGATGCGCTATCCATCCCCGGCAAACCCGCCCGCCGCGGCGATACGGCGCGCACCTTTCAAAGTTTATGTACGGATGATCCTATTTGGTATGTGGAGGGCCGCCAGCAAAATAAACCACCGCGGGCCGCCGGGGATGCGCGCGGGTTTTCTCAAACCTCTTATCATGCGGACGGGAAAGTGAACCGTTTTTCGATGTTTGCGCCGTTCCCGAAAGGGTTTGCCGGGGCGTTCCGTCTGTTTGATACGGAGCTTTCCGCCGGGCGTGCTCCCGCGGCTGACGGCATGACGTATTACCCGGCGTCGGACGGCCGGACCTTTGCGGTGGAGGAACTGGAGGACCCGTCTTTCAGGCGTCTTTTTACTTTGCGGGACAAACATTTGCTCGGCCAAACGTTTTTGGATTTTTCCACCCCCGGCACGCTCCGCGCTTCCACTACGCTGCATTTGCAGAATAAGAATACGCGGCTGGCGCGGGTGGAAACCTTGCACCGCCGGACGGATAACTCCCGGTATGGTACCTATTTTGTGTATGCCGTGTTTGAAGGACGGGTGCGGGAGGGCGTTTTGGAGAAAACATCCGCCCGGATGGCATATGTTTTTAAAGATTGGATGGTTGTAAATTTAATCGAACCGGGAGAAACAAAAATCACTACCTTTTTGTTGGAAAAAGGCGAAGGCGGCCAGCGGATGCAGGTATATCAGGGGGACTGGGAAAAAGAGTTGGACGGTGGCAGTTTTTCACTGACGCTTACGGACGTTACACCCTTGGGAGAGCTCTCGGCGCGGGATAAAAAATACTTGCAAACGTTTGCTTCGGCGGCCGATGAGGGAATGCGCGCGGAGTTATTAAGCGCGGGAGAATCGTCCATTACTCAGTTGGGGAAGTCTTCGGATGGGAACATTTCCGCCAAAAAAGTTTCCGCCTGGGCCGCCCAGGCACTGGATTTACATTCCAAAATGGGGCGCTCTCTCCAGTATCAGTTTGACGGCGGCTTGCTTCCGGCCCGGGGCCGGTCAAAAACTTTCCCGGAATTTCAAACGCTTTTCCGGCCGATGCCGCATGTGCCGTCCGCCAAAAGTAAAACTGTCCGCTGAATGTGGGCGTATATATAATTTTATCGCTCCGGGCCGCCGGGGCGTTTTTTTGTTAATCTTCCTTTCCCAGCGGTTTATTTAAAAAAATATAAGCCCCGGGCAGCTTTTTAAGGGCGCGTTTGACGCTGTCGTACGCATTACGCGTATGGCGCAGAAAAAGCACATGGAAGGTGGCGAGCGTCTGGTTGATTTTGCGGTACTTGGCATAGGCTTTTACAAACATTTTTAGATGTTCGTCATTTTCAAACGGCTGCATTAAATTGCTGATGGAACGCCATAAGCCAATCGGGGTTTGCTGGATGCGGAAACGGTTAATATCCACCAGCATAAAATCGAATTTTCCGTCTTGCTCTTGGTAGAGGATGTTACCCGGGGTGTAGTCCTTATGCATCAGCCCGGCCCGGTGTAAACGGGCGGTGTACTCCGCCAGGGCATCTATCATCGGTTCTATATGGGTATGGTTTTGGCGGAGGGTGGCAACGCCTTGCACCTGCTCGCTGGCAAAATAGGAAAAATTGATTAGTCCCTTGGATCTTTCAATAATGTACCCGAAAGGCCGCGGCGTTTGGAACCCGCGTTTGAGGATTTCCTGCGCGTTTAAAAACGTGGTTTTTGCTTTGGGCGTGCGCCATCCGATCGAATAGAGAATCCGGTTTACAATAGGAGGAATACAGAATTTTTTAACGTTAATTTCCGTTCCTGCAAAGTCATACACGCGGATTTGGTTGCGGGCGTTGTGGAGGATCCTTCCCTCTGTAAACTGCTCCGGCAGTTGTTTGATAAAATCTGGGGGCAGGCCTGCGTTCGGAACTTGGTAGATTTCACGAGTGTAAGCGTTTCCGTTGGGCATAGCAATTTTCCTTCATACAGTCGGCTGTTTCTATAATTAGTATAGCATATTTTACCTACCGGTCGGTAGTTTGTTTTTTTGTAAGAAACAGCTTAAAAAATAAACAAATCCGCTTGTTTCGGCCTGCGCATTTTGTTATAATAATTATAAGAGCCGCGGATAAAACGTTTGCAAAATGGTTTGCAATAGGCGGCTTTTATTGATAAAATATAATAGAAGTACTTAACCCGATTTTTAACGAGAACCATGATTCCTCCGACGGTAAAACGTGGGAAAGGGGATCTGTGGCTGTCGTTTTCTCTGCTTAAAAAAGCGGAGGGAACAAAGCGGTTTTCGTTTTAAAACAGGCAAGAAAATGAACCTGACAAAAGACCAAAAAAAGCAAAAGTCGCAAGACTTGGCTTCTGAAATTACCGCTGCCGGCACCTTGTTCTTCACGGCCTACCAAGGCTTGAAGTTCGTGGACATGGCCGAGCTCCGCAAACAGTTGGTTCCCACCGGTGCTAAATTCCGTGTGGAACGCAACGCGATTGTGGAACACGCCATCCGCCAGGCCAATGTGGAAGGGGCTGATTCCAAGCTCTTCCAGGGCCCGACGGCCATCGCGGTAGGCGGCGATATCGCCGCTGTCGCCAAAACGCTGGTGGACTTTCAGAAAAAGTTTGCGGCTTTGAAGCTTCGCGCTTGCTATTCGGACGGCGTGTGGTACAACGAAGAACAGGTAAAACAGTTGGCTACCATCGGTACCAAAGAAGAAAACCTGTCCAAGTTGGCCGGCGTGCTGTACAGCACGGTTGCCCAGTCTGCGCAAGTGTTGCAAGCTCCGATACGGGATTTTGCCTACGTCATCAAAGCTTTGGAAGAAAAACAAGGCAAATAATGACGCGCGCGCCTTTTGGCTGCGCATTGGAGAACTGTCGGGCTTTGGCTGGCGGACTTGCCAGCGGAGCGATTTTGGATTTTTGCAGGCGTGATTTTCATTTTGTTTGCGACGCAGCGTAGTGGTAATTACGTAAGGAGCAAAAAAATGAAAATCCGCCCAAAAATACAAAATAGTGCGGGCGGAATAAACGTCCGGTACGCCGGTTGTTTTCCAACGGGTAAAATCTAAACCCGCCAAGAGCGGTAGTAGCCCCTAACGGGATAAATGTACGGGCCTAAACACGGTTTAGGCAGAAGGCAGCTACTCTATAAACATAAGGAAAAATAAAAATGGCTAAATTGACCCAAGAAGAATTAGTTAACGCTATTGCTGAACTCACCGTTCTGGAACTCTCCGAACTCGTGAAAGCTATCGAAGAAAAATTCGGCGTGAAAGCCGCCGCCCCGGCCGTGGCCGTTGCCGCCGCTGCCGCCCCGGCCGCCGCTGCCGCTGAAGAAAAAGACGAATTCAACGTCGTGTTGACCGCTGTTGATGCCGCCAAAAAAATCGGCGTAATCAAAGTAGTTCGCGAAATCACCGGTTTGGGCTTGAAAGAAGCTAAAGACCTCGTCGAAAGCGCCCCCAAAGCCGTGAAAGAAAACGTTGCCAAAGCCGAAGCTGAAGAACTGAAAAAGAAAATCACCGAAGCCGGCGGCACCGTCGAACTCAAATAGTTCAACCGATGAATTATTAATCCCAATTCCCCGGGAAACCGGGGATTGGGATTACGTGCCCTTAAAAAGGCGCAACGACGGACCGATATTTTGGCCGCGAGTGCGTGCGGCAAAAATGTCCGCCCGTTGATACCGCAGGAAGAATAAGAAATGATTGAAAAACAAACAAATTTCGGCAAAATTTCCACCAAACTTCCCTTACCCGATTTGCTCGATATGCAAAAACAGTCCTTTGTGGACTTTTTGCAGCTCGACGTGCCTCCCTCTAAACGCGAATTAAAAGGACTGCAAGCCGCTTTTGAAGACGTTTTCCCTATTGAAGCCCCCGACGGGAGCATGAGACTCGAATTTTTAAAATATGAATTAGGCGCCCCCCGCTACGCCACACCGGCCGAAGCCACCGTGCGCGACAGCACCTACTCCGCCCCTTTAAAGGCGATGATGCGCCTGTACGTAAAACAGAAAAACGGCAAAATGAAAGAAGCGTCCGACCAGGACGTTACGCTCTGCGATCTTCCTTTGATGACCGACGCCGGCTGCTTCGTGTTTAACGGCGCGGAACGCGTGGTCGTCAGCCAGATGCACCGCTCTCCGGGCATCATTTTCGAAGAAGACGAAGAGAAAAAACAGTCTACTTTCGGTAAACGCCTCTACGTCGCCCGCATTATTCCTTACCGCGGCGCGTGGATTGAATTTTCGTTCGACCTTATGAACGCTTTGTGGGTCCGCATCGACCGTAAGAAAAAAGTGCTGGCCTCCACGTTCCTTCGCGCCTGCGGTTTGGAAACCAACGCACAGATTATCCAAACGTTCTACAAATGCGAAGATATCGAAGTGAAACCTTCCAACATCGATTCCGTCATCGGCCGCTACGCCGCGGACGACATTTACGATCCGGCCACCGGCGAAGTGCTGTGGAACCTGGACGATAAAGCCGCCCTGCCGATTGACGACAAACTGTTTAAAACGCTCGTTGAAAAGAACGTTAAAACCATTAAAGTAATTTCCGGCAAACCGCGCCAGGATGACCCCGGTATTTTGGCCACCCTGGAACACCGCAAAGATTCCATCCGCACCGCGGCCGAAGCGCAAGCCGAAATTTATAAGAAAATGAGAGGGCAGGATTTCGTCGTAAAAGAACAGGCCGAAACCTTCCTCGACAACCTGGTTTTCGACAACATCCGCAGATACGATTTGAGCTTTGTCGGTCGCTACAAAATCAACAAAAAATTTGCGAACATGTTTGATTTGATCAGCAAGTTCAAATTCAAAAAATTCACCACCCCGGCGGAAACCCGCCGCACCTTGGCGCCGGAAGACGTCATCGTTACGGTGAAATATCTGCTGGCTTTGAACGCCGGCGAAGACGCGCAGAAAATGTACGGTGAAGGTTTTACCTTTAAAGTGGACGATATCGACCACTTGGGCAACCGCCGCGTGCGCGGTATCGGCGAACTGTTGGAAAACCAAATCCGCGTGGGTCTTTCCCAAATGGCGAAAACCGCGCGCGACCGCATGAACCGCGAACTGACCTCCTTTACGCCCCGCGCGCTTGTAAACGCGCAGCCCGTACAGGCGATTGTCCGCAAGTTCTTCGGTACTTCCCAGCTTTCCCAATTCATGGACCAGATTAACCCCCTGGGCGAACTGACGCACAAACGCCGTCTGTCCGCTTTGGGTCCCGGCGGTTTAAACAGAAAACGCGCCGGCTTCGAAGTGCGCGACGTACACTATACGCACTACGGCCGCGTGTGCCCGATTGAAACCCCGGAAGGTCCGAACATCGGTTTGATCACCTCTTTGGCGTGCTACTCCAAAGTAAACAAATACGGTTTGATCGAAACGCCGTACCGCAAAGTGGTAAACGGCAAAGTAACCGATAAAATTGAAGAATTGACCGCCGACGCGGAAGACGATAAACTGGTGGCCCAGGCCAACACGCCTACCACCAAAGACGGCAAATTGGATACCGACCTGGTAGCTTGCCGCGTCCGCTCCGATTATCCGATGGTCGCCCCGAAAAACGTCGACTATATGGACGTTTCTCCGTTGCAGGTTATCAGCGTTTCCGCCGCTTTGATTCCGTTCCTGGAACACGACGACGCGAACCGTGCCTTGATGGGTTGTAACATGCAGCGCCAGGGCGTGCCGCTCCTCATGCCGGAAGCTCCTTACGTGGGCACCGGTATTGAACACGAAGTCGCCCGCGACTCCGGTACCGCCATGGTCGCCAAGCGCGACGGGCGCGTCCAGTTCGCCGACGCGAGCAAAATCATCATCGAAACCAAAGACGGCACCGATGTGTATGATTTGCTTAAATACAAACGCTCCAACTCCGATACGTGCATCAACCAGCACCCGATTGTAAAGACGGGTGATAACGTCAAAGCCCGCCAAGTGATTGCCGACGGTCCGTCTATGGACAACGGCTACCTGGCCTTGGGCCGCAATATGCTGGTCGGCTTTATGTGCTGGGAAGGGTACAACTACGAAGACGCCATCTTGGTATCTTCCCGCCTCGTCAAAGACGACGTGTTTACCTCCATCCACTTGCACGAATTTACGGTGGACGCCCGCAACACCAAACT
Organism: uncultured Elusimicrobiales bacterium; assembly: GCA_910576915.1. GTDB lineage: Bacteria > Elusimicrobiota > Elusimicrobia > Elusimicrobiales > Elusimicrobiaceae > Avelusimicrobium. The sequence continues at coordinate 7,727 of CAJTJT010000007.1, forward strand.
CGGCGCGGAAGAAATTACGCGCGATATTCCGAACATCGGCGCGGAAGCCCTGTCCCACCTGGACAACGACGGTATCGTCCTTCCCGCTACGGTGGTGGAACCCGGCGACATCCTGGTCGGTAAAGTAACGCCTAAAGGCGAACAGCAGCTGACCCCGGAAGAAAGACTTTTGAAGGTAATCTTCGGTAAAAAAGCCGATGACGTGGTGGACGCCTCTCTGCGCGTACCCCCCGGCACCAGCGGCAAAATCTTGGGCACCCGCGTATTCGTGCGCAAAGAAAAACTGACCAAAGCCGAAGAAAAAGCCAGACTTAAAGCGTTGGAAGATGAAAAGAATTCCACGATGGATCTTTTGAAAGAACAAAGAAAACGCGCTTTGGCCAACGCCAAAGAAACCATCAAAAAGGAAGCTGCGCTCAAGGCTGAAGAAAAACGCATTAACGATTTGTATAAGTTAATGGAAAAGAAAGCCGTGGAACACTACGAACGCGAAATCGAATTCTCCAAACAGGGCGACGAACTCGCCGTGACGGTGAACAAATCCGTTAAAGTGTACATTGCTTCCAAACGCAAACTGCACGTGGGCGACAAAATGTCCGGCCGCCACGGTAACAAAGGTGTGGTGGCGCGCATTCTGCCGGAAGAAGATATGCCGTTCCTTCCGGACGGTACGCCGCTCGACATCGTATTGTCTCCGCTGGGTATTCCTTCCCGTATGAACATCGGCCAGTTGCTCGAGACGATGCTCGGCTGGGCCGCGCACTACCTGCACTACAACGCCGCGACTCCGGTCTTTGACGGCCCGAGCGAAGCGGAAGTGGTGGAACAGGTGCGTTTGGCCAAAGAGAAAATTTTGGACGACAAAGGCCTTACCGGCAAAGCGCGCGAAGAATACGCCGCCAAATACCTGCCGGACGATTACTGCCGCATTACGCTTTACGACGGCAGAACCGGCGAACCCTTTGAAGAAAAAGTGACGATCGGTTACATGTACATGATGAAACTGATCCACTTGGTGGAAGACAAAGTGCACTCCCGCTCCACGGGTCCTTACAGCATGATTACGCGCCAGCCTTTGGGCGGTAAAGCCCAGTTCGGCGGCCAGCGCTTCGGTGAAATGGAAGTGTGGGCCATGGAAGGTTACGGCGCCACGTACACGCTGCAGGAATTCCTGACGGTGAAGTCCGACGATTTCGTCGGCCGCACCAAGATGTATGAATCCATCGTCAAAGGCGAAGCTCCCACCCAGCCCGGCGTGCCGGAATCTTTCAAAGTTTTGGTGAAAGAACTCCAGGCGCTGGGGCTCAGCGTAGATTTACTCAAGAAGGTGGAGGACGGCGCGACCGCGCCGTCCGCTTCCGACGAAAAAACGGAAGCTAAAGCCGAGGCCGAAGAAGCCGAAGCCGCTAACTAAGCCGGGGATTTAAATAACATGCAAACGAAAAAAGTTAAACAATTAAACGAATTAAACTTCTTTGACTTTGACGCCATTAAATTGGGGATTGCCAGCCCGGAACAGATTATGGCTTGGTCTTTCGGCGAAGTAAAAAAACCGGAAACCATCAACTACCGCACCTTGAAACCGGAGCGCGACGGTCTGTTCTGCGAACGCATTTTCGGCCCCACCAAAGATTACGAATGTTCCTGCGGCAAATACCGCTGGGTAAAATTCAAAGGCATTAAGTGCGACCGCTGCGGTGTGGAAATCACCGAAAGCAAAGTCCGCCGCGAACGCATGGGCCACATCGAACTGGCCGTGCCCGTGGCGCACGTGTGGTTCTTGAGAAAGAACCCGTCCCGCATCGGTATCATTTTGGATATGCGCACGAGCGACCTCGAACGCGTGGTCTACTACGCCGCTTATGTGGTGATTGAAGACTGCGTGGACAGCGTCACCGGCCGCGTAGACTTTAAAAAAGGCACGCTCCTCTCCGACGTACAGGTGCGCGAAGCCCGCAAAAAACACGGCTCCCGCCTGAAAGTGGACATCGGCGCGCCCGCCATCAAAACCTTGCTCGAAGGCATCGATTTTGACAAAGAAATCCCCGCTTTGCACGAAGAACTTAAAAACACGCAGAGCGAAATGGAACGCACGAAACTCATCCGCCGCATTAAAACGATGGAAGAGTTCAAAGAAAGCGGCAACCGCCCCGAATGGATGATTTTAAGCGTACTGCCCGTCATCCCGCCGGATTTGCGCCCGCTCGTGGCTTTGGACGGCGGCCGTTTTGCGGCTTCCGACCTCAACGATTTGTACAGAAGAATCATCAACCGCAACAACCGTTTGAAACACATCGAATCCCTGCGCGCTCCCGAAGTAATGATTTACAACGAGAAACGCCTGCTGCAGGAAGCGGTGGACGCGCTTATCGAAAACGGCGCGCGCGGCAAATTCTTCATCGGCGCCGGCGGCAGACCGCTCAAATCCCTTTCCGATAACATTAAGGGTAAACACGGGCGCTTCCGTCAGAACCTCTTGGGTAAACGCGTGGACTATTCTGGCCGCTCCGTCATCGTGGTCGGCCCGAACTTGAAACTCCACCAGTGCGGTTTACCGAAATTAATGGCGCTGGAACTTTTCAAACCTTTTATCATCGGCGAACTGATGAAAAAAGAAGGCGTGACCTTGAAATCCGCCAAAAAAATGTTGGAACGCGTCCGCCCGGAAATTTGGGATATTTTGGAAAAAGTAACCAAATCCCACCCGGTCATGCTCAACCGCGCCCCGACCTTGCACCGCTTGGGTATTCAGGCGTTCGAACCCGTGCTGATTGAAGGTAAAGCCATTCAGCTGCACCCGCTTACCTGCGCCGCGTTCAACGCTGACTTCGACGGTGACCAGATGGCCGTTCACGTGCCGCTTTCCTTGGAAGCGCAGATGGAAGCCCGCACCTTGATGCTGGCGTCCAACAACATTTTGTCGCCCGCTTCCGGTAAACCGATTGCCGCTCCGTCCCACGATATGGTCTTGGGCGTCAGCTTTTTGACCAAAGTCAAAGACGGCGATATCGGCGAAGGTTCTATCTTCAGCAGCAAAGAAGACGCGCTCGTCGCTTTGGAATACGGCAAACTTTCTTACCACGCCAAAATCAAAGTGCGCGGTATCAACGCCATCCCCGAACCGGGCTTGGATCCGAAAGACGAAAAAGACGCTTCCAAATGGAAAGATTTTACTTCCGTGGGCCGCATCATTTTCAACCAGGCCATGCCCAAAGGCTGGGAATTTATCAATAAACCCGTCGGCAAAAAGGAATTGGCTGCTCTCGTGGACGAATGCTACAAGAGCAAAAAATACGGCCGCTACGAAGCCGTACAGCTCTTGGACAAGATTATGAAAATGGGCTATCACTACGCCACCGTTTCCGGCTTGTCCATCTCCATCGCCGACATGACCGTTCCGGCCGTCAAACAGAAATATATCGATGACGCCAAAAAGAAAGTGAAAGAAATTCAGGCGCAGGCCGAAGCCGGTATCATTACCGAAGGCGAACGCTATAACAAAGTCATCGATATCTGGACGCGCGTCACCGATGACGTGGCCAATGAACTCTTCAAAGAAATGAAAAAATTTGAAGAAGCCAAATACGACCCGAACAATAAAGAACACAGCGGCCAGCGCTTCAACTCCGTCTACTTGATGGCGGACTCCGGCGCCCGCGGTTCCCGCCAGCAGGTACGCCAGCTGGCCGGTATGCGCGGTCTGATGGCGAAACCGCAGAAGAAACTGACCGGCGGCCAGGGCGAAATTATCGAAAGCCCTATTACCGCCAACTTCCGCGAAGGTCTGTCCGTTTTGGAATACTTTATTTCCACGCACGGCGGACGTAAAGGTTTGTCCGATACCGCTTTGAAAACCGCCGACGCCGGTTACTTAACCCGCCGTCTGGTGGACGTCGCCCACAACGTGGTGGTGACGGAAGAAGACTGCGGCACGCACAACGGCATCGTCGTAAAATCGTTGATGAGCGGCGAAGAAATGGTGGAGCCCATTGAAGAACGTATTTTGGGCCGCACCAGCTTGGAAAACGTCGTCGTCAAAGTGAAAAAAGCCGACGGCAGTGAAGAAGAAAAAACCATCATTAAAGAAGGCGATTTGATTACGCTCGAACAAAGCAAACTCGTCAAGAAATACGGCGTGGAATCCGTACGCATCCGCTCCGTGCTGACCTGCGAAGCTCCGTTCGGCGTGTGCGCCCGCTGCTACGGTTTGTCCTTGGCCACTTCGTCCAAGAGCAACCCCGGCGATTCCGTGGGTATCATCGCCGCGCAGTCCATCGGTGAACCTGGTACGCAGCTGACCTTGCGTACCTTCCACATCGGCGGTACGGCCTCCCGCGTGCTTTCGCGCAGTCAGGCGGTGGCCGAAATCGACGGTAAAGTAACGTTTAAAGATATTAAACTGATTACCAACCGCTACGACAATAAAATTTGTATTTCCAGAAACGGCTCTATCTTTGTTGAGGCCGGAAATGGTACAATAAAAGAATACAAGATTCAGTACGGCGCTTCCGTGTACACCGCGGATAAAGCGACCGTGAAAAAAGGTTCCCTGCTCGCGGAGTGGGACCCGCACTCTATCCCGGTGCTGGCCGAAGTGTCCGGCACGGTCCGCTTGACGGACGTGGTGGAAGGTATTACCTTGCAGGAAGAGCGCAACAAAGTGACGGGCGTCATCGAACGCAAAATTACCGCGAGCCGCATGGGCAAGAAAAACCCGCGCATCAGCATTGAAGGCAAAGACAAGAAGATTAACTTCCCCTTGCCTATCGATACGATCCTGATGGTGGAAAACGGTGAAGACGTGGAACCCGGCGACGTGCTGGCCAAAATCGGCCGCGAAGCCGGCGGTACCAAAGACATCACCGGCGGTTTGCCCAGAATCGCGGAATTGTTCGAAGCGCGCAAACCCAGAAACCCCGCAATCATTTCGGAGTTCGAAGGTATTGTGAGCTTGGAAACGTCACCCAAAGGTTTAATTGAAGTAGTCGTACGGAATGAAGAGACCAATCAGGTCAAGCAGTACAGCATTCCGCAAGGTAAACACCTTGTAGTGTACGAAGGCGACCATGTCGGTGTGGGCGAAGCCCTTACCGACGGTGCCATCGACCCCCACGACGTGCTGCGCGTGAAGGGCGAAAAAGAAGCGCAAGAGTTCCTGTTAAACGCCATCCAAGAAGTGTACCGCTTGCAGGGCGTAACAATCAACGACAGACATATCGAGGTTATTGTCCGTCAGATGTTAGGGAACGTGAAAATTCTGGATGCGGGAGATACGCATTTCCTGAAAGGCGAAGTGATGAGCCGCGCGAGCTGGCTCAGAGAAAACGCGAAGATGAAAGCCGCCGGCAAACGGTTGGCAGACGCGGAAACCATCCTTTTGGGTATCAGCAAAGCGTCCCTCGCTTCCGAATCGTTTATATCCGCGGCGTCGTTCCAAGAAACGACTAAAGTCCTTACGGACGCCGCCATCACGGGCCAGGTGGATGAACTCGCCGGCCTGAAAGAAAACGTAATCGTAGGCCATTTGATCCCGGCGGGTACTGGTATTTCCGCCAGACAAATTGCCCAAGAGTTTGAACAAAAACGCAAAGAAACAGGAGAGAAGTAATAATGCCGACAGTAAACCAATTAGTAAAATACGGCCGCGCGAAAGAAGCTAACCGCACGAAATCGCCGGCGTTGCAGGCCTGCCCGCAAAGACGCGGCGTCTGCACCCGTGTTTATACCACGACCCCTAAAAAACCGAACTCCGCTTTGAGAAAAGTGGCGCGTGTAAAACTCACCTCCAAAGTGGAAGTGACCGCTTACATCCCCGGCGTGGGACACAACCTCCAGGAACACTCCATCGTGCTCGTGCGCGGCGGCCGTGTGAAAGACTTGCCTGGTGTGCGCTACCACATCATCCGCGGCGCGCTTGACGCGTCCGGCGTTGAAAACAGAAAACAAGGCCGCTCTCTTTACGGTGTAAAGAGACCGAAAGCCGGAAAATAATTTTTAGGAGTTGAATTAGAATATGCCGAGAAAAGGTTTAAGACCCAGAGACAGAAGACCGCAGCCCGCGCCGGATTACAAATATAATTCCGTGCTCGTGTCCCGGTTCATTAATAAATTGAATTTTGAAGGCAAAACCTCCACCGCCGAACGTGTGCTCGACGATGCGATGGCCATCATTGCCGAAAAAACCAAAGAAAACGCCTTGGACGTTTTCACCAAATGCATTGAAAACGTGCGCCCGCTGGTGGAAGTAAAAGCCCGCCGCGTGGGTGGTGCGAACTATCAGGTTCCCACCGAAGTAAAACCCCTGCGCAGCACCTCCTTGGCCATGAGATGGCTCATCGGCGCCGCGCAAAGCCGCAAAGGCCGCCCGATGGCTGAAAAATTGGCCGAAGAAATCATCTTGGGCTCCAAAAAAGAAGGCACCGCTTTCAAAAAACGCGAAGACGTGCACAAAATGGCCGAAGCCAACCGCGCTTTCGCCCACTTTAAATGGTAAACGGGAATTAAGATATGGCTGAATTCAAAACCTATCCGTTAAACAAAATCAGAAACATTGGTATTATCGCGCACATCGACGCGGGTAAAACCACCACTTCCGAACGCATCCTGTACTACACGGGCAAAGTGCACAAAATCGGCGAAACGCACGACGGCGCTTCCGTGACCGACTGGATGGAACAGGAAAGAGAAAGAGGTATTACCATCACCTCTGCCGCCATTTACTGCGTGTGGAAAGACTGCCAGCTCAACATTATTGACACTCCCGGCCACGTGGACTTTACGGCCGAAGTGGAACGTTCGTTGCGCGTGCTGGACGGCGCCGTCTGCTGCTTTGACGGCGTACAGGGCGTAGAACCCCAGTCTGAAACCGTGTGGCGTCAGGCGGATAAATACCACGTTCCCCGTATCGCTTACATCAACAAAATGGACCGCATCGGCGCGGATTTCGTCCGCTCCGCCAACTCCATTAAAGAAAAATTGGGCGGTAACGCCTGCCCGATCCAGCTGCCGATTGGCGCCGAAGATAAATTCGTCGGCGTGGTCGACCTGGTTAAAATGAAAGGTATCATCTGGGACGGCGACCACAACGGCGCCACTTTCAACGAAGTGGAAATCCCGGCCGACCTCGTGGAAGATGCCAAACTCGCGCATACGGAAATGATTGAAAAACTCGCCGACTTCGACGAAAACATTATGGAACGTTACCTCGGCGGCGAAACGGAATTTACGGTTGAAGAAATCAAAAAAGCCATCCGCAAAGGTACTTTGACGGGTAAATTCTTCCCGGTAATCTGCGGTTCTTCCTATAAAAACAAAGGCGTGCAGCCGCTTTTGGACTGCGTGAACGACTATCTTCCCTCTCCTGAAGATGTCCCCGCTGTCAAAGGTATTAACCCCAACACCGGCGAAGAAACGGAACGCAAACCTTCCAATTCCGAACCTTTCTGCGGTCTTATCTTTAAAGTGCAGACCGACCCGTTCGTGGGTAAACTGAGCTTCTTCCGCATTTATTCCGGCACCATCAAAGCCGGTGACGCGGTGTTCTTCCCGGGCAAAAACGCCACGGAAAGATTCGGCCGTATGATGCGCATGATGGCCGATAAACGCGAAGAAGTAAAAGAACTCGGCGCCGGCGAAATCGCCGCCACCGTGGCTATCAAAAACTCCCGCGTGGGCCAAACCATTTGCTCGCCCGATCATCCGATCGTGCTCGAAAGCATTACGTTCCCGGAACCTGTAATCTCCATTGCCGTGGAACCCAAATCCAAAGCTGACGAAGAAAAAATGTCCAACGCGCTCGCCCGCCTGGCCGAAGAAGACCAGACGTTCCGCGTCCGCACCGATGAAGAAACCGGCCAGACCGTTATTTCCGGTATGGGCGAACTTCACCTGGACATCATCGTCGACCGCATGAAACGCGAATTCAACGTGCAGGCCAACGTGGGCGCTCCCCAGGTTGCCTACCGCGAAACCATCACCAAAACGGTGGAACAGGAAACCAAATTCGTCCGCCAGTCCGGTGGCCGCGGTCAGTACGGTCACGTATTCCTCCGCTTGGAACCGCAGGAAAAAGGCAAAGGGTTCGAATTCGTCAACGAAATCACCCAGGGCCGCATTCCGAAAGAATATATCCCGGCTATTGAAAAAGGCTGCCGCGAAGCGCTGGATTCTGGTGCGATGGCGGGTTATCCCTTGGTGGACATTAAAGTCGCCGTGTTCGACGGTTCGTTCCACGAAGTGGACTCCTCCGAAATGGCCTTTAAAATTGCCGCTTCTATGGCGCTTAAAGACGGCGCCAAAAAAGCGAACCCGGTTATCTTGGAGCCTATCATGAAAGTGGAAGTCGTGGCTCCGGAAGCCAACTTGGGCGACATCATCGGTGACCTCAGCTCCCGCCGCGGTCAAATCGGCGAAATGGGCGTTCGCGGTAACGTACGCTTCGTCCGCGCCGAAGTTCCGCTGGCCGAAATGTTCGGTTACGCCACCAACGTCCGCTCCCTGTCCCAGGGCCGCGCGTCGTTCACGATGGAACCCAGCCACTACGCCGAAGTGCCGGCCAACGTCGCTAAAGCGATTGTTGAAAAACGCACCGCGGAAAAAGTGGCCGCTTAACCAATTCACTCCGCGCCCGGTAAACCCGGGCGCGGGCTTTGATTTTATTTTAAGGAGTTTATTATCATGGCAAAGGAAAAATTTTCCCGCAGCAAACCGCACGTAAACGTAGGTACGATTGGTCACGTGGACCACGGCAAGACGACGTTGACGACGGCCATCACGAAAGTATTGGCCAAAGAAGGCAAAGCGAAAGCGATGGCCTATACGGATATTGCGAAAGGGGGCGTAGTACGCGACGCTTCTAAGATTGTAACGGTAGCAGTATCTCACGTAGAATACGAATCTGACAACCGCCACTATGCGCACATTGACTGCCCCGGCCACGCTGACTACATTAAAAACATGATCACGGGTGCGGCGCAGATGGACGGCGCTATCTTGGTAGTGTCCGCCGTAGACGGCCCGATGCCGCAGACTCGCGAACACGTACTTTTGGCCAAACAGGTAAACGTACCGAAATTGGTTGTGTTCCTCAACAAAGTAGATTTAATTGACGATGCGGACTTGTTGGAACTGGTTGAAGAAGAAATCCGCGACTTGCTGGGCAAATACGATTTTGACCGCGACAACACGCCGATCGTGCGCGGCTCTGCGTTGAAAGCCATTGAAGGCGACCAGAGCGAATTGGGCGAACCCTGCATCAAGAGACTTATGGAAGCCTTGGATACGTGGATCCCCGAACCCCAGCGCGATACGGAAAAACCGTTCTTGATGGCTGTGGAAGACGTATTCTCGATCACTGGCCGCGGTACTGTGGCCACCGGCAGAATCGAACGCGGCAAGGTGCACGTGGGCGATCAGCTGGAAATCATCGGTTTCCGCGACACGCTGAACACGGTAGCGACCGGTATCGAAATGTTCCGCAAATTGCTGGACGAAGGTATGGCCGGTGATAACGTGGGTATCTTGCTGCGCGGTATCGACAAGAACCAGGTTGAAAGAGGTCAAGTATTGGCCGCTCCGAAATCTGTGAACCCGCACAAACACTTTATGGGCCAGGTGTACATCTTGAAGAAAGAAGAAGGCGGCCGCCACACTCCGCTGACCCCGGGCTACAAACCGCAGTTCTATTTGAGAACGACGGACGTGACGGGCGAATTGTCTTTCAAACAAGACATGATTATGCCTGGTGATAACGCTGAAATCGAAGTTAAATTGATTACGCCTGTAGCAATGGAAGAAGGCTTGCGCTTCGCTATCCGCGAAGGTGGTCATACGGTAGGCGCCGGCGTTGTTACCAAAATTATTGAGTAGTAACGACTGTTGGTAACTAACGGTTTACGCATACGGAGCAAAACAGAAAGTTTTGCTCCGTATGTCTTTTAAGGGCCAACAATTTGTTAAATTCTGTTATCTTGCGCGTCCCTCGGCCTTGACGTGCCATTCAGGCACGCCTATGCGGCCGACTAGCCCGCACAATCTAAGGCGAATTTAACAAATCAGGCAATCTTCTATTGTGTTATTCTGCTCTCACGGCATACTATATAAAGTCATCCCGAGGTGTTTGGCGGCCCGCAGGGTCTCGGGATCTACCGCTTTATTTTGTCGTCATTCCGGCCGTGGAGCCGGAATCCAGAATAGGAGTCGTTTCCTCGTTGCCGTCATCCTGAACGGACGCTTTTTCCGCTTGGCGTCACCCCATAAGGTATAATATGAGGCCAGTTATAAGGTGTAGAATTTGGACGTTATTAAATTGTCGGAGAGGCGAGTTTAATGCACGAACCGCAAAGGATATCTCTTTGCGGTTCGTTTTTTATCAGCGTATATACTGTTTTAAATTTCCCCGTCGCTATATGTCCATCCTTGGCCTTGTAACGATTTACAAATCTGGCGGCCGAAATCGTTTAATTGGGTAATACATTGATGTCGCCATCCTTGGTCATCTCTGGAAGAATATAGAGTATACCAGTTGGCAGAATCTGTATTTTTATCGGCTTGAATGTCACAAGCTATACTCCAGCAAGAGCCACTGTAAATGAAATTTTTGGTTTCATAATAAAATTCTCCGTCATTATCAAAGCTGCCGCCGCTGAGTTCTGTAGCGTTTGCTAGGTCTTTATATTTTACAGATCCACTGGGAAACCCGCCGTTTTCCAATAAATACAAATCAATGTTATCCTGCATTGTTTTGATATTGCTGAGGGCTTCTGATAAGCGTGCTTTTTCTACCGCTTTGGTGTATTGGGGTAGCGCCACGGCGGATAAAATTCCGATGATGAGTACCACTACCAAGAGTTCAATTAACGTAAATCCCCGTCCGGGGGCGGATGTATAGCTGTTGTTCATAAAGGCTCCTTTTGTCTTTGGAACCCAAACAAAAACGGCTGTCCATATTGCGCCAGAGCAAGTGCCGCAAATATAAACAGCCGTAGTCTGCCGCCACGCGGGCGGCAAACATTCGGCACAAAACAAAGGGGTTATAAGGCCCTTTATCTTGCGCCTCTAATCGGCTGTTTTTGGACTTGCTCTGGATTACATTTGTAATGCCGCCGCGTTCTGCACGCGGTTCCAAAAACAGGTAAAATTGTGTACTACGGTTCTATTATAATAAATTTGGCGGGGATATAGAATTTGATATAATATTCAATATAACGGAGGAACCAAAACATGAATATCAAAGTATTGGGACTATTGGGCGCGGCCGTATTGTTCGCCGGATGCGCCAAAACGGTAGAAGTGAAAACTCCCGTTAACTTGAAATCTAAAAATTACGCCGAAGCCCTGCAGTCGGCCGATAAGTCCTGCAAAGTGGACGAAGACTGCACGTCTGTTAACAAAGGCTGCTGCATGTGCGCCGGTAAAGAAGCGGTGAATAAAGAAGCCGCCGCCGCGCTCCAGCCGTTTTTTATGAAAGAATGTGAACGCGCCGCGTGCACTTTGCAAATGTGCTACGTGGATATTGAAACGTCCTGCCAAAACGGGACCTGCGTGGGTACGCCTAAACCGTATAAAAATTATTTCGTAAAATAGGGGAATAGAATGAAAAAAGTATTATTTTTGACTGTTTGCGCCGCCGTGTTGGCCGCCTGTGCCTCCGCTCCGAAATCCGTGGGCATCAACGCCAAACCCAAAGCGCTGACGAAAGCGATTTTAAAAGCCGACAAAGCTTGCACCGCGGACGCGGACTGCGTGGCTGTGCAGAAAGGCTGCTGCATGTGCGACGGATACCAAGCCGTCAGCCAAAAAGGTGCGGAAACGGTCAAAGCCGCGTTTGACAAAGCGTGCTATCACGCTCCCTGCACGCGCGAAATGTGCCGCGTACAAATTGCGCCCAAATGCGTAAACAATGTTTGCACGGGCGAGAGCTTCCGCGATTAATCTTTAAAAGGTTAAAATAAAACGCCGGACCCGAAATTGGGTCCGGCGTTTTTGCGTTTAGACGGGTTATAATATCTCTTTAAGCGGCAAATTTTTTAATTCGGGGTTATCGTCCCGCATGGTTTGCAGGCTTTTAACGGACGTTAAATGTACCGCCAGCAAGATTTCTTTGCCTTTGGCCGCCATCGCTTTACGAACCGCCGCCAGCGTCTGCCCGGTGGCCAAAATATCATCAATATAGATAAAGTTCGGGAAGGATAAAAGCAGTTCTTCGTCCACTTCCATATCGTAGCTGTCATACTCGTTGGTAATGCGGAAGCGGTAGGGTTTGTTCGGAATCTTGCCTTTTTTGCGGATGGGCAAAAACGGCAGCCCCAAACGGTAGGCCACAGGCGCGGCAAAGAAGAAACCGCGCGATTCCGGCGTGATAATAGCCGTTTTGCTTAGGAGGTCCGGCGGCAGCGTCTGCTGAACCGTTTGGCACATTTTGTCGATTACTTGGGTAAAGTATTCGGGCTCGGCCAGCAGGGTGTTAATATCAATAAATTGTACATTGGGGGTGGGATAGTCTTTAATAATGCGCAGGCTGTAATTGATGGCGGGCATAAAATCTCCTTCAAAAACGGAATTTGCAAGTGTTTGCGGGCCCCGACGGGATTCCCTTTACAATACAATACAGATTTTATACAATATATTCAAGCGAATTTTAGGTGCTTTGCAATGAAAGCGAAACGGTGAAAAACGCAAGTAAATTGTATAGCGCAAAAGCCCGCTAATTTAGTATAATAAAATGTACTGAATTGGAAGCAAAGGCGGAAAATTCCTGACCGGCTCGTCGAGAAAGGCGACCCGGAGCGGGGATTTCTGCCGAATAATTTTTTGTAAAAAACATTTAAGGAAACTAAACATGGCAGAAAAAACAGAAAAAAAGGCTAAAGTATTAAGCCAAGAAAGAATCCGCATCAAATTGCGTTCTTACGACCATCGCATGTTGGACGCCTCTGTTTCCCGCATTGTGGAAACGGCCCAAAAAACCGGCGCCATCGTGGCGGGTCCTGTTCTTCTCCCGGTCCGGATTAAGAAGTACACCGTGCTTCGCTCTCCCCATACCGATAAAAAGAGCAGAGAACAGTTTGAAATGCGCATTCACAAAAGACTCATTGACCTCAAAAGCCCCACCTCTAAGACCGTCGACGAACTCATGAAACTGGATTTGCCGGCCGGTGTAGATGTGGCTATCAAAAGCAACTAATAGGAAACTGAACTGATATGACAGAAGAACTCAACCAAGCTGCTGGTGCCCAAGAGGCAACCCCCGTTGCTGAAGCGGCCAAAGCAGAAACTGTCAAAGAAGCTCCCGAAACTTTTCGCTTTGTAATCGGCGAAAAAATCGGCATGACTCAGCTCTTTGATGAAAAAGGCAATCTTCATGGCGTGTCCGTAGTAAAAGCGGGCCCGTGCAAGGTTGTGCGTGTCAGAACCCAGGAAAAAGACGGCTACAACGCCGTTTGCGTGGGTTTTGGCGAAGTGAAAGAAAGCAAACTCAACAAACCTGAACTCGGTTATTTCAAAAAAGCCAACGTCGCTCCGGTCAGACACATGAAGGAATGCCGTGTCGCGGACGTAAACGGTTTCGAAATCGGTCAAGTCATTTCACTCGAAAAAATCTTCAAACCCGGCGACTATGTGGACGTGCAGGGTAAAATCAAAGGCCACGGCTTTGCCGGCGGTATGAAACGCCACGGCTTTGCCGGCCAGCCCGATTCCCACGGTCAGTCCGACAGATCCCGCGCTCCGGGTTCTTTGGGCTCCCGCCGCTCTTTGGGTAAAGTGCTCTCCGGCCAGCGCATGGCTGGTCACTATGGCACCACCACCCACACCGTAGCCAAAATTGAAGTTATCAAAGTGGACAACGAAAACGGACTTATCTTCCTGAAAGGTTCCGTCCCTGGCGCCAAAGGCTCCATCGTGTCCGTCTTGGAAACTTCCAAATACAAAAAACACTATGTGGCGCCGCAGCAGCAGAAAGTTTCTGCCTCTAAAGCCGCCAACAAGAAGTAAGGACTTTGACCCATGGAAACTAAAGTTTTAGATATCAAAGGTAAAGAGAAAGGAACCTGCGCCCTGCCGGACAGCTTGTTCGCCGTCAAGGCCAACCCCACTTTCTTGCACGAAGTCATCACCGCCTTTTTGGCTAACCAAAGAAGCGGCACCGCCGACGTCAAAACCCGCAGCGAAGTTTCCGGTACCGGTAAAAAACCGTGGAAACAGAAAGGCACCGGCCGCGCCCGTCAGGGCAGCTTGCGCGCCGTGCAGTTCCGCCACGGCGGTATCGCTTTTGGTCCTACCCCGCGCTCTTTCCGCCAGGATTTGCCGGCCGCCAAAAGAAGAACCGCGCTCGCGATGGCTTTGTCCACCAAGCTCGCCGAAGGCAACTTGGTTGTGTTGGAATCTTTAACGCTTAAAGAACCCAAAACCAAAGCTTTCGCCGAAATTATGGACGTCTTGGCCGCCGGCCGCAAACCGCTGGTCATGGATAACTTTGCCGACGCCAACGCCGCTTTGGCCTGCCGCAACGTTGCGGGTCTTACCCACATCGCTCCGCAGGATGCCAACGCCTACGTGGTGCTCAACAGCTCTAAAGTTATTTTGACCACGGACGCCGTCGCCAAACTCAGCGACACGTTCGCCAAGGAGGCCAAATAATGACCGTTTACACTACGCTTAAAAAGCCCCTTTTAACCGAAAAGAGCTTGATTGAACGCGACACCCACAACCGCTACGGTTTTGTGGTTGCCAAAAACGCGTCCAAAGGCGAAATTAAAACCGCGGTGGAAAAAATCTTCAACGTAACCGTTGTAAAGATTAACACGATTTCCGTCACGGGCAAGACCCATCGTATGGGTCGCTTCGAAGGTAAAAGACCCGATTACAAAAAGGCCTTTGTTACCTTGAAAGAAGGCGATAAAATCGAAATGGTGGAAGCCGCTTCGAAGTAGCTGAAAGGAGAAACTACTAACTATGCCTATTAAGTCATTTAGACCTTACACCCCTTCCCGCAGAACGATTACGGTGTCGGACTACTCCGATATTACCAAAACCACTCCGGAGAAGAGCTTAACCAAAGGTCTGCGCAAAACCGGCGGCAGAAACAACACCGGTATGATTATGGTCCGCCACATCGGCGGCGGCCACAGACGCGCATACAGACAGATTGATTTCAAACGGGAAAAATACGGCGTGCCGGCCAAAGTCGTGTCTATCGAATACGACCCGAACCGCAGCGCCCGCATTTGCCTGTTGAACTACGCCGACGGCGAAAAGAGATACATTCTCCATCCGCTGGGCGTACAAGTGGGCGACGTACTTATGTCCGGTCCGGCCGCAGATATTAAAGTGGGTAACTGCCTTGCTCTTAAAAACATTCCCGAAGGTACTTTTATCCACGCCATTGAACTGAAAGTCGGCAAAGGCGCGCAGCTTGCCCGCAGCGCCGGCAGCCAGGCTCAGCTTATGGCCAAAGAATCGGACTATGCCCATATCAAAATGCCGTCCGGCGAAATCCGCTTGGTGCCCAGCGCCTGCTGCGCCACCATCGGCCAAGTCGGCAATGTGGACCACTCCAACATTGTAATCGGCAACGCCGGCCGCAACAGACATCGCGGCCAGAGACCTACCGTCCGCGGTAGCGCCATGAACGCTGTCGACCACCCGATGGGCGGCGGCCGCGGTCACGGTAAAGGCGGCAACATTCCGCGCTCTCCGTGGAACCAGCAGACCCGCGGTCTGAAAACGCGCTCTACCAAAAAAGCGTTTGGCTGGATGATTGTCAGCGACAGAAGAAAAAACAAGGCTAAGTAATTATGGGAAGATCAACTAAAAAAGGTCCGTTTGTGGATTTAAACCTGTTGGAAAAAGTTCAAGCGATGAACGCTTCCAATGAAAAGAAACCTATCAAGACGTGGGCAAGAGCCTGCACCATCGTGCCTGAATTTGTGGGACACACGTTCCTCGTGCACAATGGCAGAAAATTTCTTCCCATTTACGTATCCGAAAGAATGGTAGGCTACAAACTCGGTGAATTCTCTTTCACCCGTTTGTTCAAAGGTCACGGTGGCATGACGAAAGATTCCACCGCCCTGAAATAAGAGTTGAGGATTTGATATGGAAGCTTGTGCAAAAGCTAAATTTCAACGCTATGGCAGCCGCAAGGTGAACCTGGTGCTCGATCAAATCCGCGGTAAAAACGTGAAAGCGGCGGAAGACGTACTTCCGTTCATCGCCAAACGCACCTCGGATTTGGTGGCCAAAACGCTTCACAGCGCCGCCGCCAACCTGGAAGTAAAAGCCGGCAAAAAGCTGGATTTCAGCAAAGTCTTCATTAAAGAAGCGTTTGCCAACTTGGGCCCCAGCGGCCACTTGAAAAGAGTGCAGCCCGGCCCGCAAGGCCGCGCGATGCCCTACAAAAAGAGCATGTGCCACTTGACTGTTATCGTCACCGACGAAAAAAAGGGAGGTCGCTAATTTATGGGACACAAGATTCACCCCCGGTCAATCAGACTCGGTTATATTCAGGATTGGCGCTCCAGATGGTTCGCCCCCAAGAATATGCCGGCGCTTATCATGGAAGATTTCCAGATTCGCAAAATTATTGACAACAAATTCAAAATGGCGGCCGTCAGCTACGTCGGTATCGAAAGAGCCGGTGCGTTCCTGCGCGTCAACATTCACACCGCCCGCCCGGGCGTGGTGATCGGCAAAAAAGGCGCCGACATCGAAGCCTTGCGCAAAGAATTGGAAGCCCTTACCGGCAGCAAAACCTTTGTAAACGTGATTGAAATCAAGAATCCGGAAACGGATGCCCAGCTGGTAGCCCAGAACATCGCCATGCAGCTTGAAAAACGCGCCCACTACGGTGCCGCTATCAAGAAAGCGATCGAAAAGGCTTTGTCCGGCAAAGCGCTTGGTATCAAAATCATGGTGTCCGGCAGACTCGGCGGCGCGGAAATCGCCCGCACCGAGTGGAAACGCGAAGGCCGCGTGCCGCTGCACACCTTGTGCGCCGATATCGATTACGGTTTTACCGAAGCCAACACCATCAGCGGTAAAATCGGTATTAAAGTCTGGATTTTCAAGAGAACCCACTTCGCCAAATCTCCCAAAGAGATTATGAACGAGCTCAAGAAACACCGCGACATGGAAAACGGTTCCACCGAAGGTGCGACGGAAGTCGCCGCGGCGGAAGCCAAATAGAGGACTTTGACTTATGTTGATGCCTAAAAGAGTTAAATACCGCAAACCCTTCAGCGCGCCCCGCATTAAAGGCAACGCCAAACGCGGCACTGAAGTGGTGTTCGGCGAATTTGGGTTGAAAGCGTTGGAACCCAAATGGATCACCGCCCGGCAGATTGAAGCTGCCCGTATTACCTTGTCCCGCTTCATCAAGAAAAAAGGTAAACTTTGGATCCGCATTTTCCCGGACAAAGCCATTACCAAACACCCCGCCGAAACCCGTATGGGTAAAGGTAAAGGCGCGCCCGAATACTGGGCCGCTGTGGTGAAGCCCGGCAGAATTTTGTTTGAATTGGAAGGCGCCACTTTGGAAGATACCAAAAGAGCCATGCGCTTAGCGTCCGACAAACTGCCGATCAAAACGAAACTGGTTACCAGAAGGTAGTTTATGAAGACGAACGAAAAAGAAGCTTTGAAAAACAAAACGTTGGCCGAACTGAACGAAGCGCTCGGCAAAGCCCAGGAAAAGAAATTTAATCTTCTTTTCAAACACAGCACCACCCCCATCGCCAATCCGATGGAAATCAGAGCTGTAAGACGCGAAATTGCTCTTTTGCAAACGCTGATCAACCAGAAAAAAGAGCAAAAATAGAGGTTTGAAAAATGGAAAATCAAGAAACCCGTGCCAAAAGAAAAGTTCTGAGCGGCGTAGTTGTGTCCGACAAAATGGACAAAACCCGCACCGTTAAAGTGGAACGCTTAGTTCACGATGAACGCTATGGCAAAACGCTCAAAAGAGCGGCCAAATTCCACGCTCACGACGAGGCCAACGAAACCAAAATCGGCGACAAAGTGGAAATTATGAGCACCCGTCCCGTTTCCAAAACGACGAAATGGCGCATTTCCAAAATTGTGGAAAAAGCCAGAGCTTAGTTTTTAAAAACTACGGAGTTATTAAAGTATGATTCAATTAAGAAGCATCGTTAATGTGGCCGACAATTCCGGCGCGCGTAAAGTTCAGTGCTTTAAAGTGCGCGGCGGCCACCATCGGGATATCGCGACTTTGGGAGACGTTATTATGTGCTCCGTCAGAGACGCGATCCCTACCTCCGCCATTAAAAAAGGCGACGTGGTCCGCGCGGTAGTCGTGCGCGTGGCCCGCGAAAGAAGAAGAAAAGACGGTTCCTATATTCGTTTTGATGACAACGCCGTTTGCATCATCAACGATAACGGGGAACCAAAAGGCACCCGTGTATTCGGCCCGATTGCCAGAGAGCTGCGCGAAAAGAATTTCTTGAAAATCATTTCCTTGGCTCCTGAGGTGGTATAGTATGAACATTAAGAAAAAAGACACCGTTTTAGTGTTGTCCGGTAAGGACAAAGGCAAAAAAGGCGAAGTGAAATCGGTGAACCCGTCCAAAAACAAAGTAGTGGTAACGGGCGTGAACATGATTTCCAAACACGTAAAGCCTACCCAAAACAAGCAGGGCGGCATTGTGCAGATGGAAGCCGCGTTGGACGCGTCCAACGTAGCGGTCGTCTGCGGCAAATGCAAAAAAGCGATGACGCCCAAAGTGCAAATCTCGGCCGACGGCACGAAAACGCGCGTCTGCCGCAAATGCAACGAGCCGATCATTTAATCAGGTACCGTTAAAATGACTAAGAAAGAAACCAAAAACGAAACGAAAGTGCCCGCCGGTTACGCGCCGAAATTGCAGGCCCTTTACAGAGAAAAAGTGCTTCCGGCCTTGCTGAAAGATATGAACGTCAAAAGCCCGATGGCCGTGCCGAAAATGACGAAAATCGTCATCAACATCGGCGTGAAAGAAGCCCGCGAAGACATCAAAGCGTTGGAAACGGCCAAAGAAGACTTGACCGCCATCGCCGGCCAGGCCGCCCAAGTGCGCCGCGCCAAAAAATCCATCTCTAACTTCAAACTTAGAGAAGGTATGCCGATCGGCGTGCGCGTGACGCTGCGCGGTGCCAGAATGTATGAGTTTATGGAACGCTTCATCAGCATCGCCTGCCCCCGCATCCGCGACTTTCAGGGCTTTAACGCCAGCTTTGACGGCAAAGGCAACTTGAACTTGGGTATTAAAGAACATTATATTTTTCCGGAAATTGATGTTGAAAAATCTCCCAAAGCCCACGGTATGAACATTACGTTCGTTACCACCGCCGAAAACGACGAAAGCGGCCGTATGCTTATGAATTATATGGGTATGCCGTTCCGCAAATCGGCCAAATAATAGGAGTTAGAAAACTTTATGGCTACGAAAGCTTGGGTTGCAAAAATGGCGAAGGATCAAAAGTTCGCCGTGCGCTATCACAACAGATGCCAAATCTGCGGGCGCGCGAGAGGTTACTACCGCGACTTCGGTCTCTGCCGTATCTGCCTTAGAAAAATGGCACATCAGGGTCTCATCCCTGGTCTCAGAAAATCGAGCTGGTAATTTACAGGAGGAGGTACCTTTTTCGGGCCAACTCCGTTAAACGGAAAGTGGCTTGGAGAGGTAGCCTATATACATGGATCCAATCGCAGATTTCTTAACCAGAATAAGAAACGCCAATATGAAGAAAAAAGAAAAAGTGGATATCCCTTTTTCTAAAATCAAAACCGAAATTGCGCGCGTACTGAAAGAAGAAGGTTACATCGCCAATTTCAAAGCCGTCCACAACGAAACCAAGGGCGGCGTGGTGAGAGTATTTTTGAAATACACGCCCGAAAACGAATGCGTCATCCAAGGTTTGAAACGTATTTCCAAACCCGGTTCCCGCGTTTACAGCGCCTACAACAACATTCCGAAAGTTCGCGGCGCCTTCGGCATCACCATTCTTTCCACGTCTAAAGGTTTGATGACCGACGCGCAGGCCAAAGCCGAAAAAATCGGCGGCGAACTGTTGTGTCAGGTCTGGTAAGGGGGGAATATGAGCAGAATCGGTAAAAAGATTATCAACGTTCCCGCCAAAACCAAAGTGGAAATCAAAGACAGCGTCATTACCGCCACCGGCGCGCTTGGCACTTTGTCTTACTCTATCCCGGAAGGCATTACGCCCGAACTTAAAGACGGCGTGCTGACCTTCTCCGTCGCCGAAAACCGGGTAAAAGAACTCAACGCTTTGCACGGAACCACCCGCGCCAACGTTTTCAACATTATTGAAGGCGTGACGAACGGTTTTTCCAAAGTGTTGGAAATCAACGGTTTGGGTTACCGCGCCAACGTGGCCGGCACCAAACTGAACCTGGAACTCGGTTTCTCCCATCCCGTGAATTTGGATATCCCCGCTGGCCTTACGGTCACGGTGGATCCGAAATCCGGCTGGGTAACGATTAAAGGCAGCGATAAGTTCAAAGTGGGCGATTTCGCGGCCAAAATCAGAAGAATCAGACCTCCGGAACCCTACAAAGGCAGCGGTATTAAATACCAAGGCGAACACATTGTTCGCAAAGCCGGTAAAACTGCGGCGGGAGGCAAATAATTATGGCCACTAAACAAGAAAGATATCAATTCAGAAAAGACCGCAGCCGCGGCCACCTGCTTAAAAACGGTGCGCACCGCCCGAGACTGTCCGTCTACAGAAGCTTGAAATACATTTACGCCCAAATCGTTGACGACAACACGCACAGCACGTTAGTGTCTGCGACCACGTTGTCCAAAGAATTTGAAGGCAAATTTGAAGCTTCCGCCAAGAGCATCGAAGCTGCCAAGGCTTTGGGCGCCGCGATTGCCAAAAAAGCGCTCGAAAAAGGCATCAGCGAAGTGATGTTTGACCGCGGCGGACGCGTCTACCACGGCAGAATCAAAGCGCTTGCGGATTCCGCCAGAGAAGCAGGATTGAAATTCTAAGGTCACAGGTGAATTTAATGTCCAATGAAACGCTAGTGAAAAGCGATAACAGAAAAGAAGCGAAAGGCAAAAGAGCCGAGTTTCAAAAAGCAAGACCGGCGGCTGAAGGCAAAACCACGGTCATCCACGTAGCCAGAACGGCCAAGGTAGTCAAAGGCGGTAAACGCTTTGGCTTCCGCGCGCTCGTCGTAGTCGGTAACGGCATGGGCAAAGTGGGCGTTGCTATTGGCAAGGCGAATCAGGTTCAGCTGGCTATCGCCAAAGCTGAATCCCACGCCCGCAAACACATGATCACGTTCCCGATCGTGGGCGAAACCATCCCGCACGAAGTCATCGGCAAATTCGGTGCCGCTTCCGTGTGGATGAAACCGGCTGCTCCCGGTACCGGTGTAATCGCCGGCTCCGGCGCGCGCCTCTTGTTTGAAGCTGCGGGTATCAAAGACGTCTTGGCCAAAAGCCTGGGCAGCAGCAATCCCTGCAACTTGGTTTACGCCACGATGGAAGCTTTCAAACAGTTGAAAGCCAAAGAAGCCGTGAACGTGATGCGCGGCAAAGCCGCCCCGGCGGCTGAAGCCCCCAAGGCGGAAGCGAAAGCCGAACCCGCCAAGGCCGAATAGTTTTGTGGAGAGATAAAAAATGGTAACTTTAAATAACCTTTTCCCTAAACATGGGTCCAGAAAAGAAAAAAGACGCTTGGGTCTCGGCCCGGGTTCCGGTTTGGGCAACTACTGCACCAAAGGTATGAAAGGTCAGACTTCCCGCTCCGGTAACTCCCGCAAAGAAAGCAAAGAAGGCGGTCAGATGCCTTTGATCCGCCACACGCCGAAAAGCGGTTTTTCCAATAAAGATTTTGCCAGACGTTTTGACTACGTCAACGTCGGCTCTTTGGAAAAAGCCTTTGCGGCCGGTGCGGAAGTGACCCCGGAAGCCTTGAAAAAAGCCGGTATCATCCACGATGTTACCCGCGTCAAAGTATTGGCCAACGGCTCTTTGACCAAGGCTTTGAAAGTGTCTGCCCACGGTTTTTCCGCCACTGCCAAAGCGGCGATTGAAAAAGCCGGCGGCACCGTAACCGTGCTTGAACAGAAGACCAAATAATGGCTAACAACACAGTTGCAAATATCTTTAACGCCCCCGAACTCAAGAAGAGACTTCTCTTCTTGGTCGGGGCGTTGGCTGTTTTCCGGATTGCCGCCGCAATCCCAATACCCGGCATTAATACGGAAGTCTTGAAACAAATGTTTGCCGCGCACCAAAACGGTATTC
Source organism: uncultured Elusimicrobiales bacterium (assembly GCA_910576915.1). Lineage (GTDB taxonomy): Bacteria > Elusimicrobiota > Elusimicrobia > Elusimicrobiales > Elusimicrobiaceae > Avelusimicrobium. Next base: position 30,004 of record CAJTJT010000007.1, read on the forward strand.
TTGGATTCATGAATATCTTTTCGGGCGGCGCTTTGGGCAGATTTTCTATTTTGGCCTTGGGTATCATGCCGTACATTAACGCTTCCATTATCATGGGGTTGGTGCGCGGGGCTCACATTTTCCCGGCGCTGGACCGTATGCATAAAGAAGGTGAATCCGGCAGAAGAAAAGAAAACCAGATCACCCGTATTTTTGCACTGTTCTTGGCGTTGTTGCAAGGCTCTATGATGACGTTCGCCATCACGCGTATTGAAGGCGCGGGCGGCGTTTCGGCGGTGGTAAACCCGTCGTTTATGTTTTTCGTTACCACGGTGTTAACGCTGGCCGCCGGCACGATGTTTGTGATGTGGCTCGGCGAACAGATTACCGAAAAAGGGGTGGGCAACGGTATTTCGCTCATCATTTTTGCCGGTATCGTGGACCGCTTGCCCAGTGCGATTATGGAAGTCGTCAAACGCGTGCAGACGGACGAAATGGACTTTTTCATGGCGCTCGTCATTTTTGGCGCGGCGGTTGTGATTACGGCTTTGGTGGTATGGCTGGAAACGGCCCAGCGCCAAATCCCGGTCCAATACGCCAAACGCCAGGTGGGGAATAAAACCTACGGCGGGCAGACCAGCTATTTGCCGCTGAAGATTGACCAGAGCGGCGTAATCGCTGTAATCTTTGCCTCGTCCGTTATTTCTCTGCCGCTGACGATTGCCAGCTTCAACCAGGAAGCCCCTTGGGCGCAGAAACTGTTGGAGTCTATGAACCATAGCAGCATTCTGTATATGCTGTTGTTCTCGGCTCTGATTATTTTCTTCTGCTATTTCTACAACTCGATGACGATTAACCCGTCCGATTTGGCCGATAACATGAAGAAATGGGGCGGTTTCATCCCGGGCATTCGCCCCGGCGAACCCACGAAAAATTACATTGAATGGGTGATGAACCGTTTAACTTTCTGCGGCGCGATTTTTGTTTGTTTAATCGCGGTCCTGCCGGACTTCTTCCGCGCGCAGTTCAACGTAGACTTTTACTTTGGCGGTACGGCTTTGCTGATCGTCGTCGGCGTCGCGTTGGATACGGTTGGTCAGATTCAGGCGCACCTGTTGGCCCGTAATTATGAGCCTTTGATGAAAGGCTCGAAGAGAATTAAGGGCCGCTGGTTCAACGTCGGACAGTAATTTTTACGGATTTCCTCTCTTGCGCTTTGTTGCTACGGCGCTCACATATTTCAAAATATGCTTCGCGCCTATGCGCCTAGCGCAAGAGGAAAATCCTAAAAAATTTTTTAGTAGTTACTGATTTTGGAGGGCCTAGAAATCCCCACAAAATCCTAAAAAATTCTCTGGGGCTGTTTAGTCCTTTTCGAAATTAAAATTTCATTTTTTACATTTTTTGACAATTTGCACAAATTATTTTGCGTTTGAATCTTACGGGGTTCAAACGCAAAGTTGTTTGTATTTTGAAAGGTAGGTTTACAGAAGTGAACATTGTTTTAATGGGCTGCCCGGGCGCCGGTAAAGGCACCCAGTCGGCCAAATTGCAGCAGAAGTTTGATTTGTACCACATCTCCACGGGGGATGTTCTCCGGGCGGAAATCGCTTCCGGTTCGGAGTTAGGCAAAAAGATTGCCGCCATTATCAACGACGGTAACCTGGTGCCCGATGAACTGATGGTTTCCATGTTGGAAAAAATCGTCAGTGCGACGGATAAAGGCATCATTTTCGACGGTTTCCCGCGCACTGTTGCGCAGGCCGAAGCGTTGGACGCTATGATGAAACGCTTAAACCGCGAAATTACCGAAGTCGTGATGATTGATTTGCCGGAAAGCGAAGTCATCAGCCGCATTTCTTCGCGCCGCCAGTGCAAAAAATGCGGAGCGATTTTACACGTAGATTTGAATGCGCCGCTGACTGCCTGTCCGGCGTGCGGAGGGGAGCTCTATTCCCGTGCGGACGATACGCCCGAACGCGTTAAACACCGTTTGGAAGTGTATCACCACGATACCTTGCCGGTAAAGAATTATTACCAAAACAGCGGCAAGTATGTGGAAGTAAACGGGAACCAAAGCCCCGAACAAGTTTTTGAGGACCTGACCAAAGTCCTTGAGAAGGTAAAATGATTGAAGTAAAAAACGAACAAGAACTCCAACGGATGCGTGCAGCCGGAAAAGTTACCGCGGCGGTCCTCAAGCTGATGACCGAAATGGTACGCCCCGGCATTTCCACGCTGGAGTTGGATTCTGCCGCGGAAAAAACGATTCGCTCCTTCGGGGCGACGCCGCTTTTTCTGGGGTATTACGGGTTTCCGGGAAGTATTTGCGCGTCGGTAAATGAAGAAGTCGTGCACGGAATCCCAAAAAAAGATAGAATATTAAAGAGTGGTGATATTATCAGTATCGATACAGGGGCCCGCCTTGACGGCTTCTGTTCAGACGCCGCTGTCACCCTCGGCGTGGGAAAAGTTTCCGACGAAGCCCAAAGACTGATGGACGTAACCAAAAAGTCTTTATATAAGGCAATCGGGCAAGTCAAACCGGGCAAACGTCTTGGCGACGTGCAGCACGCGGTGGAAGCTTTCGCCATGCTCCATAACATGGGCGTCGTGCGCGATTATTGCGGGCACGGCATCGGGCGCAATATGCACGAGGAACCCAGCATTCCGAATTTCGGCACGCCGGGAACCGGCCCCGTTTTAGAAGCGGGGATGGTGCTTGCGATTGAACCCATGCTTACTGCGGGAAGTTACAGAGTCAGGGAGCTGGAGGACGGCTGGACCGTTGTCACGCGTGACGGAAGTTACGCCGCGCATTTTGAACATACGGTAGCCGTAACGGCTAACGGCAGCGAAATTTTCACTGCCTTTGAATAAGCCGCCTGGCGCGTTTGAAGGATAAACGCGGCGGGTGTTTGTTCTGTGATTTAATCCGAACTCGGAGTCGTATGAGCGATAAAATCGAAATTGAAGGTAAAGTCCTGGAAGCGCTGCCCAACGCGATGTTTAAAATTGAAATACCGGGCGGCAAAGTAATTCTGGGGCACATATCCGGCAAAATGAGAGTTCATCATATAAGAATTCTCCCGGGCGATAAAGTGAGATTGGAACTTTCCCCTTACGATTTGACCCGCGGCAGAATAACTTATAGGGAGAAATAAATGAAAGTTAGAGCCAGTGTTAAAAAGATATGTCAAAAATGCAAAATCATTAAACGCAACGGCGTAGTACGCGTGGTTTGCGAAGTCGCGAAACACAAACAACGCCAAGGTTAATTTACAGGAGTTTTATAAGATATGGCTAGAGTCGCAGGTATTGATTTACCGAAAAACAAAAGAATAGATGTCGCGTTGGAATACATTTATGGCATCGGCAAGAAAAACGCGAAAGAAGTGCTTGCCAAACTGGAAGGCCAGATTGACCCCGCCACCCGCGTCAAAGATTTGACGGAACAGCAGGCCGGTCTTCTCAACACCCTTTTGCAGAAGGAATACAAAGTGGAAGGTGAACTCCGCCGCGAAGTGGCGCAGAACATTCACCGCGCCATTGAAATCGGTTCCTATAAAGGCCAGCGCCACCGCCGCAACCTGCCGGTCCGCGGTCAGCGCACCAAAACCAATAGCAGAACCCGCCGCGGCAGAAGAAAAACCGTGGGTTCCAAAACCAAATAAATTTTAGAAGGAATTTAACCATATGGCAGAAGAAAAAGTGACAACGGCCGCGCCGGCCCAAGCGCCCGCGGCGAAAGGCAAAAAGAAAAATTCGAAAGCGCCCGTTTTTGGCGTGGTGCACATTTACTGCTCGTTCAATAACACCATTGTAACGGTGTCGGACGACAAAGGCAACACGGTTGCTTGGTCCACCGCCGGTTCCCACGGCTTCAAAGGCACCAAGAAAAGCACCCCGTTCGCCGCGCAGATTACCAGCAACAAAGCGGCCGAAAAAGCCGTCGCCATGGGTATGCGCGAAGTGGCCGTAAAGGTCTGCGGACCTGGTCAGGGCCGCGAAACGGCCGTCAGAGCCGTACAGCAAGCCGGACTTACCGTGTCTTCCATTAAAGACATCACCCCCATCCCCCACAACGGATGCAGACCGCCCAAAGCCAGGAGAGTATAAGATTTATGTCTAGATATACAGGACCCAGCTGCAAAAAATGCAGAAAATTAGATTGCAAACTTTTCTTAAAAGGAACCAAGTGCTACACCAACTGCGTCATTGACAAGTTGGCTGCCGTCACCAAACGCGGCGGCAAAGTCAGAAAAGCCAAAGTGTCCGAATACGGTATCCGCTTGCAGGAAAAACAGAAAGCCAAATTGCAGTCCGGCATGTCTGAAATTCCGTTCCGCAATATGTTTGACGCCGCCGCCAAAGCCGAAGGCCAGACGGGTGAAAACTTCTTGCGCAAACTGGAAACCCGCTTGGATAACGTTGTGCGCCGCCTCGGTTTTGCGGTGTCCTTGAAAGCGGCCCGCCAGATTGTTTTGCACGGATATGTAACGGTCAACGGCAAAGCCGTCAACGTTCCTTCCTTCCAGCTGCGCATCGGCGACAAAGTAACCCTGGACAAAGCCTTGGCTGAAAACGTCCAAGTCAAACAGGGCCTTACCGAAGCCGAAAAACGCAACCAGCGGCCCAGCTTTTTGGAATACGACGCGGAGAAAATGACCGGCAAACTCTTAAGATGGCCCGACAGAGCGGAAATGTCCTACCCTGTCAACGAGCAGCTCATCGTCGAATACTATTCTAAATAGTTTTGGAGGCTTATAATGGCTTTTAACGAATTGGTCCTTCCCCAAAAGATTCAGTTGGAAGAAAAAACCGCGTCCGACTTTTACGGCAAATTTATTGCCGAACCGTACGAAAGCGGTTACGGCCACACGGTGGGCAATTCCTTGCGCCGGATTTTACTGTCCGGCATGGAAGGCGCCGCCGTTACCGCCGTCAGAATCGCCGGGGCCGTGCACGAATTCAGCACGGTGCCCAACGTCCGGGAAGACGTTATCAACATTTTGCTTAACCTGAAAAACCTGCGCGTAAAGATGGAAGGCAAAACCCGCGAATATTTGCAGCTCCACGCCGATAAACCCGGTGTGATTACGGCTGCGGATATCGAAGAAGTCGACGGTGTGGAAATTGTCAATAAAGACCTGGAACTGGCTACGCTCGAAGTGGGCGGCAGCCTGGAAATGGAAATTGAAATTTCCCGCGGCAAGGGATATGGCCCGGCTGAAGAACAGGCCAAAACCCAGCGCCCGGCCGGATTTATCCCGGTGGACGCGCTGTTTTCCCCGATCGTAAAGGTCCACTATGACGTGGAACCCGCGCGCGTCGGCCAGAAAACGGACTACGACCGCTTGATTTTGGAAATCACCACCGACGGCACGCTGGCCCCCGCCCGCGCGCTGCACCGTGCGGCTGTTTTGCTCTCCAACTCTTTGCACATTTTCACGATTGAAGGCGAAGACGATTGCGTGGCTACGACGAGCGACGAAGCTGTGGAAGAACCCGTTTCTTCCGTGGCGGCCGTCCAGAACGCCGGCGCGAACTCTAAACAGGATGAACTTTTGAACCAGTCCATTGAGTTTATTGAGTTGTCTTCCCGCTCCATCAACTGCTTGAAGTCGGAGAACGTCAACACGGTGCGCGATTTGGTAAAAATGACCGAAGAAGATTTGAAAATGATCAAAAACTTCGGCGCCAAATCGATGGATGAAATTAAAGAAAGACTTGCCGAGATGAATCTTTCCCTCGGTATGAAATTCTAAGGAGTAACATTTTAGTATGATTAAGAATACCGGATACAGAAAACTTGGCAAGACTGCGTCCCACCGCAAAGCCATGCTCAACAATATGGCCACCAGCATCATTCTTCACGAAGAAGTGAAGACCACGCTGCCCAAAGCCAAAGAAGTCAGACGCGTGGTGGAAGGACTCATCACCTTGGCCAAAGCCAATAACGAACGCGCCGCCAAAGACACCTTGAAAGACGCGGCCGCCGTTAAAAAATTATTTGAAGTGTTGGCCTCCCGTTACGCCAACCGCGCCGGCGGCTTCTGCCGCATTTACCGCGCGGGTGTGCGCCAGGGCGACAACGCCGAAGTGGCCATTGTTAAATTGGTGGACTAATATAGGGGACTAAAATGGTAATAGACTATCTCGGAGGCCTGTTTTCTTCTGACTTGGGTATGGACCTTGGCACGGCCAACTGTCTGATCTACGTCAAAGACAAAGGCATCGTTCTGCGCGAACCTTCCGTGGTCGCGGTGGAAAGAGAAACCGGCGAAGTCAAAGCCGTGGGGGCCAAGGCCAAACAAATGTTAGGCCGCACGCCCGCCAACATCGTGGCCGTGCGCCCGATGAAAAACGGCGTTATCGCGGATTTTGAAGTAACGCAGGAAATGATTCGTTACTTTATCCGCAAAGTACACAGCCGCAGCAGTCTGTTACGCCCCCGGATCGTTATCGGCATCCCTTCGGACATCACCGGCGTTGAACGCCGCGCGGTGGACGACGCCGCCCGTCAGGCCGGCGCCCGGGAAGTATATTTAATCGAAGAGCCCATGGCTTCGGCCATGGGCGCCGATTTGCCGATTGCGGAACCGCACGCCAGCATGATTGTGGACATCGGCGGCGGCACGACGGAAGTGGCCGTCATCTCGCTGGGCGGGATGGTGGTTGCCAAATCCATTGACGTGGCCGGCGACGAACTGACCGAATGTATCGTGCAGTATTTCCGCAAAAAATACAATCTGATTATCGGCGAAACAACCGCCGAGGAAGTAAAGATTAACCTGGGTTCCGTCTATCCCTTAAAAGAAGAAAAATCCATGGAAGTAAAAGGGCGCGACCAGACGCAAGGTCTGCCCCGCACGCTGACGGTTACTTCGGAAGAAATCCGCCAGGCACTCATGGAACCCGTGCGCCTTATTATTGACGTTATCAAAAGCACGCTGGAAGAAACTCCGCCCGAACTGGCTGCGGACCTCGTGGACAGAGGCCTTGTGGTGGCCGGCGGCGGTAGTCTTTTAAGAGGCATTACCGAACTCATCCGCAAAGAAACGGACATCCCCGTCCACCGCGCCGCGGACCCGCTCAGCTGCGTGGCCCTGGGCACGGGCAAGTTCTTGGAACAATTAAACGAAAAAGGATCCCGCTTCTTCGGTTCCCGCGGTAAATCTTACTAGCCTGGCTGCTGATTTTATTTGGCGGACACAGTTCTTGAAAAGGGACCGTGTCCGCTTTTTGTTTTTACGGTCCGCCCGGCGTCCAAAACAGCCTTAGGCGGACAGGGTTTGAATTTTTTATCCGCTCCGTTTTACCCCGGGTGATTTTCGGGGATTGTGCCGGAGCCTTCATTTTTCCGCGCCCGTTTGTCGGTCCGCGGCGTATTTTACAGTATCATTCCCCGGGCCGAAAACCGGGTTTTAAACGATTTTAATTTTTATGCTGCCCAACAGAACCAAACAACACAAAAAACACGTTCCCGGCGCCAAAAGACGCTTTCTCCTGCCGGCGGTGTTTTTACTCCTTTCTTTTTTACTGATGATTTTGCCGCTGGAAGGCTTTGTGTCTTCGGTGAAAGCGGTTTTATCGTATATTTTTATCCCGCAGGTGCGTCTGGCGCACGGAACGGCCAAATACGCGCAAAACGTGCACGAAACGGTGCGGGAACTTTTGGACGCGCACCGCGAAAACCGCGAACTCAAACAGCAAATCGAAATGACGAAACTGCTTTCTTCCCAGGCGGAAGCCATTTTGGACGAAAACGGCCGTCTGACGGAAATCTTACGTTTGAATCCGGCGCGCCGCTGGAACGGCGTATGGGCGAAGGTGGCTTACCGGGAACCTTCCCAGTGGAACGCGGTAACGATTGATAAAGGGACGGCCGACGGCGTGCGCGAACGCAGTGCGGTGCTGTCGCTGGAAGACGGCCAGGAAGGCTTGGCCGGTGTGGTGACGGAAGTGACGGAGAATACGTCCAAAGTGCTTTTGGTGCGGGACGAAGATTTTACCGCCGCCGTGGCCTTGGAACGCGGGCACGAAGAAGGCCTTTTGACGGGCAACGGTTTGCGCCCGGTGCGTTTAAAATATATTCCGCTGCTGACGGACGTACGCAAAGGGGATAAAGTGTATACTTCGGCTGTGAGCGGCATTTTCCCGGCGGGGATTTTAGTGGGGAGCGTCAGCGGCGTGCGTAACGACGACAGTTTCCAAACCGCGCTGACGGTGGAAGTGGAGCCGCAGGTCCGTTCGGCGGCCGTGAAAGAGCTTTTTGTAATTACGGACGGGAGGAAAAAATAACCGTTTATGTGGGGACTAATTAAACTCGTTTTCTTGTTTTTATTGGCCACCGTGTGCCATTGGTGCTTGGCGACGGTATGTTCCGTTTGGGGGCTGAGCGTCAACGTAATGCTGGCGTTTGCCGTGGCGTTTTGCACCGTTTTAAAGCCGGCGTTTGGATATCCGGCGGCGTTTTTGTGCGGGCTGTTTTTGGATTTTTTCGGCACCAAATTGTTTGGCAACAACGCTTTTACGTTTACCGTGGCGGCGTGCATCGTGTATGCGCTTGCGGAACGGTTTGATTTCGACGGAATCTTCCCGCAGATTTTTACCGTGTTCGGGCTGACGTTTTTTGCGGGCGCGCTTAACAGCCTGCTGCTCGTGTGGTTTACGTCTTCCTCCATGTGGCCCGGATTTTGGAGCCTTTTGGGCGGCTCGGTGCTGGGGGCAGTGTTGGCTCCCGCCGTGTTCTGGACGGTGCGCCGCGTGCTTGGCAAGGGGGCCGTTTGCCGTCAGGCATAGGGTAAAAAATGGCCGTTACCAAGATTTTTTTTAACGCGCGTTTAAAAGTGATGATGATTCTGGCCGCCGCGGCCGGGGCCGTGATTGCGCTCCGGCTGGTAGATATCCAGGTGCTCCGCCACAACGCGTATTTGCAGATGGCGGAACGCAACCGCACGCAGGTGCTGTACCAAACCGCCCCGCGCGGCCGCGTGTTTACCGCCGACGGCGTAGCCGTCGCTTCCAACGAACCCGCTTTCAGCCTTTACTACCTGGGCGGCAATAAAGACCCGGAATACCTGGAGCGTTTGGCGTATGATTTTGCCCCCCGCCTGCGGTTGCCCGCGCCTTTAATGCTGGAAAAACTCCAGCTGGGCGCCAAGAGCGGGAAAGCTACGCTGCTGGCCGAAAATTTATCCACCAAAAGCACCGTCGCCCTGCAGGAATTACAACTGTATTACCCCGGTATTTATCTGATTGAAGAAACTAAGCGCAGCTATCCTTACGGCGGCTTTGCCAGCCACCTGCTCGGCTATCTGGGCAGTATGGATGACCGCGCCTGGCGCACGCGCGATTTAAAGATGGGATACCGCTTAAACTCCAAACTGGGCAAAAACGGAATCGAAAAAAAGTTTGAAAAAGAACTCAAAGGCAAGGACGGCGGCGTGTATTTGGAAGTGGACTACCGCGGCCGCGTCAAAAGCATTATCGAAGACAAAAAATGGGGAGCGGGAAGTGACGTTTATTTAACGCTTAATTTTGCCGTCCAAAAAGCGGCGGAAGAAGGCCTTAAAAATTCCAAAACGGGCCGCGGGGCCGCCGTTGCGCTTGATACGCGTACGGGCGCGGTGCTTGCACTGGCGAGCGCGCCCGCGTTCGACCCGAATATCTTTGTGCAGTACAGCGACGAAGAAAACCCGAACCAATCCAAAAAAATCAACGAATACAACCTGGCCGTACAGGGCATTTATCCGCCGGCTTCCACTTTTAAAATCATTACCTCGGCCGCCGCTCTCGAGGACGGACATCTGGACGTAAAACATAAAGTGAATTGCACCGGCCATTACGATTCCGGCCCGCGCGTGTTTAAATGCTGGGGTACGCACGGCCCGGTGGATTTTTTCAGCGGGATGAGCAACTCCTGCGACGTTTATTATTATACCGTGGCCTCACAGGTGGGGTCGGCCGCCATTGAACGCATTGAGCGCAAATTTATGTTCGGCCGCCAAACCGGGATTGACCTCCCGGGCGAAAAAGCGGGGAACCTTTACGGTCCCACGCGCCGCGCGCGCAATAAAACATATTGGTTTATCGGGGACACGCTGAACCTTTCCATCGGGCAGGGGGAACTGCTCGTTACGCCTTTAAAAATGGCGCAGTTCGGCGCGGCGGTGGCCAGCCGCGGCAACGTCTACCGCCCGTATTATGTGGATAAAATCGTCAGCAACCAAACGGGCAAGACCGAACAGGTGGGCAAAACGGATATTCTGCAAAAAGCCGATTTAAAGCCCGAAACGTACGATTTGCTTTTTAAAGCCTTAAAATATACCGTAGACAACGGCACCGCGCGCCGCGTCAAAATCAAAGGGCTCGACGTTTACGGCAAAACGGGTACGGCCCAAAACCCGCACGGGCCGGACCACGGCTGGTTTATGGCGTTTGCGGGCCGCCCGGGCGAGGAGCCGTCCATCGCGGTAGCCGTATTTGTGGAATTCGGCGAAGGCGGCAGTTCCGCCGCCGGCCCGATTGCGCGTTCCATGCTGGAAGCGTATTTCGGTTTGGGGGCCTATGCTCCCAAGCCGCGCGCGGCCGAAGATTATAAAGAACTTTTACCGGAGGAGCATAGCCATGGCGGCGTTTAAAACCGTGTCCGCGTCCGGCCGCAGCCGGATGGATTATATTTTGCTGGGGGCGATGATCGGGCTTGTTATCATCGGCGCGCTGTGCGTGATGTCGGCCGTGAACAGCTTTTCTTTAACCAACGGCGTGGTGCGCACGCATTTGGTGGCGCTGGTGCTGGGTTCGGCCGCGTTTGTGGCGGGGTGGAGTTTTAACTACCAAATTTATGACGAACAGTGGAAAGCCGTTTACGGGGTGATTTTGGCCCTGCTTGCGGGCGTACTCTTGTTCGGGTCTTATCAGCGCGGGTCGCGCTCGTGGTTTGTATTCCCGTTTTTTTCCATGCAGCCATCGGAAATCTGCCGCGTCTGCACCATTTTGGTCGCCGCCGCGTTTTTGGACCGCCGCGGCCGCCGCATCCGGGACGCGTCCACGCTGTTCGGGCTGGGCTGTTTGCTGGTGCCGGTGTTCGGGCTTATTATGATGCAGCCGGACTTTTCGTCCGTGGTGGTTACATTCCCCGCGCTTTTGGTGCTTTTGTATTGCACCGGGGTAAATGTGTTCTATTTGGGCTTAATCGGCCTTTTTGCGGGTGTGACGGGCTTTTTTACCATTACGTGGACGTATATCTACCTTCACCCCGAACTGGCCGATTATTGGCTGGTACACGCGTTTTACGAACTGGCGCATAACCCGTGGTATATGGTGGGCTTTTCGGCTTTGATTACGCTGGCGGGCTACGGCGCGTGGTGGTTTTTTAAACAGCTGCGTATTTTCCTGCCGTCGTTTTATTTTGTGCTGGCCACGCTTGTGGTGCTGGCGGGGCTTTTCGGCGGGATTTTTGTGGACCACCAGATGAAACACCACCAAAGAAAGCGTATTGAAACGTTTTTGGCCCCCAAGTCCGACCCAAAGGGTGCCGGCTACAACGTGCTTCAGGCGCAAATTGCCATGGGCGCCGGGGGGGTATTTGGCAAAGGGCTCTTTTCGGGTACGCAGTCCCGCTTAGGGTTCGTGCCGGAAAGACACACCGATTTTATTTTGGCCGTAGTGGGTGAAGAACTCGGCCTGTGGGGTACGTTGTCGGTGCTGGGGTTATATTTGCTGATTTTGTGGCGTATTATTGTGGTGGCGTACAGTTCAAGCGACCGCTACGGTTACCTGGTATGCGCCGGGATTTTCGGTATGTTTTTTACGTATATGCTGGTGAACTTCGGTATGCTTATCGGCATTGTGCCGGTGGCGGGGATTCCGCTGCCGTTTATCTCGTACGGAGGGTCGAACCTGGTGGCGAGTTTGTTGGCGCTCGGGGTGGTGCAGTCTGTGTACGCGCGGCGCATTAAGGCATAAAAAAGTATGATAAACCTTCCAAAAATTTATAAAATGCGTATAGTGTTCCGCATCGTCAAAAAGACGGGGGGACAGAACAACGTTTTTAACGCGGTAAGAAAGATGGTGCTCTCTTCGGGGCTGCCGTTTGAGCCGGCTAAAGTAAATGCAAACTGGCCGCGCCTTTCCTACGGCCCCGCGCCCGCGCTGGGACAGCGCGCCGATAGGGAGTACTTAGACATTTATCTGCAAAACCGGGTTGCGGCGGACGAAGTCCGCGCGGCGCTTGCAAAGGCGGCCCCAGACGGGCTGGAAATCGTAAGCGTGCGGCGCGTGCCGTATCCGCTGCCTTCCGTGCAGAACCTGGCCGCCGCGGCCCGGTACCGGCTCCAGGGGGATTTTACGGCCCTTGAGAACGGGCGGAAGTTGGAAGATTTTGTACGTCAGGCGCGGGTGGAAGTCACCCGGCGGGCGGTAAACGGGCTTGCGTGCGTAACGGACGTAAAGCCGTTTATCGTGTCGGCCGAAACCCCGGCGCCGGACGAAGCGGTCCTGACGCTTGCCTGCGTGCAGGGCAAATGGGTCAAACCCGAATGGATTTTAGCCGCCTGGCTGGGATTGGAAGTTCCGGCCGGAGAGGAAGCGTTTTCGGTGGACGGAGTAACGGTTACCCGGGAATGTTTGCTGTGGCGGGATTCGGAAGGTTTGTTCCACCCGATTTGAGTTTTGAGGCCTTTTTATTAAAAAGCCCAAGAGAGGATTTAAATGAGTAAGAATTTAGAAGAATTACCCAGTGTGGAAGTGCTGGTGAATACTTCGTTTGAAGAAACGCGTATCGCCATTTTGGAAGACAACCGCGTCAACGAACTGATTTGGGAACGCCGCGGTGCTCTTAACATTGTAGGCAACATTTACAAAGGTACGGTGGAAAACGTGCTGCCCGGTATTTCGAGCGCGTTTTTGAACATCGGCTACGAAAAAAACGCCTACCTGTATATTTCCGACGTTATCGGCGGGGACAAGAAAAATATCGACAAAGTGCTTCATAAAGGTCAGGAAGTGATGGTGCAGGTGGTCAAAGACGCTATCAGCACCAAAGGGATGAAAGTGACGATGGACGTCACGCTCCCGGGCCGCTATTTGGTATTAACGCCGCACCAAAGCTTTGTGGGCGTATCCAAAAATATCGAAGACTCCGAAGCGCGCCATAAACTCAACGACATTATGCAGGACCTGGCCGCCAAACACTTAAACGGTATGGGGTGCATCGTCCGCACGGAAGCCGAAGAAGCCAGCAAAGACGAACTGGAACGCGAAGTAAAATACCTGTACCGCCAGTGGCAGTCCATTTTGAAAAAATTTGAAACGTCCCGCTCGCCGCGCCTCTTGCACGAAGACATGGACGCGGTGCTGCAGGTTGCGCGCGACGTACTGTCCGAAAACGCCAAAGTCTATCTTTTAGACAATAAAAAAGATTACGAACGCGTGCTCGATTTCGTGGAAAAGAACTCGCCCGATTTGGCGGACCGCGTGAAACTCTACAAAGGCAAAACGCCGATTTTTGAAGCGTATAACATCGAGCCGGAAATTGATAACCTGCGCAAAACCAAACTGCCTTTGCCCAACGGCGGCAGTATCATTATCCAGGAAGCCGAATCCCTGTGCGCCATCGACGTAAACACCGGCAAATTTACCGGCAATAAATCGCAGGAAGAAACCGTCACGCAGACCAATATCGAAGCGGCGGGCGAAATTGCCCACCAGCTGCGTTTGCGCAACATCGGCGGGATTATCGTCATCGACTTTATCGACATGCGCAAGGCCTCCAGCCGCCACCGCGTGGTGGAAGCGCTGGCCAAAGCCGTCCACGGGGACCGCGCCAAAATCCGCATTCTGCCCATCACCCGCTTGGGCCTGGTGGAAATGACGCGCGAAAGAAAACGCGCCAGCACCGGCAGCTTTATCAGCGAAGAATGCCCGCAGTGCCACGGTTCAGGCCGCGTGCTGTCGGCTGAGAGCATGCGCATCCGGATTCAGCGCGAAATTTACGACCTCACAAACGGCCGCCCCGGCGGCAATTTGCGCGTGGTTTTGCACCCCGTTCTGGCCGACGCCATCAAGCAGCGGCAGGACGATATCGAGCAAAACATCCACCGCACGTTGAAGATTCAGGCCGATCCGCAGCTGGCGTGGGAAGATTACAAAATCGTGCTGGAGTAACGTTTTGCGCCCGCTTTTCTGCGGGCGCGTTTTTATGCTTATGAAACGTGTGTGGACTCTCTTGGTGGGGTTGCTAACTTTGTGTTTTTCCGGCGCGGCGTACGCGCAGGGAAGAACGCCCGTTGTGGTTTCCGGCCGCAGCGCGGGAAATATTCCGTCTTTGGAAGCGAACGGCGTCACGTACGTGGACGTGCAGGCCGCCGCGCGCAAATTCGGCGCGGGGGTGGAATTATTCGCCCAGTCCAAGCAGGCCAAAATTACGGCCAGAGGTTTTTACGGGATTCTCACCGCTCCGCTGCCCGAAATTATCATTAACGCCAAACCGCAGACGCTTTCTTCCCCCGTATTGGTGAACGGCGGCAAAATCATGGCTCCGGCGGAGTTCTTTTTGCTGTCTTCGTTCCAAAAAGCCGTGGGCAAGCGTATTGCGCTTACGGACGGAAAATTTATTGTGGAACGGCCGTTTGATTTCGCCCGGACGGATAATGTTCTGCATGAGAAAGATACGCTTTTGGTGTTTGAAACGGAAAAAGATGTGCGGTGGTCTTCCAAACAGGTAAACAAACACACCGTACAAATTACGTTTCCCGGTGCGACGGTCAAGCGCGACGAATTTTTCCGTTTGAAAACGCCTTTTATCGCGTCGGCGGAAATCCGCCAGTCGCGCACGGACGCCGTATTAAAAGTAATTTTAGGCAAAAACGCCAAAGACTGGAGTTTTTCCGAAATTGACGGAAGACTGGTCTTCCGCGCGGGTGCACAGGCGGCCCCGGCCGTTTTAGCCGAACGCGCCGCCGCGCCGCGGACGGAAGCCCCTGCTGAAGCGGCTTCCGCTTCCGAAGAACCCGTGCAAACGCCCGAAATCAAAGGTCCTTCCCCGGTTACGGAAAAGCCTTCCGTGTTGATGGAAGACGACGGCTTTGAAGAAATGTTCCCCGAGCCGGGCCCGGTAATCAAACCGGAACCCGCGCCGGAACCTTCTAAAACGGGCAAGAATGCACCGGCTCCCGCCAAAACGGCGCCCGTTATTAAACAGGAGCCGCATCCGCTGGCCGTTTCTTCCGCGCATAAAAAAATGCGCATCGTGGTGGACCCGGGCCACGGCGGCAAAGACCCCGGCGCCGTGCGCAGCCGTATGCGCGAAAAAGACTGGAACCTGGCCGTGGGCAAGGAACTGGCCGCGTTATTAAAGAAAGCCGGATTTGAAGTGAAAATGACGCGGGATAACGATACGTTTATCGCGCTTTCCGAACGGTCCAAAATGTCTAATAATTTCAAAGCGGATTTATTCGTTTCCGTGCATACCAACGCCTCCAAAAACCGTAATGCGCACGGGTTCCAGGTATACTTCCGCTCCGAAAAAGCCACCGATAAAGAAGCCGCCGACGTTGCGGCCATGGAAAACGAAGCGATGCAATACGAGGAAGTCCATTATAACTTTGTGGACGCGCTTTTGCAGTCCTTGGCCAAGAACGAGTTTGTAAACGAAAGTTCCAAACTGGCCGGATACGTGCGTAATTCCGTGTACAAACAGCCCGGCATCGGGATTGCCGTCAACCAAAACAGCAGCGTACGCCAGGCCAACTTTTACGTGTTAAAAGGGGTGAACAGCCCGGCGATTTTGGTGGAAATGGGCTATATCAGCAGCTCGAAAGACCGCGCGCGGCTTTCGCAAAAAGCGGTGCAGAAGAAAATGGCGCAGGGCATTTTTAACGGCATCCGCGATTACGCCAAAAAAGAAGGCTGGATAAATTAGCATTTCGTCTGACTAAAACGGCCCCGGAATTTTAGTTCCGGGGCCGTTTTTGCAATTAATGTCCCATGCTTTTGCACAGTCCGGGCACGGTGCTGCTGCATGTTGTTTTACCGGGATAGTCAGAATGGTCCAGCCAAATAATATAGCGGGTTTGGCCTTGGTTGTGGTTGGTTTTATCGGCGACGCCGTGCATGTCGATTAAAATCAGATTTGCACTTTCACCGGCAAACATGTCTACGGCAAATTTGTCACACCAGAGCATATAACGGCCGCTGGGGCTTTCTTCGCATCCCGGGTATTCAATATCTAATTGGTGCCAGAAGTCGGGGTAGTTGCCGTTGGCCATGTAATAAACTTCCATGGCGTCTTTTAAACTTTTCCCTGCCGTTACCAGCTGTGTAAATCGGCTTTTTGCAACCGCTTTTTGGTATTGCGGCAGCGCGACGGCCGATAAAATGCCGATAATCAGTACAACCACCAAAAGTTCAATCAGCGTAAAACCTTTTTTCATTGTTTCCTCCCGTAAAAAGATAAAATATTATATCAAAAATGATACTTATAGTCCGTGTACTTATAAATATCATACGGGTATTCTGTAGAATATGCAAAACACATATTCCGCAAAAGACCGTAAGTATTTAAAAGCACTCGGCGCGCGGGTGCGCGAACTGCGCAAAGCCGCCGGGTATTCGCAGGAAGATTTCGCCCTGGAAATCGGTTTAGACCGTACTTACATGGGCGGGGTGGAGCGGGGCGAGCGAAACGTGGCCGTTCTCAATTTGCGTAAAATCGCCGTCGGGCTTGGGGTGGCGGTGGGGGATTTGTTTGTGCAGCCCGCCAAAACGTCAAAATAGTAAAATATCCGTATGAAGACTTGTTGGTTCCTTTTCCTTACGTTTGCCAAAATCGGCCTGTTTACCCTGGGGGGCGGTTACGCCATGCTGCCGCTTATCGAGCGGGAACTGGTCGATAAATACGCCCTGTTTAACCGCCGCGAATTTTTGGATATGGTGGCCGTGGCGCAAGCCGCTCCGGGCGTGATGGCGATTAACCTTTCCATTATGGCGGGTTATAAATCCGCCGGATTTTGGGGCTGTTTATCCGCGGCGCTGGGGGCGGCGCTCCCGTCGTTTATCATCATTTTGCTGATTGCCGTTTTCTTCCGCGGATTTCAGGATAACCCCGTCGTCCGGCGCGTGTTTATGGGGGTGCGCCCGGCGGTGGTCGCGCTGATTGCCGTGCCCGTTTTCAATTTATCCAAAGCTGCGGGGATTACGTGGAAGAGCGTGTGGATTCCCGTCCTTTGCGCTTTGTTGGTGTGGCTGGTAAAAGTGTCCCCGGTATACATCGTGCTTGGGGCGGGACTGGCCGGTTTTTTATATGGACGCAAATCCGGCGTGCGGGGTGAAAAATGATTTATTTAAAACTATTTTTAACGTTTTTTAAAATCGGTCTTTTTAACTTTGGCGGCGGTTATGCGATGATTTCGTTTATCCAAAACGAAGTGGTTTTTAAGCATGCGTGGCTGACGACAAGCGAATTTACCGACGTGGTGGCCGTCAGCCAGGTTACGCCCGGCCCGGTCGGGATTAATTTGGCCACGTATACGGGTTATACGGCGGCGGGTGACGCGTGGGGTTCGGCGGTGGCAACGTTTGCGGTATGCCTGCCTTCTTTCCTCTTGATGCTGCTTGCCAGCCGTTACTTTTTAAAATACCAGCATGCCCGCCCGGTGGAAGCCGTGTTTGCGGGGCTGCGCCCGGCGGTGGTGGGCCTGATTGCCGCGGCGGCGCTGGTGCTGTGTAATGCGGAAAATTTTGTGGATTACAAAAGTGTTCTTTTGTTTGCCGCATCGTTTTTGGCGGTGTGGAAACTGAAAGCCGGGCCGATAGCGGTGATTGCATGCGCGGGTGCGCTGGGGCTTGTGTTGTATTAATAATAGTTTAGACTAACTTTATTTTAAAATAAAAACTCCGTTTTTTATGACGGAGTTATTTTTTATAAAAATAATATTGTTAGTTTAAACTAACTTTTGTATAATAATTAGGTAAAGGAAATAAAAAGGAGAATCCCCATGAAGAAAATTGCAGTACTCTTATTAATTTTATCCCTGGCCCCCGCCGCGTTTTGCATTCCGTCCGTCCGCACGCAGGTGGAAAGAACAATCTCCCGGGCTTCGCTCGCCAAAGGCGCGCGCGTGGAACTGAAATTTGAATGGAAAAAACAAGAATACCTGGAAAGACACGTCCGCTTCCGCCCCGGCCGCAAAATCCGCGTGCCGTACCAGGCGGAACATAAAACCACCCAATGCGTGGGCGTATTGTTAAACAATGCCCGCGTGGCGACGGCTTCCTCTTGCCTGAAAGAATCCAGCGGATTTAAATTGCAAAAAATTACGCTTACTTTTTCCAACGGAAAAAGCGGTAAAACTTCCGCCAGAAAAGCCAGTGTGAACGGCGACATCGCCCAAATTGCGGTGGACCCCGCTTTAACGGTGGGGCTGATCGGTATGGAAGTGGCCGAAGTGGCCGACGGACGCTCTTTGCAGGACGTATACGGCAAAGAATTTGCTTCCGCCCTGCAGAACTTTTTGCTCTCCCGCGGCGTGCTTTCGCCCCGCGCCGCCCGCCTGACGGGGCGCAAAGTGACCCTCCAAAGAGGCGAGCCTTTCTTTTGGAAAGGTAAAGTGGTGGCCGTGTTTAACCGCGTTCCGCGCCGCTTGCCTGTGTCTCTTTTTGGGCAGATTTCGGAAGATTTCCTGTCTGTCTTCCGCAAATAATTTGCAGTAACCCGCCCGCTCCCCAAGCCAGGAGCGTGCGGGGGCAGTCTCCTATACGACAAACTAACCGCCGGAAATTCGCACCGGCGGTTTTTTTTGTGCCCCGGGGGATTTGATACAATAAAAAAAATGAAACAGATTCCCTCTGATTTAAAGCTTTATATCGAAACGGAAATTTTGCCGCGCTATGACGCGTTTGATAAAGCGCACCGCCGGAGCCACGCGGAGCGGGTAATTGCGGAAAGTTTGCGTTTGGGCGCGCTTTACGCGGCCGATTTGTGCATGGCGTATGTGATTGCCGCGTATCACGATGTGGGGTTATGCGCGGGGCGGGAGAGGCACCATTTTGTGTCCGGCGAGATATTGGCGGCGGATAAAACACTGCGCGCGTGGTTTAATGAAGCGGAAATAAAAATCATGCGCGAAGCGGTAGAGGATCACCGCGCTTCTTTAGGCCGCGAACCGCGCGGAATTTACGGGAAAATCGTGGCGGAAGCGGACCGGCTGATTGACCCGGACGCAACGCTTCGCCGCACGGTGCAATACGGTTTGAAGCATTACCCGGAATTGGATAAAAAAGCCCAGTATGAACGGTTTGTTTTCCATTTGCACAACAAATACGGTACGGGCGGTTATTTGAAATTATGGCTTCCGCAGACGGATAATGCCGCGCGGCTGGAAGAATTGCGCCGGATAATTGAAAACCCCGTTATTTTGAAGGAAAATTTTGAAAGGATATTTAACGAAGAATCCGCCGGCTGATAAAAACCCCCGCTTTTTGCGGGGGGTATTTAGAAGTTGGATAAAATACGCTTAGGCGGATTCTTCCTGAGGATCTTCTTTATACGTCAGTTCCACTTCGGCGAAAATGGAGCCTTTGTTTTCGTTGAGCCACCGGCGGTGGTGTTTATAGTCGGGGCAGAATTGCGCCACCAGCGCCCAGTATTCCCGCCCGTGGTTCATGTGCACCAAGTGGCAGAGTTCGTGCACCATTAAATAATCCTGCACGGCAAGCGGCATTTTTACGATACGGTACGAATAATTGATGTTCTTTTTGCCCGAGCAACTGGCCCAGCAAGTGCGCTGGTCTTTGATGACGATATTATTAAATTCCACGCCGATTTTATCCGCCCATTCTTTCGTTTTGGCTTTCAGCGTTTCATTGGCTTTGTTTCTCAGCCACGCAGTAACCAGGGCGGACGGATCGGACGTTTTTTCTTTTAAATAAATATGGAAAACGGTTCCGTCAAACGCCACGCCTTCTTCCTGGTCCGGCGTAAGGTACATGCGGGCTTCTTTCAGATCCCCGTTATAGAGCACCTTGTTTTCGCCCGCGGCGGGAGTCCCTTCGGTTCCGGTCTGCGCGTCTGCGCCGCCGAACACTTCGGGGAGTTCTTTTTTTAACCGTTCGATAAATAGTTTAACGTCGCTTACGACGCTCTGCGTATCTGCCATAATTATATTATAGCAATTCCCGTACGGCGACTAGGGCAGTTCGTACAGATTGCAGGCGGTTGAAAACGAACCCGTACATTTCCCGGCGGTATAAGAGGTTCCTCCTAAACTTTTGCATACTTTATTGGCCGTTTCGTTGTCCGATTTGGCTCCGCAGTAGGTTTTGCCGGGTTTGTCGGAATAGTCCAAATATATGCCGTAGGAATTAATCACTTGGCTTCCGTCCCGTATATAACCGATAACGTCTTTTCTTCCGCTGGAACCCATGCTCAGCGCGTCGTAACCCGTTTTGCCGTCCGTCAGGTTGCCCAGCCCGATTTTGCTGAATCCTGCCAAATCAATACTCAGTTCGTCAAATGTATCGTTTAAATATACGCCGTTTGCCATAAAGTACTCTTCTTCTGCATTTTTGAGTGCGCGTACATTGGGAATTACTCCCGCCAGGCGGCTTTTTGCCACCGCCACCTGGTACTGCGGCAGCGCGACGGCCGCCAAAATCCCGATAATTAATACGACTACCAATAATTCAATCAGTGTGAATCCCGGCGTCATGGGTTGTTCCTATAGTTGCCCGAGCCCGGAATTTGCATATAAAAAACGGCCGCAAACCCGAGCTAAGCAGAGTAATGCCCGAATAAACAGCCGTAGTTTACCGTCAAAAGACGATAAACGTTCGGCGCAAAAGAACCGGGTAATTAGGCCGTTTCTCTTGCGCCTCAAACGACTGTTTTTGAACTCTGCTTATGCGGCGGAAGTTCCGCCGCGATTCCAAAAACAGTTTAAATGGTTAGCGGGCCTTGCGCGGCCCGGAAAAAATCTCCCGTAAATAATCTATTGTCAGTTTAGCATTTTCCCGCTTTTTTCGGCTATTATTTTATACAATGAACATATACTTTTTGGAGGGGCTATGACCCACACTGAACTTAAAAAAACGCCGCTTGCTTCCCGTTGCGAGAGCGCCGGCGGTAAAATGGTGGACTTCCACGGCTGGCTTTTGCCCGTGCAGTTTGACGGCATTATTGCCGAACATAAAGCCGTGCGCGAGGCCGCCGGAATGTTTGACGTTTCCCACATGGGACAGATTTTTGTGGAAGGTAAAGACGCCTGGCCTTTTTTGCAGTACATTAACTGCAATAACATTAAAAACGCGCCCGCGGCCGGGACGTATTCCCACATATTGACCGAAAAAGGCACCATTATCGACGACGCTATTTCATTTTGTTTAACGCCGGAAAAATTTCTGGTTGTCGTTAACGCCGCTTGCATTAGCGAAGATTTTGCCTGGTTCCAAAAACAGGCCGCCAATTTTAACGTGTCCGTACGTAACGAAAGCGCGGACTGGGGCATGATTGCCGTGCAGGGGCCGCAATCCTTGGAAAAAGTTTCTAACCTAATTTCGGACGTGCCGGAATTGCCCCGCTTTCATATAAAAGAAATAGAGCTGTTCGGCGCGAAAGGGTATGTTACCCGCACGGGATATACCGGGGAAGACGGCGTGGAAATTATGCTTCCGGCCGGAAAAATCGGCGACCTGTGGGACGCCCTGTTAAATTTAGGCGTAAAACCTTGCGGACTCGGTTCGCGCGACGTACTGCGCCTGGAAGCCGGGTACCTTTTAAACGGTGCGGACGCGGACCAAACCCGCACGCCGTACGAAGCTAACTGCGGGTGGGTGGTAAAGCTCACCAAAGAAAATTTTGTAGGAAAGGCCGCGCTTGCGGCGCAGAAAGAACAGGGGCTGAAACAAAAACTGACGGCCTTTGTTTTAAAATCGCCGGGCGTGCCCCGCGCGGAATGTAAAGTCTATTCCGGCGCGGAAGAAATTGGGGTACTCACCAGCGGGACGTATTCGCCTTTGTTCAAAGGGATTGCCGTGGGATATATTCCGGCGGACGTACCCGTGGGGAGCGAAGTGGAAATCGAAATACACGGCAAACGGGCCAAGGCCGAAGTGGTCAAAACGCCCTTTTACAAAAACCGCGTATAATTAAATTTAAGGAGAATAAAACTATGCATACCGAAGAAAACAGCCGTTTTGCCAAAACTCACGAATGGGCCCATACGGAAGGCGACATCGCCACCGTGGGCATCAGCAACCACGCGCAGGAAGAAATCAGCGACATCGTGTTTGTGGACCTGCCCAAAGTCGGCCAGCAGGTAACCGCGGGCCAGAACTGCTGCGTGATTGAATCCGTCAAATCCGCGTCCGAAATTTACGCGCCCGTCAGCGGCGAAATCGTGGAAGTAAACGAAGCCTTAAACGCGGACCCGGCTCTTGTAAACCGCGAACCGCACGGCAACGGCTGGCTGTTTAAAATCAAAATGACGGCTCCCGCCGAGTACGAAAACCTGCTCGACCTGTCCGCTTACAAAGCCACTATCCAAAAATAGTTTGTTTGATTCGTCCCCCGCTTGCGGGCGGGGGATTTTTTATATTAAAAGGACTTTTCTCTATGTTTATCCCCAATACCCCCGAAGACCAAAAAGAAATGCTGGCCAAAATAGGCGTTTCGTCCGTACGGGATTTATTAAAACAAATTCCGCAGGACCTCTTATACCCGGCTTTGGACTTGCCCAAGGCTTTGACGGAACAGGAACTCTCCGCCCATATGCACGCGCTGGCGGCCGAAAACAAACCGCTTAAAAATTTTATCGGCGCGGGTATGTACGAACATTTTATCCCGGCGGCGGTGAACGCGCTTTCTTCCCGCGGGGAATTTTTAACCGCTTATACGCCGTATCAGGCCGAAGCCAGCCAGGGCACCCTGCAAACGATTTACGAATTTCAAAGCTGCATTTGCGCGCTGTTTGATATGGACGTGGCTACCGCCTCCCATTACGACGGCGCAACCGCACTCGCCGAAGCCGTGCTGGCCTGTGTGCGCGTAAACGGCCGCAAAGAAGTATTAATCCCCGCCGCGCTTCACCCGCATTATAAAGAAGTGTTAAAAACGTATTCCCGCCATTTTGAAGGGGTGCAAATTACCGAGGTTCCGTTCGGCGCAGACGGCGCGCTGGATATAAATGCGCTCAAAGAAAAACTGTCGGACAAAACCTCGTGCTTTGTCCTCGCGAACCCAAACTTTTTTGGCTCCCTGGAAGACGCGCAGGCCGTTTCCGCCCTCGTGCACGAAGCGGGCGCGCTGCTTGTTGCTTTGGTGAACCCGCTTTCGTTAAGTGTGGTGCAAACGCCCGGCTCGTACGGTGCGGATTTTGCCGTGGCCGAAGGCCAGCCTTTGGGCAACGCCGTGAATTTCGGCGGCCCGGGCCTTGGAATCATGACGGCCAAAAAGGCGTATATGCGCCAGCTGCCGGGGCGCATTGTGGGCATCGCCAAAGACCACGATGGGAAACGTGCGTTTGTGCTGACGCTTCAGGCGCGCGAACAGCACATCCGGCGCGAAAAGGCTTCGTCCAACATCTGCTCGAACGAAGCGTTATGCGCGCTGAACGCGGTTATTTATTTGACGCTCCTCGGCCCCAAAGGCCTTAAAGAAGCCGCCCTCTTAAACTTGGACCGTGCACACAAACTAGCGGAATTAATCGCCGCCGTGCCCGGGTTTAAAGTAAAATTTACGGCTCCGTTTTTTAACGAATTTGTCGTCGAGTGCCCGGTTGCCGCGCAGACGGTGGTTGAAAAGCTGGCGCAAAAAGGTTTCGGCGCGGGTTATGCGCTCGGCAAAGACTTTAAAGGCTTGGAAAACTGCCTTTTGGTGTGCGCCACGGAAACCAAAACGGTGGAAGATTTACAAGCGTACGCGGACGCGTTGAGGGGGATTTAATATGGAAGAAATTTTGAAACATAACGAGCTTTCGATTGAAAAGTCCCGCCCCGGCCGCCGCGGCGTGCAATTTATCAAAACGCAGGCGAAAGCGGAGGATTATCTGCCCGCTTCTTACCTGCGCGGGAACGAACCGCGCTTGCCGGAAATGAGCGAGTTCGACACGGTGCGCCACTTTACGCGCCTGTCGCAGCTTAACTATTGCCTGGACGGCGAATTTTATCCGCTGGGTTCGTGCACGATGAAGTACAATCCCAAAGCGTACGACGCGTTGTCCGCCCTGGAACCGTTCGCCGCCGCGCACCCGTTTGCGCCGGAAGAAGCGGTGCAGGGGACGCTGCATGCGATGTACGAAATGCAGGAACTGCTTAAAAAAGTGACGGGCCTTGCCGCGTTTACGCTTCAGCCCGCCGCGGGCGCGCACGGGGAACTGACGGGTATTTTAACCGTCCGTGCGTACCACGATGCGAAAAAAGATTTTGCCCGCACCGAAGTAATCGTGCCCGATACGGCGCACGGCACCAATCCGGCCACGGCCAATATGGCGGGTTACACGGTGGTGAACATTAAGTCTGCCGCCGACGGATGTGTGGACAAAGAGGCGCTTCAAAACGCGCTGTCCGAACGCACCGCCGCCGTCATGCTGACGGTGCCCAACACGGTGGGACTTTTTGAAAAAGACATCCGCGAAATTGCGGACATGGTTCACAAAGCCGGGGCTCTTTTATACATGGACGGGGCCAATTTTAACGCGCTTATCGGCCTGGCCAAACCGGCAGACTTTGGCGTGGACGTCATGCATTTAAATCTGCACAAAACGTTTGCCGCCCCGCACGGCGGCGGCGGACCCGGTTCCGGCCCGGTGGGTGCGGCCGCGCACGTCGCTCCGTTCCTGCCCAAACCGATGGCGGAATTAAAAGACGGCAAATATACCCTGTCCGGCGAAATGCCCCAAAGTTTGGGCAAAATGAAAGCGTTTTACGGTAATATGGCCGTGGTGCTTCGCGGGTACTGCTATTTGCGCCAGTTTGACGGGGAAACGCTCAAACGCATCGCCGAAAACGCGGTGCTGAACGCTAACTATGTCCGCGCTTGCTTAAAAGGCAAATTTAACGCGTTTTTCGACCGCGTGTGTATGCACGAATGCGTGGTAAACGTGGACCCGCACCAAATGAATGGCGTTCATACGTCCGATGTGGCCAAACGGCTGTTGGATTACGGGTTCTATGCGCCGACTATTTACTTCCCGCTTATCGTGCCCGAAGCCATGATGATTGAGCCGACGGAAACCGAAAGCAAGCAAAGTTTGGACGCGTTTATTGCCGCGCTGGAAGCCATTTATAACGAAATCCAGACGGAGCCGGACGCGGTAAAAGGCGCGCCGCACGGGCAGTGTGTGGGGCGGATTGATGAGGTGTCAGCCGCCAGACAGCCCAACTTGAAGTGGTAGAAATAACGACTGTTAGTAAGTTTCGGTTTTGATACGCCAACCATTTGCCGGATTTTGTTTCTTTCTTTGTTCCTTGCCGCTTACGCAGTGTTCAACTGCGCGGCGCGGCAACTAGCCCAAAGAAATAAATTAAAATCCGGCAAATCAGGCAGCCGTCTATAGTGTTATTATGTTTTGGGAAATCAGCCAATATGCCGCAAAGTTAGTCTGTTTGTCGCGGCGTCATTTTATAGGGCTGTAGCATGGAATCTCGCTATATTAAAATAGATTTTTCCGCTAAAAATATGAATCTGCTTGTTTCCACTCCGCCTTTAAACGTGTTTGAACATATGGCGTTTGACGAACAAACCGTCCGCCTGCGTCCGTCTGCCGTTACCCTGCGGTTTTACCGCTGGACGGACGGCCCTGCCGTCACGTTCGGCTATGCCCAGTTTTTAAGCGAAGTGGACCGCGCGCTTATGGCGCAGCATTTTACCGGCCCGCGCGTGCGCCGTCCGACGGGCGGCGGCGTGGTGTTTCATACGGACGATTTGACCTTTTCGCTTGTGTTCCCGTCTGCGGGCCGTCCGGCCGATATTTACAAACGGTTTCACGCTTGTATTTTGGGTGAACTGGCCCGGGCCGGCGCCAAAGGCCGCGCGTTTGATAAAACACTCCCCGCTTCCGCCTATGCGCCCAGCGTAAACCACACGGCCAGCGCGTGTTTTGTAAACCCGGTGGAAAATGACCTGCTGGCCGAGGACGGACATAAAATTTTGGGGGGAGCCTTGCGGCGTTTCGGTTCGTGCGTGTTGTACCAGGGTTCTTTGCAGCTGCCCGGCGCGCGGACCAGTCCCGCTTATAAAAACGCCGTGACGGAAGCGGTGCGTGCTTTTTTGGCGGCGGATTTGCGCCCGGCCGGAGCGGATGAAAACTGGCTTCAAAGCGCGCGGGAACTGGCCGCGTCCCAATACCAAACCCCGGCCTGGACGGAAAAATTTTGATGAAATTTTTAAAGTTCCTTTTTGCGCTGGTTTTGCTTCCCACCTTGTTTTTTACGCTTGCGGAAACGGGGCGCATTTTGCTGGCCGTATTGGGGCATGTCGGTGCGGCCGTCAGTTTTATTACGGGCGCGCTTATTTACGCCGGGATTCATTACGGGTATTATAATTTTTCCCGCCCGTATGTGTTCATGCACGAAATGACGCACGCCCTGGCCGCGCTTTTGTGCGGGTGCCGGATTAAAGACGTATCCGTAGGCGAAGAAAGCGGTTACGTAAAAATGGACCGCTGCAACGCGTTTGTGGTGCTGGCGCCGTATTTCGTGCCGGGATACGTGATTTTAACGGTGCTTGCGTACGTCATCGGCGATTTGTTTGTAGATTTAACGCCGTACCGCCAGGTTTTTTTATTTTTAACGGGTTTTTTTACCTCCTTCCACTTTATCCAAACGTTCAAAACACTTTTCGAAGCCGACCAGCCCGATTTAAAACTGGCGGGCGGGAAAGTGTTTTCCGTCATCATGATTGTGCTTTGCAACTTAATTGTGCTGGCGCTTTTACTTAAAGGGCTGTTCCCGGAGACGGTGGCCCTCGGGGCGGCGGCCCGCCGCGTGTTTTGGGGGACCGTCAACGTGTGGCGAATTTTAGTAAACTATATAGTAGACCACATAGTAAACGCGGCGTAAATTATGGCAAAGAAAAATAAGAAAAAGAGAAGTTTCCTCTGGTGGGTGTGGCGGTTTATCAAATCGTGCTTTTTTTTGACGCTTCGCACGGTGCTGTTTACCGTCATGCTGCTGCTTCTTATTTGTTCGGCATTGTGGCTGGTGTTTCTAAAAACCTTCAACGCCCAGCATATCAGCGAACTTATTACGGATGAACTGCAAAAACGGCTGGACCGTCCCGTCGCTATTTCCTCGTTGGACCTTAAATTTATCAATACGGTGGAGCTGAAAGGTTTTACCGTGGTGGATACCGAGGGCGCGCCCGGCCAGGCGCTTCTGGCGGCGGACTCGGTAACGCTGCGTTTTAAGCTCCTGCCCCTTTTGGAACAAAAGCTGGTGATTGACGAAGTGTCCTTAAACGCGCCGCGCTTTAGCGTGGTGCGCGCAGCGGACGGAACGTATAACATCCCGCAGATTAAAACCGCCAAAGAGCGGTCCGTTTACGTCAGCGAACTGACGGGGCGGACGTTTACCGTCAGCGTGGAGGACTGGACGCTTAAAGACGGCGTCATCAGCTATAAAGACCTCGCCTCCGGCGTGACGCACGCCATCTATAAATTAAATTTGCATTTCGAACGGCTGCGTTTTGACGAGTTATCCCGCTTTACGGCCGATATGGTGCTGCGCAATAAGTGGGACGGCAACATTTCCGACATGGAAATTAAAGGTTCCGGCCACGTGAACTTCGCGGGTTTTAACTGGAACGACTTTGCCGTCCGCAGTCTGCGCGCGCAGGTGTTTCTGTTCCAAAAGCCGCTTTCCGTACTGCTTGATTTGGATAACTTGCGTACGCCGTACTTTAACGCGCGGATTTCCGTACCGTCGTTTGAATCGAAAGATTTATCAATTTTTAAAACGGAAGGATTAAATTTTTCCGTTCCCAAGTCCGAAGTTACGGCCAAAGGGATGCTGGATAAAAACTACCGTTTGGTGCGTTTGAACCAGGCGGGCGTATCGGCGGCCGATGTAAAATTGGACGCGCGCGGCACGCTGGATTTTTCGTCCCCCGCGTATACGGCGGATTTAAAAATTTCCTCCAACTTCTTTAACCTGGAAGGCAAAAACCGGTATTACGCGCCCATCGGCAAATACAAACTGACGGGCCAGGCGTCCGTAGACGGGCATGTAACGCGTGCGGACGGCAAATACGCGCTTACGCTGTTTACCGCGCAAGTAAAAGACGCCTCCGGCGATATTTACGGTTTTAAAGCCTCCGGCGTAACGGGCGAGTTCCAGGCCAAAAAAGATTTTTCCGACTTGTACGCCGCCACCACGGCCGGGAAAGTGGTAGTGTCGGACTCCGTGTTCGACAAACTGAATTTAAGCGCCAGCTGGCGCAAAGGTAATCTGTATGCGTATATTGCGTCTACGGAATTGAACGGGATTCCGTTTAAGATGAGCCTGTCCGTAAACAATTTAAAAAGCCCGCGCCGCCGTATCCGCACCGCCATTTATTTAAAACACCTGGACCCGATGGCCTTTATCGGCGTGGTGCGCGATTTTGTGGACGTCATCGTTCCGCTTATTCCGCGCGGCGTGAAGTTCAAAGCCCCCGTAGAGGGGGACCTTGCCTGGCTGCGTAATTTTAGGGACCGCCTGCCCGGCTTTATGCCCAACTTTGCGGGCAGTTTGTCGGCCGATACGTTTTCCAGCCAGGTGCTTTCGGGCAACCGCTTTAACGCTGAGTTCGATTTTACGGGCCTGCGCGCCGGAATGAAGAGCCTGACGGGCACGCTGGAAGCGCGGCTGGAAGGCGGCGTGATTCACCAAATGGAAAAACTGGCCGAAGAACAGCGCGCCTTAAACGTAACGTTCCAGCCGTTTATCATCATGCACCGCATGGAGCGGGCCGGAAGTTTTAAAGTGGGCCAGGTGCTTAAAGACGTGCCGTTTACCGAAATGGCCGCCTCCGGGCATTTTGCCAGCGGACGCATGCAGATTAACAACGCTTATGTGGTGGGCCCGACGATTTCGGCCGTTGTCAGCGGCTGGACTGACTGGGTGAGCGAAAATTTTGATATTATAATAGGGACGATGTTTTCCAACACGTCGCGCTCCGGCGCGCTGGCGGAGAACTTGACGGACGAGTCGGGGAACCCGGCGCTGTCGTTTAGGGTATCGTCTTCGATGTTAAAACCCAAACTCGAAATGCTGCGCGCCAAAAAAACGGGCGCAACCGTACGCGCCGCCCAAGATAAAGGGTTAGAAACGGATTTTAAGACGGGACAGGAATTTATTCAAGGAGATTTTCATGCCAAGAAATAATATGGACGTGCTGTGCCTCCTGCAAGAACACGGGGCTATTTTGGAAGGACATTTTGTAATGCCGTCGGGCTTTCACAGCCAGACGTATATTCAAACTTCGCTCTTAATGCAGCACCCCAATTTGGCCCAAAAGATTGCGGGCGCGCTGTCGGAAAAGTTCGCCAAGCCGGCCGATGTGGTGATGGCGCTTACGCCGTCTGATTCCATTTTGGCGCAGGAAGTGGCCCGCGTGCGCGGCGTGCGCGCAATTTTCGCCTCCAAAGACGACAACGGCCAGATGATTTTAAAACACAGCTTTAACATTAAAGAAGGCGAAAATGTGCTGATTGTGGACGACGTGGCCGTTTCCGGCCGCAAGATTAACAAAGCCATCGAACTCGTGGGTAAACTGGGCGGAAACGTGATCGGCGTAGGCGTGATTGTGGACCGCTCGATGGGATATTTGCCCTTAACCGTGCCGCTGCGCGCGCTCCTTTCATACCCGATGCAGACGTTTACCGCTAAGGAATGCCCGCTCTGCGCGGCCAAAATTCCGTTCACGGAAGTGGAAGAATTAAACAGATAGATTTATGACGGAAATTAAATTAAAAGCAAAAGAAGAAAGACGTTTACAGGCGGGGCACTGGTGGGTGTTTTCCAACGAAATCGACGGACTCGACACCTCCATTGAACCCGGAACCCTGGTGCGCGTGGTAAACCACGAAGGCAAACAGGTTGGCATTGGCTGCTTCAATCCGCACAGCTTAATCGCCGTGCGCCTTATTTTGAAAGGCGAGGGCGAACTGCCGGAAGATTTTGTGTTCGAAAATTTGGACGAGGCCTACACCCGCCGCAAAGAAATCGGCGTGCGCAAATACGGCCGCATGTGCTACGGCGAAGCCGACCACATGCCCGGCCTGGTGATTGACCGCTACGGCGACGTGCTTGTTATCGACGTGCTGACCGCGGGCATGGAAAAATTAAAACCCGAAATTACCAAAGCCGTCCAAAAAATCTTTAAGCCCAAAGGCATTTATTATAAAAACGACAGCGCGTTCCGCGCGCTCGAGGGGCTGACCAGCACGCCCGAAATCATCGGCGACGTGCCGGAAGAAGTGGAAATCGAAGAAAACGGCGTAAAATACCTGGTGCCCCTGCGCGGCGGCCAGAAAACCGGCTTTTATTTCGACCAGCGCGAAAACCGCGAATTTTTAAAACCCTACTTCAAAGAAAAACTGGTGCTGGATTTGTACTCTTACATCGGTTCTTTCGGTTTGACGGCCGCTTTGGCGGGCGCGAGCCAGGTGTGGGGCTGCGATTCCTCCGCCGCGGCGGTGGAGTATGCCAAGAAAAACGCGGAACTGAACGGCGTGGCCGACGTGGCCGTCTTCCACCGCGACGATGCGGAGCGGTTACTCTCCGCCATGAAAAAAGGCGAACTGCCCGACCAGCCCGATATTGTGCTGCTCGACCCGCCCGCTTTTGTCAAAAGCCGCAAGGCTTTGCCGCAGGCCGTGGGGTTGTATGTAAAGCTCGTCAAAATGGCGCTTGAAGGTTTGAAATCCGGCGGTTACTTGGCTTTTTCCACCTGTTCGCACCATGTGTCGCGCGAACTGTTTGTGGATATTATCCGCCAGGGCGTCAGCAAAGCCGGGCGCGAAGCCGTGCTTGTAGAACTGCGCGGGCAGGCCAAAGACCACCCGGTGTTGATTGGGATGCCGGAGACGGAGTATCTTCACTTTGCCCTAGTGCAGGTGAGATAATAACGGCTGTACGTATCATCTGTTTTGCGCACAACGGATAAGAAAGAAATTTCTTATCCGTTGTTGCTTGTACGGGCAACCATTTTCCATATTTGGCTAAATTTGCATTCCCTTGCCACTCGGTGTACCTAGCAGTACTTCCTCGGGCAACTGGCAATGCAAATTTAGCGCAAATCTGAAAAATCAGCCGAAGCAATGCTATGTTGGTCTGTGTGCTCCAACTTATCCGCGCAATACGGGGCGGTTTTGAAAAATCATATAATCTTCTATTGTGTTATTCTGTTCTGCACGGCTGGGCGGCCCCTTATAAAAAATCCCCGGGCAAAAAGCCCGGGGACTTAACAATATAAAAAACGAAATGCCGAGGGACAGGATCGAACTGTCGACACCTGGTTTTTCAGACCAGTGCTCTACCACTGAGCTACCTCGGCATTACCTGTATATAATATCAAATTTATTTTGTGCGGGCAACAAAATTTTTTCGCGGATGTTTTTCCCGCGGTAAAACGCCGTATTTTTTATTGCGTACCCGCCCGCAAAAGACATATACTTTATGTATGGGTTTACCGGTTTTTGTCCCCGGACCCGATAGGAGAATTATGTCAAGAATCGAAGTGGACGCCAACAGGTGCAAGGCTTGCTATTTGTGCGTCAGCGCCTGCCCGAAGAAATGCCTGGGCAAATCCAAAACCATCAGCAAAAAAGGATATTTCCCCGCTGAAATGGAACACCCCGAAAACTGTATCGGCTGCACCATGTGCTACATGATGTGCCCCGACGTCGCCATCACGGTGATTAAAGAATAACGATTTTAAGGATTTTTATATTATGACCGAAAAAACATTAAGAAAAGGCAACGAAGCCCTGGCCGAAGGCGCCATCCGCGCCGGGGCCCGCTTTTTTGCCGGTTATCCCATCACCCCGCAGAACGAAGTGCCGGAATATATGTCCGCCTATATGGCCGACAACGGCGGCGCGTTTGTGCAGGCCGAAAGCGAAGTGGCCGCCATCAACATGGTCTACGGTGCGGCGGCTACCGGCACGCGCAGCATGACTTCGTCTTCCTCCCCGGGTATCAGCTTAAAGCAGGAAGGCATTACGTATCTGGCCAGCGCGGATTTGCCGTGCTTAATCGTTAACGTTATGCGCGGCGGGCCCGGCCTTGGCAGTATTGCGGGCGCGCAGGGCGATTATTTCCAGGCCACGCGCGGCGGCGGCAACGGGGACTATCACGTCATCGTGCTGGCGCCGAACTCGGTGGAAGAGCTGGGCAATTTCCCCAAACTCGGTTTTGAACTGGCCGAAAAATACCGCATGCCCTGCATGATTTTGGCCGACGGCATTTTGGGCCAGATGATGGAAAGCATGTCTTTTAATTTCGACCCGATTGACCCCAACAAACTGGGTAAATTTGACTGGGCCGTGGATATCCACAAAAACGGCCGCGCCAAAAGCAAAGTGTTTTCCTACAAGGGCGACAATTTAATCGCCGATGTGGTGGAACGCTCCAAACGCTACGGTTTAATCGAAAAGACCGAAGCCCGCTGGGAAGAACGCAACGCCGAAGACTGCGACGTGCTTTTAGTGGCGTACGGATTGTCCTCCCGCGCGTGCTTGGAAGCCGTCAACAAAGCCAAAGAAGAAGGCTTGAAAGTGGGCGTGTTCCGCCCGATTACGCTGTGGCCGTTCCCGTCCAAACGTTTGGAAGAACTGGCTTCCAAAGCCAAAGCCGTGCTGAGCGTGGAGCAGAGCCTCGGCCAGCTGGTGCAGGACGTAAAACTGGCGGTCAACGGCAAAACGCCCGTCTATTTGAATGCTTACCCCGCCGGCGGCCAGCCGGACGGCAACACGATCCTCACCGCCGTGCGCTCTTGTTTGAACGGCGGCAAAGAAGGCCTGTTCGATATCCAGGAACACGCCGCAGGATTCTCCTACGACTGCAAGCGCGATACGTCCATCGGCATGCAGGGCGACTTAAAAGGAGGCAACTAATTTATGACTATTCTCGCTAAAAAACCGCAAAGCATGACCGATAAGCCCATGCACTATTGCCCCGGCTGCGGCCATGGCATTGTGCACCGCTTGATGGGCGAAACGTTTGACGAACTGAACATCGCGGACCGCGTAATCGGCGTGGCCCCGGTGGGCTGTGCGGTATTCGCCGACGATTACTTTACCTGCGACACGGTGCAGGGCGCGCACGGCCGCGGCCCGGCCATCGCCACGGGTATTAAACGCTGCAAACCCGGCGCCATTGTGTTTTCGTACCAGGGCGACGGCGATTTGGCTTCCATCGGTATGGCGGAAATTGTACACGCCGCCGTCCGCAGCGAAAACATTACCGTCATTTTTATCAATAACGCCATTTACGGAATGACAGGCGGCCAGATGGCGCCGACGACGCTCGTCGGGCAGGTGGCTACCACCGCTCCCAAAGGGCGCGACCCGAAACTGCAGGGCTGGCCGATTAATATGTGCGAAATGCTTTCGCAAATTACCGGTGCGAAATACTTGGAACGCGTGGCCGTAGATACGCCCCAAAATGTGATGAAGGCCAAAAAAGCCATTAAAAAAGCGTTTGAAAACCAAGTGAAAGGGGTCGGGTTTTCGATGGTGGAGGTGTTGTCCCAATGTCCGACCAACTGGCACGCCAGCGTACCCCAAGCCTTGGAATTTGTGCGCACCAAAATGATGGTGCAATATCCGTTGGGCGTATTTAAAGACGAGGGGGCCAACTAATGTATCAAGGTATCAGAATCGCCGGTTTCGGCGGACAGGGTGTTATTTCCGCGGGTATTTTGCTCGCGCAGGCGGGGGTGGAGGACAAAAAGAACGCCAGCTGGCTTCCGTCTTACGGCCCCGAAATGCGCGGCGGTACGGCCAATTGCTCGGTAGTGGTGACGGACGGCGAAGTGTATACGCCGATTGTCTCTTCGCCCGATACGGTTATTGTGATGAACGAGCCGTCCTTGCCCAAGTTTGAGCCGCTCCTTAAAAAAGGCGGACTGATGATTATCAACAGTTCGCTGATTAATTCCCGCCCGACGCGCACGGATGTTAAAGTCGTGTGCGTGCCGTGCAACCAAATTGCCGAAGGGTTGGGGATGGACCGCATCGCCAACTTGGTGGCGTTGGGTGCGTTTATTAGGCTGACGGGCGCGGTGACGTTAGAGAGCGTGGCCGACGCGATGAAGAAAGTGTATAAACGCGCGAAGCCGGAGATGTTGGAGCTGAACAAGAAAGCTCTCCAAGCGGGCTTTGACGCGGTGAAATAACGGCTGATGTTAACGGCTGTACTTAACTGTCGTTTTACGCACAACGGATAAGAAAGGAATTTCTTATCCGTTGTTGCTTGTACGGGCAACCATTTTCCATATTTGGCTAACTTTGCGTTCCCTTGCCCTTGACGTGGCTACAGCCACGCCTATACGGGCAACTTGCAACGCAAATTTAGCGCAAATCTGAAAAATCAGCCGAAGCTATGCAATGTTATTCTGTTCTGCACGGCACTTGTTTTTGCCGTCATCCTGAACTGACGCTTTTTCCGCTTGGCGTCACCCCGTAAGGTGGTAATACGGGGTCTAATCATAGGGTTTCAGGAACCAGATATATTGGCTGTACTTAACTGTCGTTTTGCGCACAAGGGATAAGAAAGAGATTTCTTATCCCTTGCTCTTTTTGTCCGTTCCCATTCTTTCGTCATTCTCAAGGGGAAGCGGCACGCCGAGTTTCGGGAGCTGCCGATTTTCTGCTGTTGTTATCCCCGAGCGCTGCGTGCGGCTTGCCGCGTAAAAAACATTCCCAGCAGCAAGGCGGAGCAAGCCAATAAAAGCGCGGTTTTAAGGCCCCACGCGTCGGACGCCCGCCCGATAATCATCGGCGATACCGCGTCCCCTAGCGCGTGAATGATAAAAATATCCGCCGCAAACGCCATCCCGCGGACGGGCTCTTCCGTCAGCGCCACCAAAGCCGCCGCTATCGGGGCCATCGGCAGGAAAATGCAGATAACCGCCGCTCCGATGCAAATTGCGCTCCAAACGGCGTTTTGCGTGTGCAAGGCGAGCCACGCAAAAGGAAGCGTCAGCAAAATCCCGCAAAAAATCGTGAGATAGTACGCCTTCGGCGTCTTATCAAGCAGACGGTCGGCCGTTTTGCCGCCCAAAAGCGTTCCCGCCGCACCGCACAGAATGACAATTACTCCGAATACGAGTCCGGCGCGGGAAACGTCCAAATTAAAATAACGGTGGAAATACGTCGGCATCCACGCGGAAAGACCGCCTTGCACAAACGTAATCATCGCGTGGGCCAGACAAATCCATAAAAAAGCCTTGTTGGAAAAAAGCGTCAAGTATTTGGACAGGCTTGGCCTCTTTGCGGGGGATACGTGTTGGCGCGCCGAATCCGTTAATTGCGTCGCCGCCAAAAACGCCAAGAAAAAAGCGGGTATACCGGCCAGTATGAAGGCGGTCTTCCACCCCCAGTATTCTCCGGCAAAGCCTCCCAAAAAGTATCCCAGCGCGCTCCCTAGCGGGAGCGCCAATCCGAAGAGCGCCAGA
Organism: uncultured Elusimicrobiales bacterium; assembly: GCA_910576915.1. GTDB lineage: Bacteria > Elusimicrobiota > Elusimicrobia > Elusimicrobiales > Elusimicrobiaceae > Avelusimicrobium. The sequence goes on from CAJTJT010000007.1 coordinate 65,645, forward strand.
GCGGTGGCGCGTTTTTTGGCGGGATAATACTCCGCCAAAAAAGGTTGGGCGACGGTGGTAAATCCCGCTTCCCCCACGCCGATAAAACTCCGCGCCGCCAACAGCCCGGCGTAGTTTCCGGCGGCGGCGCACAACAAGGTGGCGGCGCTCCAGACGAAGGCGCTGGCGGACACTAATTTTTGCCGGGGCGCGCGGTCCGCCCAAAAGCCGATGAACGGCGCACAGCACATGTATACCAGCATGAAAGCCGAGGCCAGGGAGCCGAGCTGCAGGTCCGTCAGCTTTAAATCTTGCTGTAAAAGCGGAAAAACGGAATAGAGCACCTGCCTGTCGATATAATTAAGCAGGTTTAGCAGAAACAGAATCCAAAACAGCTTTTTGGCGTTCATACGGATATTCTATAAAATAAAAACGCCCGTACTGTTAAAAACGGGGGCAAATTTATATAATAAAGTATCTTTAGGAGGTATTATGAAAAAGGGTTTTACGTTAATTGAGTTGCTGATTGTGATGGTGCTTGTCGGGGTGCTGGTGACGGTAGCGCTGCCGAAGTATTATTCGTCCATGGAACGCGGCCGCGTGTTGGAAGCCGTTAATAACCTGCGCGCTGCCAGCGAAGCCGTAAACGCCGCGTATATTATCAACGGGAATGAATATCCCGACCGCCCCGCCCTGCAGGAAAACGGAAAACTGCGCGGGGATTTTACCAAGGCCGTATCTTTTACCGCTCCGGCGATTATTGCTTCAAGCGGTCAGTCTATAAGTATTTCACTGACTCGTGACGGGGGGGACAGTTATAGTTTAATGGCCTATAACTCTTTTGGAGAGTTACAGTCGATCGAGTGCTATGGAACGGATGCCGCTAAAATTTGCGAGAACGTCGGTTTTGAAAAAGACGGCAGCAAATACAAAATGGATTTTACTAAGTAATCCGCTGTGGAATATAAAAAACCCGCTTCTTCGGAGGCGGGTTTTTTTATCGCAAGATTTATTTGGTGCGGTTTTGGCGAAGCGCTTCAAAAAGTACGATGGCGGCCGAGGAAGACAAATTAAGCGAGCGCACGGGGCCCGTCATCGGAATGGTAAACAGACGGCTTTTGTAGCGTTCGTAAAAGTCTTTAGGCAGTCCGCACGATTCCGCGCCGAAGACAAGGTATGCTCCGTCTGGGATTTGCGCGTCCCAATACGCTGGGGTTCCTTTAGTGGAAAGGAAAAACATTTTATTTTCTTCGGGATTTTCTGCGTTTAAGAATTCTTCCCACGTTTCGTGGCGGCGGTAGTCCAGGTTCGGCCAATAGTCCAGGCCCGAGCGGCGGATTTCTTTGGAAGCAATCTTAAAGCCCAGTTTGCCGACTAGGTGCAGCCGCGTGCCGGTGGCGACGCACGAGCGGCCGATGTTGCCGGTGTTAAAGGGGATTTCGGGGTTTACGAGTACGATATTGAGCATAATTTAGTATGGTTCGATTTTCCGTTTTTGGTGCATTTTGAGGTTTTCCCTCGTTTGCGTACCGAGAGTCGCTTCGCTCCCGTTCTTCGACGTACGCGGCTCTTGGGCAAAACCGCAAACTACACACAAAAACGTACAATAATATAATTTACTTCGCAAAATTTTCAGATGTTACCTATTTGTCATTCCGTATCCGGCGGCGCGCAGCGTCCCGGAATGACGACACTAAAGGCTGTTTCCGGCAATCACTAAAACGTTTAGAAAGCCGTTCTGCTGTTTAATGCAGCCATTAAAACGTTTTAAAATGAACAAGCCGGAAGGTAAATGTATTTTTTATGTTTGAGCGTAGCGAGTTTAAAAAATACCCTTCCGGCTGTTCATTTTTGTTTTACGGCTGCAAATCTTTTGGTCCTTTTCTGTTTCCAGAAAAGGACGAAGATTACTCTTCCCAGCGGATGAACAGCGGCGTCAGCACGTTGGGGATGTCTTTATTGGCGGGGAGGATACGCATTGCGTAATCCTGCCGGCCGCTGTTAAGCGGCGACATGGACACTTCGTACGTATACGCTTCGCCGTCTTTGCCGGTGCAGTTCATGTCGATGGCGTCTTCTTTCACGATGCCGCCGAGCGTCCCGCGCTGGCCGAGGTACAGTTCCACCTGGATGTCTTCCGGCGCCAAATTGCCCAGTTGTACGCGGGCTTTAAAGTTCACCTTGTCGCCCATTAAAATGGCTTTTTCGGGCTGGGGGGTGGCGTCGGTCGCGCTGACGCGGTACCAGTTTTCGGCGATTCTGCTTCTCCACTGGGCGACGGCTTGCGCTTTGCCTTCTTCCTGCAGAATCATGCCGTAGTTATTGGCCGGGATGTAGAAGCGTTCGTAGTATTCTTTTACCATGCGGTTGGTGTTGAATACGGGCGCGATGTGTTTGACGGATTCTTTCATCAAATTGAGCCACGTGGCGGACAGACCGTTTTCGTCCTTGGCATAGTACGCCGGGGCGATTTCCTGTTCGATAATGCTGTACAGGGATTCGGATTCCACCGCATCGCGTTCTTCGGCGGATTTGTAGTTTTCCGGGCCGCCGATGGACCAGCCGAAATCGCACGGGCCGACTTCGTCCCACCAGCCGTCGAGCACGGAGAGCGCAAGCGCGCCGTTTAAAGCCGCTTTCATACCGCTGGTGCCGCTGGCTTCCATCGGGCGCATGGGGTTGTTGAGCCATACGTCCACACCCTGCACCATGTAGCGGGCGGTATTCATGTTGTAGTCTTCCACGAAGACGATTTTGCCTTTAAAGCGCGGATCGTTTTGCGTAAGGCCCACGATGAGTTTAATGAACTCTTTACCCGCCGTGTCGGCCGGGTGCGCTTTACCGGCAAATACAAATTGCACGGGGCGGGTAGGGTTGTTGACGATTTTGTCGAGGCGGTTTAAATCTTTAAAGAGCAGCGTCGCGCGTTTGTACGTGGCAAAGCGGCGCGCAAAACCGATGGTCAGCACGTCGGGGCGGAGCACTTTGCTGTTTTTCTTGACGGTCATCAAATCAAAGCCCTGGCGGGTCAGCTGGCGTTTCAAGCGGTTTTGCACCAGGTCGATGAGTTTGTTTTTGCGCACGGAGTGAATTTTCCATAATTCTTCGTTGGGGATGTTATCCATTTTGGCCCAGGCTTCGGTATCGGAAGGGTCAATTTCGCCGCGCTGGTCGTTATTGAACAGGTATTTGCGGTACAGTTCGTTAAGTTCGTGCGAAATCCAGGACGAGCTGTGAATCCCGTTGGTAATGCTGGTTATCGGCACTTCGCTTACGGGCAGATTCGGCCAGAGGTTGTGCCACATTTCGCGGCTGACGAGGCCGTGCAGTTTGGCCACGCCGTTGCAGAAGGCGGACAAACGCAGCGCAACGACCGTCATGCAGTAGGTGGCCGATTCGGGCGTTTCTTTGCCCAGGGCCAAAAATTCATCCCAGGAGATGTGCATTTGGTCCGCATAGCTTTGCATATATTTGCGTACGAGGGCGGGGTCGAAATGTTCGTTGCCGGCGATGACGGGCGTGTGCGTGGTAAATACGGAGGACGCCCATACGATTTCGCGCGCTTCGGCGAACGAAAGGTGTTTTTCGTTCATAATGTCGATAATGCGCTGGAAAACCAGGAACGCGCTGTGCCCTTCGTTAATGTGGAAAACGGTGGGTTTAATGCCCATGGCCTGCAGGGCTTTTACGCCGCCGATACCCAAAACCACTTCTTGGCGGATGCGGTTTTCGCGGTCGCCGCCGTAAAGTTTTTCGGTAATGGCGCGCTGGGCGGGAGTGTTTTCCTGCAGGTTGGTATCTAACAGATAAAGGGAGGTGCGGCCTACGGGTACGCGCCAGATGCAGGCTTTGACGGTTTCCGCGCCGAGCGGAATGTCTACGGTGATTTCGTTGCCGTTGGCGTCGGTCACGCGGGTGACGGGCATGTGGGCCCAGTCGTTATCCGGGTATTCTTCGTTTTGCCAGCCTTCGCGGTTGAGCACCTGCTGTACGTAACCTTGTTTGTAGAAAAGGCCTACGCCGATAATCGGCATCCCCAGGTCGCTGGCGGATTTCATGTGGTCGCCCGCGAGCATCCCCAGGCCGCCGGAATAAATCGGCAGTCCTTCGCCGATACCGTATTCCATCGAGAAATACGCCGCCAGCAGGTTGCCGTTTTCGCGGCGGTGTTCCTGATACCAGGTGTGCGGATTGTTTTTGTAGTTGTAGTAGGCTTCTTTAACTTGGTTTAAATTGTTGACGAAGGTTTCGTCTTTGCTGAGTTCTTCAAAGCGTTTTTGCGGTACACAGCCCAAAAACCATTTCGGGTTGCGTTTGGCGGCGGTCCACAGTTTGGGGTCTACCTGCACAAAAAGCAGGATGGCCTGCCAGTTCCAGGTGAACCACATGTCATTGGCCAACTCTTCCAAAAACTTGATGTTTTCGGGCAGGTTGGGCTGTACGTTAAAGGAATGGATTTTCATTCAATTTCTCCCCTGTCAAAATATATATTCAGATTATATAAAATTCGGAGTTTTTACTGTATGGAAAAATGGAGTAGAAAAAATCCGCCTTCCCGTCCGGGAAAGCGGATTTTGTAAAAAGAGCGTCTGTTTAAAGGACCGCGCTTAAAATAACGAAGTACGCAATCATCAGCGCAAGGCCCAGGCCGAAAGCGGCTTTGGCCCATTCTTTGCTTTTGATACCCAGTTTGCTGGCGCAGATGATGTTGGGAATGTTGCCCGGAATCAGCATGCCGCCGGAAACGATTAAGCTCATTAACAGGAACGTCAGCGTGCGGGTGCTGATGTCCGGCGTTACTTCGATGGCGGCCAGGGTGGCGTTGTCCAGGACTGCGGAGAGCATGTTAATCCAGTACAGCCAGTTGGCCGACAGGTGCGAAATGGTCTGCATGGCAAGCGGTTTTAAGCCGTCGCCCAAGAACACAAGCGCCATTACGAACAAATACACTTTGGCCGCGCGCACGACAATGCTTTTGACGGAGTGTTCGTCCGCGCCTTCTTTTACGCCGGGAGCGTGGCAGATGGGGCATTCGCGAAGCGAACTGGCCATGCCGGACATAAACAAAATACCGCCGAGTACAAACCAGCCCAAATGGTCGATTAAAAAGAAGAAATCGGCGTTATGCGGTTCACCCGCCAGTTTGGAGAGCACCACGGTACCCAGCGGCTCGCCGATGGAGGTCAGCACTGCGCCCATGCCGATGGAGAAACACGAAAACGTGACGAGTTTAATGCGCCCTTTGCGTTCCAGCGGCAGCATGACGGCCACTTCGGCCAAAATAAGCGCGGCGATGATGGCCGTAATCAAGCTGGAGGTAATTCCCAGCAGAAATACGATTAAAAACAGCGTCCAGCGCAGGCCGATTTTTTTAACGGCCCAATGCGTCAAATGCTGAATGTTTTTGTTAAACTTGCGGAATAAAAGCCCCGCGATAAGCACGGCCAGCGTGATTTTGATCGGGTCCTCAAGCGCGGTCAGCACCAGGTGCCCGCTCCACATTTTCGATACGGTTACGGCAAACGCACCGCACAAAAACAGGAACGCTTCCAGGTTCTCTTCCACTTTGTGGACGGTCAGCGGCAAAAACAGCACTACCGCAATCAGCGACGATAATAACACCGTCTGCAACGTCGTTAATTCCATACAACCCCCTTTGTCCGCCCGGTGGCCGGACGGAGATATAAAAAAACGTCCCGTACGAGATTCGAACTCGTGATCTCCGCCTTGAGAGGGCGGCGTCCTGGACCACTAGACGAACGGGACTTATATTCTTATTTTATCATATTAATTACCAAATTGGACATCGTCGTGGAATTGTCCTTTTTTGAAGGCCTTGATTCGTTTTTTTTTTTGATACCATGGGGATAATTCCAAGTAAGGGGGATATGTCCCATGTGTCAAAAAGTCGTCATTCCGGCACGCTGCGCGCCGCCAGATTCGGAATCTAGGCCGTTTCATAGAAGTCGTAAACCTTATTTAAATCTGGATTCCCGGTTCACCGTGCGGTGCCCGGGAATGACAAAACGCGGTTTTACGTTAATAGAATTATTAGTTGTTGTCTTAATCATCGGTATTTTGGCGTCCGTGGCGCTGCCGCAATACCAAAAGGCGGTATCTAAGAGCCGGTATGTACAGGCGATGGCGTTGGCGGATGCCGCGGCAAAAGGCGCGATGCTGTATAAGATGGCGAACGGGTCTTACCCCACTTCGCTGGAAGATTTGGATATTACGCTGCCCGGTACATTGTCGGCAAATAAAAAAGATGTTTCTGTTAATGATTATCGCTGCCATTTATATATGGGGGAACATGCGATAGATTCTGTCCTGTGCAGCCGTGGCGCAGAAACGGCTTCCCACTATATAGGGTATCGCGTTTTGTTGGACGGCGTCAGGGATGGGCAGCGTTTTTGTCTGGCAAAGAGCGGAAACCAAACAGCGGCGAATTTGTGCGTGTCAATGGGAGGAAAAGATCCGTTTGACAACGGCCAAGGCGTAATGCACTACCGGTTGTAGGATCTTTTTTTATGATTTTTGAGCCCGGGTAAACGCCCGGGCTTTATTATATGTAGGAACGGGGCTAAAATGCTAAAATATAATAAATATCCGCTTTTTATCATATCCCAAGGAGTATTACTATATGGAAATCGGCATCGTAGGCTTGCCCAACGTGGGCAAATCCACCCTTTTTAACGCGCTTACCTGCGCGGGTGCGGAAGCCAGCAACTATCCGTTCTGTACCATCGAACCCAACGTGGGAATCGTCCCCATACCGGACAAACGGCTGGATAAACTGTTTGAAATGTTTAAACCTCCTAAGAAAACGGCCGCTTTCATTAAATTTGTGGATATCGCGGGTATCGTCAAAGGCGCGAGCCAGGGCGAAGGCCTCGGCAATAAATTTTTAGCCAACATCCGCGAAGTGGACGCCATTATCCACGTCGTGCGTCTGTTTGACGATGATAACGTCACCCACGTGATGAACTCCGTCGACCCCTTGCGCGATATTGATATCATCAATACCGAACTGATGCTGGCCGACCTCGAAAGTGCGACCAAAATCTGCGACCGCTTGGGCTCCAACGCCAAAAGCGGCAAGAAAGACGCCGTCGCCGCGTGGGAACGCATGAAGGAAATTAAATCCGCACTGGAAAACGGCAAACCCGTCAGCTCGCTGGGGCTTGAGCCGGAAGAGTTAAAAGAATACCAGTTTTTGACGGCCAAACCCGTCCTGTACGTGGGCAATAATTCCGAAACCCGCAACGTGGCCAATGCCGAAAAAGTGGCCGCGTTCGCCAAAGAAAACGGCGCGGGGTTTGTGGAGCTGTGCGTTAAATTCGAGGCCGACATCGCCGAATTTTCCGAAGAAGAAAAACACGCTTTTCTGGCCGAAACGGGCAACGACTACACGGGTCTTGAAAAAGTGGTGCGTGAAGGGATGAAACTCTTAAACCTGTGCACGTATTTTACGGCGGGGGAAGAGGTGGAAGTCCGCAGCTGGCTGATCCCCGTGGGTTGTTCCGCGCCGCAGGCGGCGGGCAAAATCCACAGCGATTTTGAAAAGAAATTCATCCGCGCCGACGTGTACACGTTTGACGACCTCGTCAAATACGGCGACGAAAAGTCCTTAAAAGAGCACGGCCTTATCCGCTCCGAAGGCAAAGATTATATTGTAAAGGACGGCGACGTTTGCCTGTTTAAAATCAATGCCTAACATTATCTGTAAACATTTCGGCGTTTGCGGCGGCTGCTCGCTACTCAACCTGTCTTACGAAGAACAGGTGGCCAAAAAACGCGCCAAACTTCAGGAAATTTTAAAAGATTTCTGGACGGAAGAAATTCCCGTAACGGTGACGGACGAACCGAGAAATTTCCGCAACAAAGTGGAACTCGGGTTTTGCCACCAAGTCAAATGGCGCGACGATTACAATAAAAAAGACCCCGCCAACAAAACCCGCCCGCTGGAGTTTGAGCAGACGCTGGGTTTTAAACTCAAAGGCCGCTGGGACCGCGCCGTGGATATCGAAGAATGTGCGCTGTTTAACGAAAAACTGGTCCCGCTTTTGGCCGCGCTTCGCGCCTGGGCGAAACAAGAAAATTTGGAATATTACGACCAACGCAAACACACCGGCGTTTTGCGCCACCTGATGCTGCGCGAAGGCAAAAACACGGGGGAAGAAATCGTGGTGCTGTTCGTGACGGACGATTTCAACGAAAAAACTTTTGTAGCGGCCGTAGAGAGCGTACTGCCAAACGCTAACATTATGGCGGCCGTCAACAACGGGCTCGCCGATACGGCTGCGCCGGAAAGTCTGCGCGTGCTAAAGGGCAAAGACCATATTTTTGAAAAAATTATATTGACGGACGAATCGGGCAAAACGGTGCGCGAGGTGACATTTAAACTTTCCCCGCAGTCGTTTTTCCAAACCAACACCAAAACGGCGCAAAAAATGTACTCCCGCGTGCGGGGTATCGTCAAAAAAATCGCGCCCAAACGCATTTATGATTTGTACGGCGGCGCGGGCAGTTTTTCCTTGTCCTGTGCGGACTTGTGCGAAAAAAGCGTGTGCGTGGAAAGCGTTGCGCCCGCCATTTACAACGGTATCGAAAACGCCAAACTAAACACCGTTTGCAACGTGCAGTTTTTCTGCGCCAAGGTGGAAGATTTCGTCAAAGAACAGCCCATCGAACGCAAAGACGCGCTGATTATTCTGGACCCGCCCCGCGGCGGTATGCACCCGCGCGCGGCCAAAGCGGTGGCCGAATCGGGCGTGGAAAACGTACTGTATATTTCGTGCAATCCCGTCACGCTGGCAAACGACCTCAAAATCCTCACCCAGCATTACGAAATTCTGCACGTGGAAGCGTTTGATTTCTTCCCGCACAGCGACCATATCGAAACGTTTGTGCAGTTAAAACTGAAATAAGCGATGAAAAAAGCGTCTTTTTGGCGGTTGGCCGCCGCGTACGCAACGGATTATATTTTGTTGCGGGTTTTGGTGTTGGCGGCCGTTGCTTGCGTAAGCGCCGTATTGCGGTTTTTGGGTTTTGAACTGCGTTTTATTTTACTTCTTGCGGGGGCGTGTTACTGGGTGACGGGTATCCTGGTAAATACGCTTTATTTTGCCGCATTGGAATCCTCCGAAAAACAGGCTTCGCTGGGGAAATCCTGGTTAAGCGTGAAAGTATACAAGGTTTAAATTATGACTTTAGAAGACTCTTTAAAATCGTTAAATCCCCAGCAGCTGGAAGCCGTCAATTATAACGAAGGCCCGTGCCTTATCGTGGCCGGGGCCGGAACGGGCAAAACCAAAACGCTGACCACCAAAATCGCCAAGCTGATTGCGGACGGCTGCAATCCGTCCCGCATTTTGGCCGTTACGTTTACCAATAAAGCCGCGCAGGAAATGCGCGAACGCGTGGAAGCGCTCGTCCCCGGCGCGGGCAGCCGCGTGTGGATTCATACATTCCACTCGTTTGGCGTGCGTATTCTCAGGCAGCACGCGGGGGCGCTCGGCCTGTCGCGCGATTTTGCCATTTACGACGATTCGGACCAAAAGAAAGTTGTCAGCCTTATTTTGGAACAGATGGGGATTAAGGACCCCAAAAAAGAAATCAGCCAAATCGTCAGCCAGATTTCCCGCGCCAAAGATGATATGGTTTCGCCCGATACCATGATGCAAAGTGCCACGGCCAGCGGGCTGGATTTTAAAATCCGCATCGCCGAAGTGTACCGCCGTTACGAGCAGAAACTCAAAGAAGCGGGCGCGCTCGATTTTGGGGACCTTTTGGTAAAAACCGTCGTTTTACTGCGCGACCACGAAGATATCCGCTCCTACTATCAGGAATTTTTCCAGTATATTTTGGTGGACGAGTACCAGGACACCAACCATACCCAATACTTAATTACCAAAATGCTGGCCGCCAAAAACCGCAAGCTGTGCGTGGTGGGGGATCCGGACCAGAGCATTTACTCGTGGCGCGGTGCGAACATCCGCAACATTCTAGAGTTTGAAAAAGACTTCCAAGACACCAAAACTATTACGCTCGAGCAGAACTACCGCTCCACCAAAGTAATTTTGGACGCGTCCAACAAACTGATTACCAAAAACAAAAAACGCAAAGAAAAAAGTTTGTTTACCGATAAAGAATCCGGCGACCCGATCGTCGTGCGCGAAGCCTACTCCGAAGGCGAAGAAGCCCGCTGGGTCAGCCAAAACATCAAAAACTTGGTGGACGAGGACGGCATCAGCCTAAAAGACGTGGCCGTTTTCTACCGCACCAACGCGCAGAGCCGTAATTTCGAAGAAACTTTCCGTCGTTACCAGATTCCGTACCGCCTGGTCGGCACCGTGCGCTTCTATGACCGTAAGGAAATTAAAGACATTATGTGCTACGCGCGCATGCTTGTGAATCCGGCCGATAACGTAAGCCTCTTGCGTATTATCAACACGCCTTCGCGCGGCCTGGGCAAAGTGGCGCAGGACCGTTTGATGGCGTATGCGGAAGAGAATCATCTGTCTTTGTACGACGCGCTTAAAAAAGCCGCGTATGTGCCGGGATTAAGTTCCATCGCATGCAAGGCGGCCGTCAAACTGGTGCAGTTGTTTGAAAACTGGCGCGGCGATATGCTGCTGACGGACCCGGCGGATATTTTTCACAAAATTTTGGTGGAGTCCGGCTATATGGACGCGGTCAAAGCCGAAATGGAAAAAGACCCCGAGGCCGAATCCCGCCTACAGAACTTGGACGCGCTTATCAACGCCGTAAAAGAGTACGAGGACCGCTGCAAAAAAGGCGAAAAAGAGCCGTCCGTGGCCGATTTCTTACAGGAAATTTCGCTTTTGTCCGGCGAGGACGATTCCAACGCGGGCGAAGGCGGCGCGGTAACGCTGATGACGGTGCACCTTGCCAAAGGGCTTGAGTTTGACGACGTGTTCGTTACCGGCCTTGAAGAAAATTTATTCCCCATTTCGCGCGACAACGAGGACGAGCTGGAAGAAGAACGCCGCCTTTGTTACGTGGCGATGACGCGCGCGCGCAAGCGGTTATATTTGACGTATTCGCAGGCCCGCCGCAAATTCGGCCAGCTGCAGAACAATTTGCCTTCGCGCTTTTTGTTTGAGAGCGGACTGTTGGATGAAAACGAAGTGCGCGAATCTTCCCAGCCGCGCTATACGGACTACCAGTCCAAATACGGCTTGTACGGCGCGGGGGCTTCGGGCCCGTACCGCGGCGGCAATTACGGCGGCGGATATTCCCGCGGCAAAAATAATTTCGGCGGCAACAGCAACCGCTACCAAACTTTTGAAGGGTACGCCAGCAAGAGCCGCTTTCAAAAGAAATATGACCAAGACGGCTACGAAATTGAGAACGACGATTTGGATTATACGTCCTCGTCGTACGGTTCTTCCGGCTTGGGTTCGCTGTATGCCAAGCCGTCGTTTAACAGACCGTCCGCCGCGCCGCGTTCCGGCGGGTATGCGCCTTCCGGTTCGTCCTCTTCCTCGTCCAAACCGCAAAGCTCCGCTCCGGCCGAAAAAAACGCCGACGGCGTGGCCGTAGGCGGTATGGTTAAGCACGGCGTGTTCGGGCAGGGCAAAATCGTGCAGATTGCCGGTTCCGGCGACAGTGCAAAAATTACAGTGGTGTTTGGTAACGGCGTTCGCCGGACGTTTATGCTTAAATTTGCCCCGCTCGAAATACTGTAGGGAACAGCTGTACTTATCTTTCGCTTGACGCACAACGGATAAGAAAGAAATTTCTTATCCGTTGTTGCTTATTCAGGCAACCATTTTCCACTTTTGGGCTTCTTTGAGCCGACTTGCCACTCGGCGTACCTAGCAGTACTTCCTCGGGCAACTTGCGGCGCAAATAAGCCGCAAAATTGAAAAATCAGCCAATGCGGGGTAATGTTATTCTATACGGCATGTTTGTTTATCATTTCGGTATCGGCCGCCCGTCTAATGCTGTTTTCAGTAAAGGGCTTGATTCGTTTTTTTTTTTTGATAACATGGGAATAATTCCAAGTAAAGGGGGATTCATT